>JBAPZR010000996.1:0-8066 GCA_049285335.1 Xanthobacteraceae bacterium | reverse complement strand
TTCGATCGCATCGTCGTCCTGCAGGCCGGTCGTGTCGTTCAGGACGGATCGCCCGATCTGCTCATGCGCCGCGAAGGCCTTTATCGGCAGCTGGTGCAGCGCGAGATGGATCGGCTGGCGCAGCAGGCTGCCTAAATCGACCGGCGCCGGGCCCGAAACGGAGATCACGGCGTCGGCGGTTTGTTGGATTTTTCTTCCACGAAGTTCTGCAGGGAAAGCTTGCTTTGATGCTCGCGCGCCCGAGCGTTCGCCGGCGAGGTACCGCGGAAATAATGTTTCTGCCAGCCTTGGCGGCGCGATTCGGAATTTGATTCTTTCAAACCGGCATTGTGCGCGAAGCGGCCGGCGAATTGCTTGCGGTCTATGGGCTACGCGTCGTGAAAATCCCGCCACACCGCGGCTTACGGCGGCGCCATCTGGGTACCACGCTTCACAACAATGCCGATCAAAAATGGCGCCAAGTGATCGAGCGGGCGCGGGAAGTGACGCAAGCCGGGCGCCCGGTGCTGATTGGCACGCGCTCGGTGGCCGCTTCCGAGGCGGTCAGCGAGCGCCTCACCGCTTCCGGTCTTTCGCGCCATACCGTCCTCAATGCGCGGCAGGATCGCACCGAAGCGGAAATCGTGGCGCAGGCGGGACAGCCCTCGCGGATCACGGTTGCGACCAACATGGCGGGACGCGGGACCGATATTCAGCTTGGCCCGGAGGTCGTGGAGATGGGCGGCTCCATGTCATTTTGACCGAGTTTCACGATTCCACGCGCATCGACCGGCAGCTTTACGGTCGCTGCGCCCGTCAGGGAAATCCGGGCTCGGTTGAAGCCGTCGTTTCGCTCGAAGACGAATTGTTCCGGCACTTCCTCGGCAGGTTCGGTCTGGTGATCCAACGCTTCGGCGGGACCAAACAAGGCGAACTCTTGCGGCGGTGGGCCCAATATTGCGCCGAACGGCAGCACGCGCGGACCCGCCTCGATACCATGGCGCAAGGCCGGCGGTTGGAAAGGCAACTCGCCTTTGCCGGGTCCGGCGAATAGCCGCGACCGCGCGCCCGCTGGCTTTCAATCCGCCGGTCAATCCAATCCAGGCAGAGACAAATAGGCTTTCCAAGCGCGACAATCGCCTGAAATAGTCCCTATATTGGGGCCGAAAGGATTCCGTTCATGCCCGAAGACCAAGGATCAGACGAGCGCCCGTGCCTGCATTGCATGATGGTCGAATTGATCGACGATTTCTTCGCCGAATATCCCGCGGCCGGGAGCGAGCCGGACAAGATCGACACCGATGAAGTGCTCGCCGCCATCGCCAAGACCGTGGCGGAGTTGACCAGCACTCAAACCTCCGCGGTCCGGCAGCAAATGATCGAACAATTGATGCGCAACGTCATGGAGTATGACGGCGAGTTTCGCGAGGAAGATGCGACGGGCTCCGTCGCGCGGCACTAGAGCACGATCCCGAAAAGTGGGAACCGGCTTTCGGAAAAGATCATGCTTAAACAATTAATTAGAGCGGAATATCGGCTCGACTAAAAATCATCTCGCGCCAAAATTTAACTTACGGAAGCCGCGGCGCCGCACGATCCACAATGGCGCGAAAATCGCTCCCGGAGGCGAGCAGTCCGAAAGCGCCGCCGGGGTCGTCGCCCAAGCGCGAGGCGCAAAAAGCTTCGGCGACCGGCGCGGGCGAATGCCGAAGCAAGAGCGCAGCCTGCACGGCCAGGACGAGATCGCGCACGATGGCGCGCGCCTGCGACTCGTCGTTCCGCTCCCCCGGCGCCAGCCGCCGCTGCAAACGCGCGGCGGTGTTCCGCAGCCGCTTGTCGGCATGCGTGGTTTCGGCAAGCTCCCGGTGCAACAAGTCCATCGCGCCCGGCGTCCGCTCCATCGCGCGGAGCACATCGAGACACATGACATTGCCCGATCCTTCCCAAATCGAGTTCACCGGGGTCTCGCGATAAAGGCGCGGCATCACGCAATCTTCCACATAGCCGTTGCCGCCAAGCACCTCCAACGCCTCCGCCACCACCGGCACCGCACGTTTGCAAATCCAGAATTTGACCGCGGGCGTCAGAACGCGCCGCCAGATCAAGGCCGCCTCGTCGTTCTCGTCATAAGCGCGCGCTAGCCGCATTGTCAGCACGGTGGCGGCTTCGGATTCCAATGCGAGATCGGCTAGCACATTGGTCATCAGCCTTTGGTCGATCAGCTTTTTCTGGAAAGCAACGCGATGCGAGGCATGATGGATCGCCTGCGCCACGGCTTGGCGCATCAGGCCCGATGAACCGATCGCGCAATCGAGCCGCGCATAAGTGCTCATTTCGATGATGGTCGGGACGCCGCGGCCTTCTTCGCCGACGAGTTCGCCTTCGGCCGCGACGAATTCCACTTCGCTCGACGCATTGGAGCGATTGCCGAGCTTGTCTTTCAGGCGCTCGATGTGGATGGCGTTGCGTTTGCCGTTGCGGGTCCAGCGCGGCACCAGAAAGCAGCTCAAGGCGCCTTGCGATTGTGCGAGCACTAAAAAGGCGTCGCACATCGGCGCCGACATAAACCACTTGTGTCCGCTCAGACGAAACAGACGGCGCGGGCCGTCGTCTTCGATGCGCTCCGCTCGCGTCGTGTTGGTCCGTAAATCCGATCCGCCCTGATTTTCGGTCATGGCCATGCCGATCAAGGCGCCGGTTTTTTCGTTCGCCGGGCGAAAGCGCGGGTCGTAATGGCGGGCGAAGATGCGCGGCAGCCATTCGTCCGCCAAAGCCGGAGTGCGGCGCAACGCGGGCACCGCGCCATAGGTCATCGCGATGGGGCAGTACACGCCGCTTTCGACCTGCGCCAGCATGTAGGTCCCGACGGCCCGCGCCACGTGCGCTCCCGGCCGTGGATCCGCCCACGGGCTCGCATGAAGTCCGGCTTCGACGGCGATCGTCATCAGCCTGTGCCAAGCGGGATGGAATTCGACTTCGTCGATGCGATGGCCGTAGCGGTCGAACGCGCGAAGAAGCGGAGGATTCCTGTTGGCTTCGAAGCCCAGTCGGACAGTTTCAGTTTCGCCGAGCGTCTTGCCGAGCGCGGCCAGATCACCCTCCGCCCACCCGGCGCGCTCGCGTGATAGAGCCGCGCGCAGCAGTTGGTCGGATTGCAGGAGATTGTACGGCTCAAGCGGCGGCGGTTGGTTGGTGACCTCGTACATCGTGCGGCGTGGTCCCGGATCGGGTGTTCCGACACATTATACTATGGGCGGTATGTCGTGCGTCGCGCCATGTGTTGCATGTCATGTGTTGCGTGCAACGGTTGTGCACCGCACGCTTTTCCGCTCGCGCCGCAGCGCGAGCCTGCCATGCCATCAGTCCATTTCGCGTTGTCCGGGCAGGAGATAGGCCGCTTGTTACACAGTTGCGGCGATTAGCCACGCGCGTGCAAAAGATTCACATGACAAAATTTATCGCTTGGCGGCAAATCCGCCCGCAACTAAAAATAAGCAATAAAAAACTCGTAATCGATAAGAAAACTCGGAGGAACAAACGCTCATGACAGTGGCATCGACGGTCTCGCGCGCAGAGGCGCGTTCGACACGCTGGGGCTATCTTGCGATCTGCGTTATTTGCATGGTGATGATCGCCAATTTGCAATACGGGTGGACGCTGTTCGTCAATCCGTTGAACAAGGCGCACGGCTGGTCAATTGCTTCGATTCAATTCGCCTTCGCGATTTTCATCGCCTTGGGAACCTGGCTCACGCCGATCGAAGGTTGGATTGTCGACGTTCTCGGGCCGGAACGTGGACCCAAAATCATGGTGAGTTTCGGCGGCATTGCCGTCGCGATCGGCTGGGTCATCAATTCCTACGCTTCGTCGCTTGAAATGCTTTATCTCGGCGCCGCCATTTCGGGAATCGGCGGCGGCGCGGTTTACGCGACCTGCGTTGGGCTGGCCGTCAAATGGTTCACCGATCGGCGCGGATTGGCGGTCGGTTTGACGGCAGCCGGCTACGGTGCGGGCGCTGCGCTCACCGTGATCCCGATCCGCTATGTGATCGAGAATTTCGGCTACAACACTGCATTCTTCTGGTTCGGCATCGTGCAGGGCACCGTTGTCTTTGTGCTTGCCATGCTACTGCGCGGGCCGGATCCCGGCGAAACGGCGGTCGCGCCGGCGCCGAAAGTCGCGCAGTCGGCAAAGAGCTTTACGCCGAAGGAAGTGCTCGCCTCGCCGATATTCTGGCTGCTCTACATCATGTTCGTCATGGTATCGGCGAGCGGGCTGATGGCGACCGCGCAGATCGCGCCGATCGCGTCGGACTTCAAGGTCGGCAACGAAATCGTGTTCTGGGGCGCGACCACGCTGACGGCGGCGCTGATCATCGACAATATCGCCAACGGCGCCGCGCGGCCTTTGTTCGGCTGGATTTCGGATTCGATCGGACGCGAGCTCACCATGGCGCTCGCGTTCGGACTTGGCGGCGTGTCCTACTGGTTGCTGGGCTCGCTGGGAACGGCGCCTTGGGCCTTCGTGCTCTTTGCCGCGCTGATCTTTCTCACCTGGGGCGAAATCTTCAGTCTGTTCCCCTCGACCTGCACCGACAGTTTCGGTCCGCAATTCGCCACGGTGAATCTGAGTCTGCTCTACACTGCCAAAGGGACTTCGGCCTTCCTGGTGCCGGTTGCGAACCTGATCAAATCGTCGACCGGCGGCTGGCACATGGTGTTCGTCGTCACCGCGCTGATGAACTTCATCGTCGTCGGCTTGGCGCTTTTTGTGCTCAAACCGATGCGGGCGCGCGCCATGCGACGCTCCTGATCGCCCGGGACCTGCCGGTCGGCTTTGAGGGCGCGGTTATGCCGCGCCCTTTTCATAGCTGGCTTGAAAAGCCCTGAAACTTGAAAAGCCCCGGAAAATGGGCATTTCCGCTCTGGCATAATGTATTATAGTACGCTATGGCTACCGCCCCGAACGCGGCCACAAGATCGCGTCCTTAAGGGTTGCGAAGCGTCTTTTGCGAGCGTCTTTGATGTCTTCCGGTGTGCATCGTTTCTCAGTCGCCAAAGTCGGCCAGAAAGCCGGCCAGAAAGTCAGCCCCAAGCTCAGCGCCAAACGCGATGTTGAGAACGATGCTGCGGCCCATCATCAGGGCCACCATCCGGTGACGCGCGATGGCGCCGCCGCGGCGCGCCCTCGCTTGGAGCCGATCGACACCTCGTTTAGCTTCAAAAATAAGGCCTATGCCGCGCTCAAGTCCGTCATCGTCGGCATGGATGTCTATGGCAGCCGGGACGAAATCCGCCTCGATGAACGCAGCCTCGCGGAAGAGTTCGGTATCAGCCGCACCCCGGTGCGCGAGGCGATGGCGCAGCTCGAACGCGAGGGATTCGTGCGTTCGGTGCCGCGCCGCGGCCTCTATGTGGTGCGCAAGACCAAACGCGAAGTGATCGAGCTGATCACCGCCTGGGCTGCGCTCGAGAGCATGGCGGCCCGCCTCGTTACCAAAAATGCAAGCGCCGAGGAGATCGCCTCTTTGCGCCGGATGTTCGCCACGTTCGAGAACGGAGAACTCGGCGCCCATCTCGACGAATATTCGGAAGTCAATATCGGGTTCCACCAGACCATCGTCCGGCTGAGCCGCAATTCGGTGCTCGTTCAGCTCGCTGAGAATCTGTTCACCCATATGCGGATGATCAGGAGAAAAACGATCGGCGAGAAGGATCGCGCCGACCGCTCGATCCGCGATCACATGCACATCATCGAGGCGCTGGAGGCGCGCGACATCGTCCGCGCCGAGACGCTGGTGCGCGATCACGCGCTCGGCCTTGCCGAGCACGTCGCCAAATACGCCGATTATCTGGACTGAAGATAGACAGGACAAAGAAGACGCATGGAGTTTCGTCATGGCTGAGGCCGCGGTAAAGAGGCAACTCGAAACGGCAGAGCGGGATCTGACCGACGGTTTTCATCTCGTTATCGATGCTCTTAAGCTCAACGGCATTGAGACGATCTATGGCGTGCCCGGCATCCCGATCACGGATCTGGGCCGCATGGCGCAGGCCGAAGGCATCCGCGTCATCTCGTTCCGGCATGAGCAAAACGCCGGCAATGCCGCCGCCATTGCCGGCTTCCTGACGAAAAAACCCGGCGTCTGCCTCACCGTGTCGGCGCCCGGATTTCTCAACGGTCTCACGGCGCTCGCCAACGCCACGATAAACTGCTTCCCGATGATCCTGATGAGCGGCTCCTCGGAGCGGGAGATTGTCGATTTGCAGCAGGGCGACTATGAGGAGATGGATCAACTCGCGATCGCGCGGCCGCTGTGCAAGGCGGCGTTCCGCGTGCTGCACGCCGCCGATATCGGCATCGGCGTGGCGCGCGCGATCCGTGCCGCCGTCTCCGGCCGTCCGGGCGGCGTCTATGTCGATCTGCCTGCCAAGCTCCTGTCGCAGGTCATCGACGCTCAGGCCGGCGCTAAGTCGCTCGTCAAGGTCATCGACCCGGCGCCGGCGCAAATTCCCGCGCAGGCCGCGGTCAAACGGGCGCTTGATCTTCTCAAAAGCGCCAAGCGCCCGCTGATCATTCTCGGCAAGGGCGCGGCCTATGCGCAGGCCGATGACGCAATCCGCGCGCTCGTCGAAAGGACCGGTATTCCGTTCCTGCCGATGAGCATGGCCAAGGGACTCCTGCCCGATACGCATCCGCAATGCGCGGGCGCCGCGCGGTCCACCGTGCTGAAAGAGGCCGACGTGGTCATGCTGATCGGCACGCGGCTCAACTGGCTCCTGTCGCACGGCAAGGGCAAGACTTGGGGCGAGCCCGGATCGAAGAAATTCATTCAGATCGATATCGAGCCCAAAGAGATGGACAGCAACGTTGAAATCGTGGCTCCGCTCGTCGGCGATATCGGCTCCTGCGTCGCGGCGCTTCTCGAAGGCATCGACGGCAAGTGGCCGGCCGCGCCGGCCGATTGGCTCGCCGCAGTGAAGGCGAAGAAGGAAGAAAACATCGCCAAGATGGCGCCGCGGCTGATGAAGAATTCAGCGCCGATGGACTTCCACAGCGCGCTCGGCGCGCTGCGCACCGTCATCAAGGAGCGGCCGGACGCCATCCTCGTCAACGAAGGCGCCAACACGCTCGATCTCGCGCGTGGCGTGATCGACATGTATCAACCGCGTAAGCGTCTCGACGTCGGCACCTGGGGCGTCATGGGCATCGGCATGGGCTTTGCCATCGCCGCCGCGGTGGAGACCGGAAAGCCCGTGCTCGCGGTCGAGGGCGATAGCGCCTTCGGTTTCTCGGGCATGGAAGTGGAGACGGTCTGCCGGTACAACCTGCCGGTCTGCACCGTCATCTTCAACAACAACGGCATCTATCGCGGGACCAATGTCAATCCCACCGGCGGCGCCGATCCTGCGACGACCGTTTTCGTCAAAGACGCGCGCTACGACAAGATGATGGAAGCCTTCGGCGGCGTTGGCGTCAACGTGACGACGCCGGACGAGCTGAGCCGCGCCGTCAACGCGGCGATGGATTCCGGCAAGCCGACGCTCATCAATGCGATGATCGACCCGGCGGCCGGCACCGAGAGCGGCCGCATCGGTAACCTCAACCCGCAAAGCGTCGTGCGCAAGAAGTAGATGAATTCGAGCGGAATCGGGAGAAAGTCGATGGCAAAGCGAAATGCAATCGCGAAGGTCGCGAAAGCAAAATCCAAACCGGCGAAAACCAAGGCGGCGAAAACCAAAAACGCGGCGAAGAAATCGTCGGGCAAAGTGGTTAGTCTGCGCGCCAGCAAGACGGCGGCGAAATTGCCACGCGCGACCTCAAAGCCGTTCGGCCAAGCGGGCAGGGCACTCGACGGCGTTCGCATCCTTGACTTCACGCATGTGCAGTCCGGCCCCACCTGCACCCAGCTCCTCGCTTATATGGGCGCCGACGTGATCAAGGTGGAGCGGCCGGGAACGGGCGACATCACGCGCGGCCAATTGCGCGACGTGAAGGGCGCCGATAGCCTTTATTTCACGATGCTCAACGGCAGCAAGCGTTCGATCACGATCGATTCCAAGCATCCCAAAGGCAAGGAAATCCTC
>JBAPZR010000995.1:0-1523 GCA_049285335.1 Xanthobacteraceae bacterium | reverse complement strand
GATACGGCGAGATTCCTGAAGGAGTTTGGCCCCCGCAGAGACGCCATGCTTCGTCGGCTGCAGAAAGCCGCTGGCGTTGGGAAACCAAAACCGATGAATTTGGCCGACCTTGAAGTTCTGGCCGCCGCCCTAATGGAGTTGCTGACGACTACCTTAGCCAACATGCACGAGCCAAGGCGCGGCGAAATAGTTAGGTGATTCTCTGCCGAGCTAGCATCCGACGTTTCCAAAAAGCGCGAGTGGCTTGAACGGAGGTTTCAGATTCGCGAAGGCCCGATGCACTAAGGGATTCAGCCTTAGTGATGGCTCGCCTCTTCCCAGCTCCCTGCTAGTCGAGGACACTGGCACCGGCTCCGCCTTCGTCGTGAAGGACAGCAGCAGGCAGAAGCTGGCCTATGTCTATTATGAGGAAGAGCCAGGTCGACGCTCGGGCATTGCTCCTGAGCAATTCTATACAGACTCTACCGGTCAGTGAGCTCACCCTTCCACGACAGGTTTCACCATTTTAAGGTGATTTCGCACCGAAGTCGGGGCGAAGGGAAGACAATCCGCTCGCAAGCTCGGATAAGGCGAACGCCGCGAGCTCTGGTCACACGTACCTCAATCGGAGTACACCCATGAATATTTCCTACATCATCTACACCGTAGTGGCCATAGCCGTAGTCGCGGCGTTCTTTGTAATCGAGAAGCGATCTGTGGCAGAGGCCGCGCGATATTACCCTCGACATCCGAACCTGGATCGGTGGGTCAGAGATCAGGCAATCGGTGAGTCACATCGCAAAGACACGACGTGACCCGTTGCTTCCGGTATCCGCGCCGCCAACCCGAGCCGCGCAAACTAACCGCACGAACTCGAACCGGACTACAGCGGCAAGCGTGAAAGGGCATCCCGAAAACGGACGACCAAACCCTGAATGACGTGCTCGCAATATAAATGGGCCGCCCTCAGCAATGGGGGCGGCTTATTTGTGCCTGGGGCAAGCGATGCCGGCCGCTCCGCTAGGCTCGCTTCCCGTGCACCACCATGAAAAGCGTCACCGCCCAAAAACAGGCGACGACAAATAATGCGCCGGCTTCACCCCAAACCATACGCTCACTATGAGTGGAATTGGGGCGATTCGTGGAACGACAGCCGCGGGACGACCGCGCCAAACTGCCGCGGAACAACACTGAGGGGCGATTGGTTGCCGGTTTAGTCGGCCGGGGTGTTCCCTCGGTCGATATCACGCTGGCCCCTGGCACCACCTGGGTTACATGATTGTAGACAGCGTTGCGGGGTCGGTTCCTGCGCATCAGGCCGGCCCCACGTCTTTTTGATCATGCACAACTTTCAAGAACTTGCCGCAATAATACGGCGGTGGGTGAACGATGGTGAAAAACGGCCGGTGGATCGCGATTTCGAGCGACGTGCGCAATGACCACCGCTTTTTGTTATTCGAGTTTGTCTGGGTGAACAGCGACGACGCGAACGCGGCGATGCCAGTAGCGCCGCCAACAAATGAGCCGATGGCGCCGAGTGTGGC
>JBAPZR010000994.1:0-9540 GCA_049285335.1 Xanthobacteraceae bacterium | reverse complement strand
GCATTCGGCGTTTTCAGTTGAAAACGCACATTCTGCGGCAGTGACCGCAACCAAAAGACCAATTCGGTTGCCAATTTCTCGCCGCCGGAAAGAGCGGCGATGATATTTGCCGGCCGCTCTTGATCCGTCGCGACGAGGTGCGCGTCATAGGCGTCGAGTGCCACAGAGACTTGCGCCGATAGCTTTTCCGCGTCGAACCCTTGCGGCTTCTTTTCTTTGATCCGATCAACAAGCCGCTTAATCGGCGCCGTGTAGAACTTGGCGCCTTGCGTCCGCAAGTCAACGTCCGATTGCGTGAATGCCTTTGCGCGCGGCACGTCAGACCGCCCGCGATAGCTGCACCACATTGGTTGCGGCGCCGCCGTCAACGATCGCGGCGACATGAGCGGCCCAAGCATCCAAGGCCGCTCGCTTCTCTACTGCCCAATCGTGCCGCTGATACACGCCAGCAATGCCACCGCGGCTGCCGCTGATATGGTTCAAGACCGCTTCCGTTACCTCTAGCCGCACGCCAAGCCGTTGCAATCCGGTGGCGACGGTGCGGCGCAAGTCGTGAATCGGGCCGCACGGCCGCCTATGGGCGCGCGGCCTACGCTTGGGCGGTGAAGCGCGGTGCGGTGGCGGTCAACCCGTTTGCGGCGCTGCCGATCGGCAAGAGCCTCACCAACCGCGAGCGCGTGCTGAGTGACCAGGAACTCCCGTTTTTTCGCTTGTGGCGCCGGGTCAAGGCGTCCAGGGCACGCACAACGGCGGAGCGGTCCAGATCCTCTGCGGCGTCGTCCAAGCGATCCGCGAAAGCGGAATGCAGCGCGCGCACCGCTTCATCGGCGTAGCTCTGGCGCCGGCCGGCAAGATGAAGGCGCCGCCAATCCTCGATCAGCACCCTCAAGGTAAGGCGGTCGCGCGCTCGCTTGGCCCGCTCAGCTGCGGCGGCTTCCTTCCGATCGGCGGGAGGATTGCGGCCCTTGGCAACGTCGCCCATGACCGCGGCCGCGGCCTGCCGTGCTTTGGTCAACGACAGTGCCGAACATGCTCCAAGCGGCACCCGATATTTTTGGCCGTGTAGCGTGTACTGGCATAGATAGGTCCTGCGGCCCTTCGAGCTCGCGCGCACGGCAAGCCCGCGCTGTTCATCGTCGAACACAAGGCAATCTTTTTGGCCGGCCTCGGGCTCGATCCTCGCAATTCGTTGTTCGGTCAGTTTCATGGAACCCCCCTTGAAAGGTCCGCAGCGGCTACGCGGACCTGTAGCGGACCTTGCAAAGCTGTGGCTTGCTGCGGTCCAATGTGGCTCAATTCAGAAGGTCCCACGAATTGGCTGCATTTACAATGGAAAACAGCGGGTCCGCTGTGGCATGATGTGGGTAGTTGCGGCGGGGTGTGGCGTCCAATAACTTACTGTGGTCCGGAGGTCGGTGGTTCGAATCCACCCAGCTGTACCAGCGAAATCAAATGCTCAAGACATCTTCCAAATCAGACTACTTCCAAATCCCTGTGGACCCTAAGATTGCCGCGGGTCGACGCTCGAAATGATTATTCGGCATAGACAGACAACGCGGGCTTGCGGCGGACTTCGCAGGACGGATGTTCGCTCCGCCTCGTAGAACATTTTCCCGGCTATTTTGCGCGTCTCAATAGGCGACTGTCGAATTTTCATTGTGGTCGCTTCGTCGTTTCAGGCGTGTCACCCGTGAAATCCGAGGGACCCGGAAAGCCTCTCTGAAAATAGTCATGCCGTGGTTTCAACCAACTGAAAGCGGCGCGGCCTTTCCTCGACGTATCGCGGCGATAAGTCGACAATAGGGATCTCGCGCGCTTGAATCTTTGATCACATTCCCGAGAGTGCCGACATCGGTCATCACGGTGTTGCAGATTGTCTCAGTTTAACGGCCTATAGCAATCCTGATATTCCAAAGCGTGCTGGGCAACTCCATAGCGAACGCGCATAATATCCGTGCCGGGGATGGTGCAGCGGGAGAGGTACGCTGTGACAAAGCTCAATATCAACGGCGAGAGCCATGATGTCGAAGCGCCAGAGGACATGCCGCTCCTTTGGGTGCTGCGCGACCTGCTCGGTCTGACCGGCACCAAATTCGGCTGCGGGATCGCCCAATGCGGCGCGTGCACGGTGCATATCGATGGCAAACCGGTTCGCTCCTGCCTGCTCGCAGTAGGCTCGATCGGTGACCGCGCCATCACGACGATCGAAGGCATCGGTGCAACCGAAACCGGCGCCAAGGTTCAGAAGGCCTGGCTCGAACTCGAAGTGATCCAGTGCGGCTATTGCCAGTCTGGCCAGATCATGTCGGCCGCGGCGCTGCTCGCCGCCACTGCCAATCCGGATGACGCCGATATCGATGCGGGGATGGCAGGCAATATCTGCCGCTGCGGCACTTATGTGCGCATCCGCGCGGCCATAAAGCGCGCCGCCGCCGAGGCCTAGGGAGCGCGCCCATGCGTGATCATATGCACGATCGCACCACAATCGCCTCGCCTTCGCGCCGCTCTCTGCTGAAAGCCGGACTGGCGGGAGGCTTTGTTCTGGCCTTCCATCTGCCGGTGCGGGCGGCGAACGAGCCGAACCAGCCGCCCGATAATCCCGCCGGACAGTTCGCGCCCAATGCCTTTATTCGTATCGACCATGCCGGCAAGACCACGTTGGTCATGCCGCAAGTGGAAATGGGGCAGGGCGTCTATACCGCGATACCGATGATCCTGGCCGAAGAGCTCGACGCCGACTGGTCGCAAGTTGTCCTGGAGCACGCGCCGCCGAGCGACAAGCTCTACGGCAATCCGATTTTTGGCATTCAGGCCACCGGCAATTCCAATTCCGTCCGCGCCTTCTGGAAGCCACTGCGGATCGCCGGCGCCACAGCGCGCGCCATGCTCGTTCAAGCTGCGGCGTCGCAATGGCAGGTCGATCCGTCAAGCTGCACCGCCGCAAACGGCATAGTCACGCACGCGGCAACCGGACGCACGGCGTCCTACGGCGATCTTGCCGATGCCGCCGCTGCGCTGTCGGCGCCGACGGACCCGCCGCTGAAAGATCCGAAGGACTTCACCCTGATCGGCAAGCCGTTCAAGCGCCTCGATACGCCCAACAAGACCGACGGCAAGGTTATCTACGCGATCGACGCGATAATACCGGATATGAAAATCGCGACGCTGGCGCAAAGTCCGGTGTTCGGCGGCAAGGTGGCGCATGTCGACGACAGCGCGGCCAAGAATATTCCTGGCGTAAAGAAAGTCGTCGTGCTCGACGACCTGGTCGCCGTGGTCGGCGATCACATGTATGCTGCGAAGAAGGGTCTCGATGCACTCGTCATCACCTGGGACAACGGCCCGAACGCGCAGCTTACCTCGAACGATATTTGGGACGATCTGCGCGCCGCAAGCCGGAAGGACGGCGCCATCGCCAAATCGATCGGTGACGTCGACAAAGGCCTGACGCAGGGCGACAGGTACGACGGCGAATACGAACTGCCGTTCTTGGCGCATGCGACCATGGAGCCGATGAATTGCACCGTTCGCCTTACGCCGGGCGGTTGTGAAATCTGGATCGGCTCACAGGTTATAGCCCGCGTGCAACAGGCGGCGGCGGAAGCCGCCGGTTTGCCGATCGATAAAGTCACCGTCCACAATCACTACATTGGCGGCGGCTTCGGGCGCCGGCTCGAGACCGACATGATTACGTCCGCCGTGCGCATCGCCAAACAGGTCGATGCGCCGGTGAAAGTGATCTGGACTCGTGAGGAGGACATCCAGCACGACATTTATAGGCCGATCTATCGCGACACGATCTCGGCAAGTCTCCAGAACGGCAAAATCGTCGCCTGGAAATACAATGTGTCCGGGTCGTCAATCATGGCGCGCTGGTTTCCCCCGGGTTTTCAGAACGGCATCGATATCGATGCGGTCGATAGCGCGGTGGACATGCCGTACGATATTCCCAACCGCCAGGTGGCCTATGTGCGCGCCGAACCGCCCGCCGTACCGACCGGCTTCTGGCGCGGTGTCGGTCCAAACAACAACGTGTTTGCGACCGAATGCTTCATGGATGAGCTGGCGCGCAAGGCGAACATGGACCCGGTCGAGTTCCGCCGCGGCATGCTCGGCAATAATCCGCGCCTGAAGGCGGCGCTCGATCTCGTTGCGGAAAAATCCGGTTGGGGCCAGCCGCTGCCGCCGCGCGCCGGGCGTGGCGTGAGCGTGCAGCCGTCATTCGCCAGCTTCATCGCCACCGTGGTCGAGGCCGAGGTGGACAATAACGGCGAGGTTCACTTGCGCCGCGTTACGTCGGCCGTCGATACCGGCATCGCCGTCAATCCCGATACCGTCGTGGCGCAGCTGCAGGGCGGCCTGATTTTCGGCCTGACCGCGGCGCTCTGGGGCGAAGTCACCATCGACAAAGGCCGCGTGCGTCAGTCGAACTTCAACGACTACCGCATGTTGCGAATCGATGAGGTGCCGAACATCGAAGTGCATGTCATCAAAAGCAGCGAGGATCCGGGCGGCATCGGCGAAACCGGCGCGACCGCCGGGCCACCGGCGCTGCGTAACGCGATTTACGCCGCGACTGGCGTGGCGCTGCGCCGGCTACCGATCGACCGCGCCGCGCTTGCGGTCAACAAAGCGTAAGTGCGATGCGCAACCGTGCCACTTCATTGATCGTCGCCGCGGTCATCCTGGTCGCGATCGGCATTTATCTCTGGCGCACCTTCGTTCCCGGCCCGATGGCCTTCGCCGGCGGCTCGACGGTGGCGCTGGCGGACTATCACGCCGCCGATCCGACCGGCGTTCCCCCCGGCCTTGCCGGCGCCGATCCGGTCAAGCGCGGCGAATATCTGGCGCGCGCCGCCGATTGCATGGTCTGCCATACCGCCCCGGGCGGTGCGCCCTATGCGGGCGGGCTCGAGATCCGTCTGCCCTTCGGCGCCATCTACACGACCAACATCACGCCGGACAAGGACACCGGCATTGGCAAATACAGCGACGCCGATTTTCTCAACGCCGTGCAGCGCGGCATCCGTCCCGACGGAACGCGGCTTTATCCGGCCATGCCCTATCCGTCCTACACTTACATGACCGACGCCGATGCGTTGGCGATCAAGGCCTATCTGTTCAACCTTGCCGGCGTGCACGCGGAAAATCGCGCCGACACGCTTCGCTTTCCGTTCAATCAGCGCTGGTCGATGATTTTCTGGTCGATGGCGTTCAATTCCAATACGCGGTTTATGCCCAACACCGCTCGCAGCCCGGAATGGAATCGCGGCGCCTATCTCGCCGAGGCGCTCGCGCATTGCGGCGAATGCCATACGCCGCGCAATCTTGCCCAGGCGCTCGACAATAGGAACAAATACGCCGGTGCGGTGACGGCCGGCTGGAGAGCCTTCAACATCAGTTCAGACAAAGATACCGGCATTGGCGCCTGGAGCGACGATGAAGTGGCGTCCTATCTCGCAACTGGCCACGTCAAGAGCCGCGGCACGGCGGCCGGTCCGATGGGCGAAGCGGTCGATCAGAGTTTCAGCGCGATGACGCCGAGCGACATTCAGGCGCTGGTCGCCTATGTGCGCAGCGTGCCTGCGGTCACATCTGATCTGCCGGCAAACCTCGCCCCGCCGGCGCCCGGCTCTCCGAAAGAAGGCGCGATGGCAAATGCCGCCGGCAAAAAGGTCTTCGAGCAGGCCTGTGTCAGCTGCCACAGCTGGACGGGCGTCAGCGCCCTATCGCCGTTCGCCACGATCAGCGGGACCCGGGGCGTCAATGACGCATCGGCGACCAACGTCGCCCAGATTGTGCTCTCCGGCACCGTGAGACACACGCCGGACGGCGTCGTGTCGATGCCGGCGTTCGGGGCCAGTTATTCGGATGCGGAGATCGCCGCGGTGGTCAATTATGTCACGGCGCGCTTCGGGGCGGCGCCGTCGAAACTCACCGAGCAGGACGTCGCGCAACTCCGC
Source organism: Xanthobacteraceae bacterium (assembly GCA_049285335.1). Lineage (GTDB taxonomy): Bacteria > Pseudomonadota > Alphaproteobacteria > Rhizobiales > Xanthobacteraceae > BOG-931. Next base: position 3,577 of record JBAPZR010000994.1, on the reverse strand, counting down.
AGTGCGACGGTGCGTTAGGTCCGAAGTGTCGTTAAGCCGTCTAGCGTGGTGGATTGGAAGTTCCTATGAGTTTGTCTTTTCGATTCCGAAGTTCGCTAAGAACGGGCCGCAAAGTGTAGCGAACTTCGGGATCGGAACACTAGCGCGCACCCTCGCTCAGCTTCGCGGTCGTGTTGTCGTCCCAGATGATTCGACTGCCCTTGAGCTTCACCTCAGTGCAATCCCATTTAGCGCTGCGTTTGCCTTCCGGGTAGGAAAAACAGATTTGGTCGCCGGAAATGCGCCATCGGCCTGCGTAAGCGCCCGATGGAGAGTGCCCCGAAATCGTGCCGTCGGCGTTCAGGTGTTCCGAATAGGACTCGCCGTCCGCGAACCCGCTGAATGTATTGCCGATGAATCTCGTTTTGATTTGGTCGCCGGACAGAGACTGCGCGAATGCCGCAGTCGATAAGGCCAAAGTGATGCCGGCGAGAAGCGCAATGCGCATGGCTGAGCTCCCTGTTAATTTGTTTGGCCGGGAATGCTAACAACGCGCCGGCGGCGCGACAATGCGCGCTGGTTGTCGCGCTAAGCCGAAAGACTTTTCGATTCAGATTAATTTTAACTTTTAACTACGCGACGCGGGTTCGGTTTGGAGGCGCGCGCCGTTATCGTCCCATTATTGAAGCGTGAATAGCGCGTTCCCAACCTCAATGTCGTGAATAAAGATTTCGACCTTGTACGCTTGAGCGGCCAGGTGCTTAGTATGGAGCTCGTAAACGTATTCGCCCTTTTCGCGGTGAAAATGCCTTTTCATCACAACCGTGTTGCCCTTGAAGCCGCCGCCAAGAAGCTTGGCCCGAGGCAAGTCGTGAGTCGGTACCCCGTCCGCTTCAAGCTTGAACTTGATTCGAACGTGTTCTCCTTGGTTAAAGGTCGACGTTCCGTTCGGGTCGATGGGCGGCTGCACCTGCGCGGTATAGATCGTATGCAGCGCACGAAAGTAGCAATCGTCCCCGTTGGGGTCGGGCGCACCAGAGAAAAATGCCGTGCCGCCGGAATAAACGTTGGACGTTCCCAATATCTCAGTGCTGTTTTGCGCATTCACCGGCGGGTCTTGGATGACAGTCGCGGTGTACGCCTTTCCAACCGTCAATTTCGTGCCCGAGAAATCAAAATACAAGAATCCATATAAGCCCGGCGTCGCGGTCGCATAGCGCGAGTGAACGACTGGACCGGAAAAGCCTGCACCCTCCAGCAAAGTCATCTTGAATTGCACCGGAGGGATGTTGGGAGACGTGGAAAAGAACAATCCGATGAATCGGACGTGATGCGAAACCGCTGTAAAACTTTGGCCGAGTGGGGCGAACAGGTCCATGTTGACCCCCCACCCGTAGGATGGATCGGAGTTCTCGTCGATATTGATTTCCCTGTGGTGAACCGCGGACATGACTGCGCCTCCTCAATAAATTTTGGGAATCAACATGTCGTCGCGCAGCGCGTACCGACTTGGCGACGATACCGCGCTTCGCGCAAAACATGCCGCAGGCGCGCGATTGTATCTGTGCCGGACGGCACACCTGCCGGTAACAATCGCCGCTTTCTTCATTGCCGTGTTGGTGATTCAATGGGTGCGGGGCCAAGGCGGGCAGGAGGCACTGACGATGGGCCGTTTGCAAGCCTGAGCCAAACGCCGGCAGGTCGACGTGAAAAAGCATCTCGCTTTGGCATTGTTGTTGTTCGCAGCCGGCCTGACGTCCGCCGCCGCGGAGACCTGGCCGGCACGGCCGGTCAAGGTTATCGTCGGATTCGCGGCCGGCGGCCCGACCGACCTGTTCGCACGCCTGATCGCGCAAAAACTCTCCGAGCAAACCGGCAAGAATTTCTATGTCGAGAATGTCGGCGGCGCCGGCGGCAATATCGGCGCAGGGCGTGCGGCGCAATCGGCGCCGGACGGCTACACGCTTCTTGTGACCGGCGGCAACCTCACCAACAACCCGTATCTCTACAGTCACGTACCCTAGGATCCACTCAAGGATTTTGACGCCGTCACGCTTGGCGCTCAGACCCCGGTCGTGGTGACGGTTAATCCGTCATTGCCGGCGCAGACGGTGAAGGAGCTGGTCGCGCTGATCCGCGCCAACCCCGGCAAATACAGCTACGCATCGCCGGGCATCGGCACGCCGCCGCAACTCGTCGGCGCGCTGTTTCAGCAATCGTTGCATCTCGACATCGTGCATGTGCCGTTCGACGGCGGCGGGCAGGCCGTCGAAGCGACGGTCGCGGGTCATACGCCCATCTCGTTCGGGGCGACGGCGCCGGCATTCGGCTTCGCGCCTCACAGCTGGAGCGGCAAGATTCTTGACTTTGAGCCAATGGGCCGAATGAAGATAAATGTCCGGTGGTGGCACGTACTCGCGAGCTGCTATCGAACGGGTGTCTACGCAGCCCCAAGCAACGGTGCTTTTCTTGGGAGGAAGCGCCGATGACACAGACCAAACGGACTGGCTTTTTGGTGTTGCCCGGCATTGCGCTCTTGACGGTTATCCTGTGGTTTTCATCGGAGCAAATGAGCCTGGCGGGTGGCATCCCCAAAGCGGGCGGCACCGTCAAAGTTCTCTACGCTGGCTCGTTGGTCAATTTGATGGAACATGGCATCGGGCCTGCCTTTACGGAGGCCACGGGCCACAAGTTCGACGGTTACGGCGGCGGCTCCAATGGTCTAGCCGACCAGATCAAGGGAAAACTTCGTCAGGGCGACGTGTTCATCAGCGCTACTTCCAAGGCATACGGAGACCTGATGGGCGTATCGAACGGTGATTGGGTGAGCTGGTATATCGCCTTCGGGCAGTCTCCGTTGGCGATCGGCTACAACACTTCGAGCCGGTTCGCCGCCGACTTCATGACCAAGCCTTGGTATGAGGTCCTTCTAGAGCCCGGCATCAGGATTGGGCGCACCGATCCCACGCTCGATCCGAAAGGGGCGCTCACGCTGCAACTGATGCGGAACGCGGAAGCCTTCTACAACAGTCCAGATTTGTTGCAGCGCGTGCTTGGCGCGCCCGACAATCCAACGCAGGTGTTCCCCGAGGAAACACTAGTTGGGCGGCTGCAGTCGGGCCAACTCGATGCCGGCTTCTTCTATTCGACCGAAACGACGGATGCCAAAATATCCGCGATTGATTTGCCAGCGGCAATCGCGCCGACGGCGGTCTATACCGTCACTATTCTGCACAACGCGCCCAACGCCACCGGCGCGGAGCGGTTCGTCTCCTTTCTGCTAGGCGACGAAGGACGCAGGGTGTTGTTGGAGCATGGACTCTACCTGCAAAATTTTGAGATCTCCGGAGACCAGAACGCTGTGCCACTCGCCATACGCTCGCTTCCTTGAGTGACACGCATCGCCGGGACCGAGTGATGAGGTGGTCGGTCGTTGCGGTCCAGAAAGCCGGAGGGCGCTCTCTCGAGATTTGTGCAATGCATGAGTCCGCTTTTGGCACAAAGCGGACATTCCACGACTGAGTTCCAATATCCGCTTTTGAGGGTGAAGCGAACATGACGGTGACATACCCGAATGTCCGCTTATGACCCAAAGCGG
>JBAPZR010000993.1:0-3770 GCA_049285335.1 Xanthobacteraceae bacterium | reverse complement strand
TGCGCGAAGTATCAAGAGTTTCGATAGAAGAAGTTGACCGCCTCATCAGTGAGCTTCAAACACTGCGACGAACGCTAAAGACGAACGGTGAACGTATCGAACGCGACATTGCCGAATACGCGACACTGAGCTCACAAGCGTCCCAAATAACGAAAATTGTCATTGACGGCATTAAGCAACTTCCAACGCGAGCTTAACTCGTCGCAGTTCGGACGTCGGGAGTCGGATAGTCCCGTCCGATGCGTAAACCTATTTCCCTCCGGCAGCTTCGCAAAGTTCGCCGCGATCCGCCGCGCCTTATCGGCGGTTCGATTTAAGCCTAGTGATCTCGCCGACGCCGCAGAAACGAGAGTGCCGTTGGGCTAAGCTTTTCGACGAGAGGGAATCATCATGAATGGTCCTCTCACGACTCGAACATTTCCGGTACACTACCGAAGCATTGCCTTGGCCATCACCTTGGCGATCCTCATCCCAATCGCGCCGCTAAGCGTAGTCGGCTATCAAAGACCGCGATGTTGCACTGTTATGTTGCGGTGTTACAGCGTGTCCCGTTTCCCACCGGAACGATCAATCCCAATTCCTTCGCCAGCTTTTTAATATCGCAGCCTCGCTAACAGGGACCTGCGGTACGTCTCTCAATTCACTTTCACCCACGACGCGGTCATAAGGCTCGTCGGCGCTTTTCACACAATACTCAAGCTCGCCGTCGCGGTCTGGCAATTTTTTAGTGACGATGTATGTCCCCGCTGGACTTCCCCGGAAAAGGGAGGGAACAATAAACACTGTCTGACCGATCTGGAATTTATAAATCGGCATCGCGTGGCCCCACGCAAAGTGACCTCAGCTAGGCCGACGACGGTCACCCAACCCCTTGTCCCCAAGGCCCCTTTCAAAAGCTAGAGTTCACGGCCGAATTGCGTAGACCAGATGATAGATTGATGGTTACGCACACATCCGAGCAAACTGACCGGCACCATCCGCCTCAGTGGTTCGAGGTGGCGAGGGAGAAATTCCTCACGCGCAAAGTCAGCTGCAATCCGCCGAACCTGATCGCGAGTAGACCGATTATTCCGTTTTGCGGTTGCTGACTAAACTACCGCCTATTCAGCGAGTCTCCGAGGAACGTCTCGATCGCGTCGCATTCGTCGGCGCGGTCGCCACGTCGATCGGGGTCGAGGTAGCCGTGCACTTCGAGCGCATCGAGTTGCGCGTCGGTGATGTCGATCGACAGGCGACGGATGCCATGGCGTTGGTTGCCAAAGCAGACATTCTGACGCTGCGGCGGAGATTGGCGCTATTCGATCACCTCATCGGCGCGAAGCCGGAATGATGAAGGCACCTCGAGGCCAAGCGCCTTCGCGGTTCTGAGATTGATGGTCAACTGGACTTTGACCGGGAGCTGGACAGGAAGCTCGCTCGGTTTCGTGCCCCGCAAAATGCGATCAGCATAGATCGCTGCGCGGCGATAATTATCGACCAGGTCATAGCCATACGACACTAGGCCGCCGACTTTGGTGTAGTCACTGTACGGATAGACGGCGGGGGAGAGCATAGCGGCGAGCCAGCGCTGTGATCTCCGCACGGTGAACAAGCAGAAAGGTATCCGGCATCAAGACCAAGGCAGGCGCTTCCCGCCAAAAAGCTCCAAAACGTGACCGCTGTCACGGATGGCGTTTACCGATCCTGGCAACCTCCTGACTACCAAATGAGGGGACACGTCATGAAAAAGATAGCCCTAATTTTCGCCCTGGCCTTCACCCTCACCACTGGCATGGCGATCATGACGGTGGTTGCGCATACGGATCAGGCGATGGCGGATTGCAACGGCGGCAACTGCTGAGTTTCTAAGTCCTGATTGGCCGGCCGTGGGTAATCAACTTCCCCTTGGTCGTGCCGGAGGTCCCGGACCTTCCCCTGTTTCCCCAAAAAACTTCGGACGGCCGGGGCCACACAATTCAGCGAGCGGTTATTCGGGCCGCCTGCGATGTTAGTCCTAAATGACCTCCTTGCAGGCGGACATCGCATCGTCACAGCACGTCGTGGCACGCTCCAATGCATCGATGGCGTCCTCCGCCCTTTGCCCTGTTTCGTCGTTTTGGAGGTCTTCGGGCATGCTGTCGAAATCATCCTGTTCTTGGAGGAGCGTTTCTCTAAGGATGTCTTTGGCCTGTTCGATCAGCGCCAGAGCTCGCTGAATTTCCTTGCGACGCGGGTCATTCATACCTGCCTCCTTCCGGGCCAGCCGAACCCGCGTCGGGCCGAGCAAGATTGGGGCCGCCAACTGCGAGCCATATCGTCCGACAGCGCCCCGCAACCTACCCGCTTGCGGGCAAGCAGCGAAAGGGGGACCTTCTAAGAGTCGATATTTCACTAACACCCGAATGGAGACCGCATATGGCCAAGGGTTATTGGATTGGGCGCGTCGATGTGAACAACGAGGAGGGTTTCAAGCCTTACGCAGCGGCCAATCCTGCGATTTTCAAAAAATTCGGCGGCCGATATGTGGTGCGCGGCGGCAAATTCGACGTTGCGGAAGGCAATAGTCGCGCGCGCAACATCGTAATCGAGTTTCCCGACTACGCCTCCGCGCTCGCCTGCTATCGTTCGCCCGAATATCAGGAAAACATTAAGTTGCGTCTGCCGCACGCCACAGTCGACCTGATCGTAATCGAGGGCTACGACGGCCCTCAACCTTGAGAACTGGGCGCGGCTGTGCCCGCGCGCCGTTTCCGATCGGGGATCTCGACGGCCGACGGCCCCGAGCAAAAGCTCGCCTATGTCTATTTCGAGGAGGAGCCCGGCCGGCGATCGGCGGCCAAGTTGCTCACGAAGGACGAGGAGTGACGAAGCCGCCTGCGAAAACTAGCGATCACTGATCGTTTGAGAGACGGCGCGGCAAGCGGTGCCGGCCGGCGCTCACCTAAACGTATCCTGAGAACCCCGACCGGGGTTCCCCAGCAGCCACTTACTTACTCGGCGGCATGTCTGAAGGCTTCGTTGAAGCTGCGCGTCAAGGGATCCGCGGTTCGGCTTGCAAATTTTTGCCCCAATAGAGTGAGCTCGCGCGTCTGCTTGGTCATCATTTCAAATTGCCGTCCTGCGTGGGCAGACCAGATCGCCGCCAAGTCAGAGGGTGCTTGGTCGCTGGCAAGCTCGCGCGCCAAATCGAACACTGCTTCTGCGTTTGCATGTGCCATATCAATGAGCTTGCCGTTTAGCTCGCGCATGCTTGCAAGTGACGATGAAAGGCTATGTTCCGCAACCTTAGTCGCTTCTTCGGCGGCCGACATGCCTCGTTCGATAGTTTCACGCACAGGCTTTGTGCTTTTGTCTGCAAATTGCCTGGACCCTTCGTGCTTATTAATTGGTCGGTCTCCTATTGGTTTCTTTCTTCATCGTGTTGCGTTTTTTCTTCCAACTTTCTGGTTCCTCGATTTCACAGCCGCAGCCACGGCTTTAATTCCGATCTTGGTCGATCGAGCGGGTGTCGTGCCTGCCAGTTGGCGACCTGCACTCGAATCATAGTAAAACGCGAGCCCACCAGGCCAAGGGGGCTCTCATGGCGCTATTAGCGATCTTCTTCATAGTCACGATTGGATACATGCTGCTTGGGTCATACGCTCTCGCGGAGTGATCTCGTTTCCTGTCGCGCCTTGCGCCTGGTCCTGCAGTTCGATGCGTAAGCGCCGCCGACACGAAACTCCGCTGGCCCTCATACGCCGTGAGATCATTTTCGCGGCGGTGGCCCTGGCGGTGGCCCTGTCTGGCGT
>JBAPZR010000992.1:0-2508 GCA_049285335.1 Xanthobacteraceae bacterium | reverse complement strand
GCAGTGGCTATCTTCACGCACAATCGGCCGATCTGGGCCACGATACCACCCGACCTCACGGTCTATGAGCGAGGGTTTTGAATTTCCGCCGGGGTTCAATGGAAATGTGCCTTCCGATTTTCTGTTATGCGTTCAATTCGCGGCATCGCTCATCAAGCGGCTTCCGAAGAGATGTAAGTTGATGGTAAGCTAAGCAGCCTGTCGGCGAGAGGCTCAGTTCTCCGGCAACGTAAACACCTCGCATCGAGATGCGATGCCGCGCAGGACATGCGTTCCGAGTGGGACCAGCGGCATTTCGGTCTGCGCAGCGAGCGCACCTGACACAAGGACCCTCTTCCCAAGCGGGCGGCACAGCCCCTCCAACCGGCTGACCAGATTGACGGCCGGACCGATGGCCGTGAAATCCAGGCGATCGGCGGCGCCGATGTTGCCCCACAGCATCTCGCCGAGATGGAGGGCAGCGCCGAAAGGCAAAGTGGGCAGTCCCTGCTGTTGTCGCTTCTTATCAAGATGCGCCATGCCCACCTGCGCGGCTGACACCGCGCGTAGCGCGGCATTGCAGGCACCGCGGGGCGCGTCCCCGATCACCGGGAAAATCGCCAACATGCCGTCACCGATAAATTTCAGCACTTCACCGCCGAAGGCGTGGACGGCGCCGGCGACGCGATCGAACCAGGCATCGAGTGCCGAGATGACCATGGTGGGAGGAGTGCATTCCGAGAGCGCGGTGAACCCGCGTAGATCGGCAAAAAGAAGCGCCGCCTGGATGGTTTCGCCGACACCGCGACGCAAAGGCGCTGCCAGCACACGCCCCGCGCTACGCCGGCCGAGATAGGCTTCCAGCGACGCCAACAATGTGGCGCGTGCAGAGAGTGCCGCAAGTGGTGCCGCAGCGAAACGCGCGGCTAATCGTAGTTTATCGGTCTCGCGCTGCGTGAAGGGACGCGGTCCGATCCAGCTCAGCGAGGGTCCATCAGGCCGGGGGCCGACAATGTCTTCGTGCGCGGGGCCCGCCTCCACCCCAGCGAGCCAGCGCCGGCCATCATGGTCGGATGGGGTTATCTCCAGTGCTGCAAGGGATCGTCCCGGCGCGAATGCCAAGGCCTCGATAACCTCGCCAGTTTGGGCTCGCCATAGCCAGGTTCGCCGGGCGATGAGTGGGTGCGGCACGGCAAGCGTCAAAGCACCGCCCGCGAGCGGCAGGCCATCGTCGACCAGATGAGCGCCGAGGACTGCCAACAGCCGGTCGGCACCCGGGCTCTCGCAGGCTGCATCGACAAGCCAGGCGAGCGTCGAGGAAAGCTGCATCCGGCGATCATGAGGTCGCCGCCCCACCCTTGTCACTAGGGAGGCCACGCCGAACAGGACCGATTTGACGGAATCTTCCGATCGACCGACCTAGAAAAAACCTTTGGGCCACGCAAGGCCTGGGTCGCCGCCAGCACCGGGCGTGGGGATCGGATTTTGGATCGAGTTTCTAGATGCGGCGACCCGGAACAGGCGCTGGCCGTCGAAGGTCGTTCCGGAACGAGCGACCAAGTGCGCGGACTTCTTCGAAGGTCGACATCAATGTTTTCATCCCGACGCATATTGCGACGAAGCCGGTAGCGGTTCGCAGCACAAGGTGTCTTGAAATCCTGGCGCCTCCGTGATCAACGAGTTCATCGGAATCCCGCCACACTTGTCACTCCCACTGTTAGTACGCGGTGCGTATCTTAAGCGAGAACCGACATGGAACGATGACAATACAAATGACCACACATAGAACCGCACCCGTGGCGCCGCAACGATGAGTATGACAAACGTTGAGCCCAGTTATTATTAACGCAAACAGTGAACCGGAGAAATTTGATGCAAGAGGCCCTAGTTGTTCGCCGCGAGACGCACATCCCAGCGCCCCCATCGGTCGTGTTTGCCTTCTTGACCGATCCGGAGAAGATCCTGCGCTGGATGGGAACCGAGGCACAGCTCGAGCCGGAACCGGGTGGGCTCTATCTTGTCAATGTCACCGGTGCCCGCTTCGCGCGCGGCTCGTTCCGCGAGGTGGTGCCGGTGCACCGTCTTGCCTACAGCTTCGGTTGGGATGGGAGCGAAGTAGTGCCGCCGGGGGCGAGTACAGTTGAGATCGATCTAATCGAGCAATCGAACGGAACGCTGCTGCGACTGACCCATTCTGGCCTGCCCAATGCCGAGCAATGCGCAGGTCATGCTGAAGGTTGGGCCCATTATCTCGACCGGCTGGTCAAAGTCGCAACCGGGCGCGAGCCGGGCCCTGATCCCTGGCATGGCCGCGCTGGGTAAGGATGGCTTGGCGCTGTCAATATCGCTGCATTCACGACGACGCCTGGATTTATTGTAGACTCTTTAATTGTCGGGTCAGTTGATGTCCGCTTTTGGCACAAAGCGGACATGGCCACCGTCGTGATCGATTTCTGCCTTTGGGGTAAAGCGGACATCGATCGAACTTGGCACAAAGCAGACATCACAATCGTGCTGAACCATGTCTGC
>JBAPZR010000991.1:0-4192 GCA_049285335.1 Xanthobacteraceae bacterium | reverse complement strand
GTTCTTCACCGTTGGCGCCGCCGCGCCGCTTGCGGAGCGCGAGGCGGGCGTTTGTCACTTCGCCGCTCACCGCTTTGTCGCCGAGCATAGCGATCACCACGTCGGCGGATGCTTCCTTTGCCGACGTGCCGCGGGTGCCGGTTTCGACGGCTTTGCCGAAGTGGTCGACGCCGAAAACGAACGTGCCGGTTCGCCTGGCGATCGTCTTGAGTGTGTTCATGACGGCCTGACCGCTCGCACTGTCGTTTTCCTCGCCGGCTTTGCTGTAGCCGGCGCCGGCGATCACCGTGTCGATGATAATCAGCACGATCGGCACGCCGAAGCGTTTTTCAAATTCCGCGATGATTGGCGCGATGATCTTGTAGATTTCATCGGCGGCGGTCTTGCCGATTAGCGGCGGGCAAGCGTCGATCCAGGCGAACGGCGCGTGGCCTTCGATCTTGCCGCGGGCTTCGATGATGCCTTGCAGCCGGATCGGCACTTCGTCGCGGCCTTCGAGTGCAACGAACAGCACGCCGCCGCGGCGTACGATCTCATAGCCGAGAAACGGTTCGCCGCTCATGCAGGAATGTGCGAGCTCGAACGCGGCGAAGGTCTTGAACAATCCCCATTGCCCGGCGATCAGGCCGTGGCCGACCTCGGGAATTACGTCTTGGACGAGTTGCGGCCGGCTTGCCCGGTAATCGACTTCGCCGTGCCAATAGACCTTGCTCGGTTCGTCGGCATGGTCGCCAGATTGTTCGCGCTTGAACTGCGCTTCGGCGGTTCGCACCGCGCGGTCGAGATCATCGAAGCGGGCTTGCCATCGTTCGTCATGCTTTGCGGAGCTCGCCAGCATCACCGCGCGTAACTGGCGAAGCGCGTGCTTCGGCGCCACACCGGATCCGATGTAACTCGCGGCCAGGCGCGCCGTGCTTTCGTGCAGATTGTTGCCGGCCAAAATATCCGCGGTTAACGCCGCCCAATCGGCCCGTTCGTGATCGTCGCCACGATCGGCGCTGTGGTCGAACCCGTTGGTCTGTTGCTCCTCGCCGTCGTCGCGCGGCAATGCTGCCTCGAGAGCAGCCAGCGCAACATCGAGGTCAATCTCGCGATCGGGCTCGAGCGTGTCGATCTCACAAAGCCGCGGGGCGTTCTTTCTGTGCCAGCTTCCCGGCCAGCGCAACGGGTGAACGACGGTGATCGAAGGATCTCCGCCGACGAGTTTGGCCGCGAGCATTTGGGCTCGTTTTAATTTCTCAATGTCGTCGGGGCTGCGCGCTGGCCGGCTTAGGCGGCGATAGTCGTGTAGCTTGTCCTCCTCCTGTCCGTCCGGTGCTGTCCACTTGCCGCCCGATCGTATGGTTGCCGTTGCCGGCCCGAGAACAGCCTCGAGCTTCGCGCGGGCTTTATTCGGCGATTGATCGCAATCGACGGCCAAGACCAGGCCCTCGAACACGTCTTTAAGTTTGGCGCCGTCTTTCCTGGCGAGCACGACAACCGGCGGACAAAAAACAATCGGCTTAACTTCGTTCGCGGCGCGGCGGGCATGATCTACGGCAACGTCGCACAGATACTTAAAATCACATTTGGCGGGCACGCCTTCGTGATTATAAGCCTGGTTGTCGTGGGTGAAGCTTCGGAAGGAAATAAACCCTTCCGTGCCACGGTGCCGGAACAGCGCATCAAAAAATTGCTCAATCTGCCCGCGGTCGGGCTCGAGCAATTTCGGCTTTGTGTTGTTCGTCATATCGATATTCCCCCGCCCCGCGATTATCGGTTAGGCCGATCGCTCCTGTAGAACCTTGAAAACCCACCCCGGTTTGTATCCGCGGGCTTGTGCGACTAGGCGCAGGCGGTCCACATCATTGCCGGCCCAATACAGCGCCTGGCGAAAGGTCATTCCCGCCAGGCGATCGAGCGCGACCAGCGGTCCGGTACGAACTTCGATGTGCTGCTTTCTCTCCGGCTCCGGCTCGCGCAGTTGTGCGCCGCAGTTCTCGCAATAGAACGCAGCGATCGGATTGAGCGCGCCGCATTCGTTGCAGCGGCAGAGCGGCGCCGGCTGGATCTTCTTGTCCCGGCCCTCGAGCGACCATGTTCGCGGCGCGTCGACCGGCCCGAAAGTGAACGTGTTGCCCGAGCAATCGAGGATGAATGCGCGCTCTTTATTTGGTGCCGGCCGCAGAGCTCGGCCAACTTGCTGCATGTAAAGGGTGAGTGATTTTGTCGGCCGCAACAGGACGACGGCCATAACGCCCGGTACGTCGAGCCCTTCGCTGATAAGCCCGCAGTTGCAGAGAATTTGGATCTTGCCGGCGCCTAATGCAGCGATGAGCTCGCGCCGCTCGTCCGCCGGCGTATTACCGTCGACGTGCGCGGAACGATAGCCGCGGATCCCAAACGCATCGGCGACGAGCTCGCTGTGAGCTATGTCGACACAAAAAACGATCGCCGGGACGCCGGAGCAAATGCGCTCGTACTCGTCGACGGCGCCGTTGACGACAACGCCTTTTGACATCGCCGCGGCGATTTGGTCGACCGCGAAGTCGCCGGCACGGGTGCGGACGCCTGACAGATCCGGCGACTTCGCCGGCGCGAACGTGGTGAACCGCGAAAGAAATCCCGCCTCGATCAATTCGGTGACGCTCGGGCCGATCACCAGGTCGTCGAATATGTCGATCAAGCCTTTGCCGTCGAGGCGCTCCGGTGTCGCCGAGACGCCGAGCACCTTGGCGTCGGGCCAATGTTCCAGAATTTTGCGCCATGTGCCGGCGACGCTATGGTGGCATTCGTCGAGCACGATCAGGTCGGGCGCTTCCGCTTTATCGAGACGCCGGACCAACGTCGCCACGTTGGCGACTTGCACTGGCGCCTGTATCGCCTCATAGCCGGCCGCGATGATGCCGTGCTCGACACCGAGCGCCGTCAAAGCAGCCGAGATCTGCCGCACGATCTCGTCCCGGTGCCCGAGAATTAGGATCCGATTGCCGCGCTGCATCGCGCCGGCGACGATGTAGGCGAACAAAACAGTTTTGCCGGAACCTGTCGGACTTTGAAAACAAAGCCGGCTCGCGCCTTCGCCGTACCGTTGCCGAAGCTCGGCGACGGCTCGCTCCTGATACGGGCGTAAGGTCGGCGCGGTCATCGGCGCGCCTCGTGCCGCGCGCGGATTGCGCCAACGGCCGCTTTCTCGCTCGGGAAATCACCCAAGAATGTCGAATAGTGAAAAGCGGTGATTAGCTGGAGCCGAGTTACTCGGCCGATCGCGCGTCCGTGTGCGTCGCGAATGATCGAAGAAATTGGCCTGAAGCGGCGCCGGCGCTTGCGGGTATCCATTGCGATCTCCTTTCGGTGATCGCACGCGCGCTTGCGTCGGAACGGGAATTTGATTAGGTGTTCGCTGTCGAGACGCACCTATTCCCGAAGCCTCTGCGCGGACCGCGTGCGGAGGTTTCGGCGTTTTAGGCGGCTACGGTGCGGTGCCGGAGAAAGCCGACAGAGACGCCCCAACGGTTCGGCGATAGTTGCGTGCACGGATAATGTTTGCGGACGGTTTGTTCTGAGACATTGTCGTGCTTTGCCGCGACCGGGATCGGAACCTTCGCGCTGTCCGGCAACGTCGGCTGGCCGCGCTGGTCTTTCTCGGCCATGCGTTTAAGAATTTCGTCAACTGCAGTAGGGGACATATCGCGCGGCATTTGGCGGCCTCCGGTGATGAGGCCACCTATTTGCGCTTGGTAATTCGATCCGTGAATTTCCATTTCAAAAGAGAAATGGAAAGTCGCTCACCGCGGCCGTTTGGATCGGCCCTGCTTGGTTGTCGCCCTTAGGGCGATGTTAGCTACATCAGGGACCGACAACTCTAGCCCTGGAAATGCTATTTCGGCCAGCGTGGCAACCGCTTCATGGAACGGCCTCTCAAAGCTCTTGGTAAAATAATTCACAAGAATTTGGACAAACAGCCTTTGTTCGGCGGTGAATTTGACCTTCTGGCTGAAATTGAATTTTGCCGAAGCCTCGTCAACGTACTTGAAATCACCAAATCTAAAGCGCGTTTCCAGGAGCGCGTGTTCCAGCAGTTCAATAATGGCGGCCGGATCTTGGTTGTGGGCGGCGCCTGACAGCGCGTCGTCGAAACCCTTTTTCATTTCCTGCCGCCACTCGGACCATGCGCGCAGGCGATCCGCTGTAATCCACGCGCTGTGCCTGG
>JBAPZR010000990.1:0-2500 GCA_049285335.1 Xanthobacteraceae bacterium | reverse complement strand
CAACAAAACTCGCGGGATATCGGCCGCAGTGCAGAATGGTGCGAAGGGTGCCACGACGACCCTGGACCGAGGATGAACTAAAGCGGGCCCGCGACATGCACGCGGCGGGACATTATTACGAAGTAATAGACAGGGTGCTTAGACGTCACTCAGGCTCGACGAAGCGGCAGCCTGAAGGTGTAGATCACAGTCACAATGTCAGACGACGCCGCGTTCCAGACGATCTCTTGGTAGAACGCGAAGCGCTTGCCGCCGCGCGCAGCAAAAACACCTTCACATAGGATTTCTTTGGCGATCCGCCGCCCGGTACTCGGCGCTACACGGCAAGACAGGGCTCCGCTGACCGCTGCCGACTCGGCTTGCGCCTTCCGCAAAGCCGCCGCTGAAGCGGGCCGTGATTACCGACCCGCCGTGCATCCGGGTACGAACCACCCCCTGCATAGATTGGACCTATTTTTGAACTGGCATCGCAAATACCGTGATCCAAGAGGACAACTATGCCGACCCCGATTGTGTTTGAGGATGTTGCGCCTGTGCGGGACTTGCAGGCGGGCTGATTGAGGATCGAAAACGGCAATGTCTGCGCTCGGAGTGAAGCGAGCGCGGCACCATCACGTTTGAAGGACAATTTCGCACGCAAGACCGTCTGTTCGCCAGTCGAGGCGTAGGTCACCCTTGTGTTGATCCCTAACCATCCTTTCCATCACGTGGGTACCGAAGCCTCGACGGGTAGGCGTTTTGACTACCGGACCCTTCTTCTCGGTCCAAGTGAGTTTAAGTTGGTTGTTTGGCGCAAGCGACCATTTGACTTCAACACGGCCCTTGGCCCGAGACAAAGCGCCGTACTTGGCCGCGTTGGTCGCAAGCTCGTGCAAAATCACTGCGATGGTCTGGGCGGTGTTAGGTTCTAACAACACCTGTGGACCGTCAATGTGGGCGCGTGCTTTGTCCTGGAGATAGGGTGCAAGCTGTTGTCGAACGAGGCTGGATAGCTCGGCCCCTTTCCACCGCGACTCCACAAACAGCGCGTGGACATTCGCGAGTGCCAGAATGCGTCCTTCGATTACACCCTTGAGGCCGCGGAGCGTTTTAGACTGAGAAAGATTGACGGTAGCCTGGACAGTTGCCAGTACGTTCTTGACTCGGTGTTCGGCTTCACGAGCAAGCATCGCGAAATGTTCGTCGTGCCGCTTTCGCTCCGTAATGTCTCTGGCGATTTTTGACGCGGCTACGATCTTGCCTTCAGCATTTTTGATGGGCGAGACCGTCAGCGAAATATCAATCAAGCTCCCATCTTTGCGCCGACGGACGGTCTCATAATGGTCGGTGCGCTCCCCTCGCCTGAGACGAGCAAGAATTGCGGGTTCCTCGTCATGCCGGTCCGGTGGAATGAGAATTGTGACTGACTTACCGACGACTTCTGCGGCCGTGTACCCAAAGATCCGCTCCGCGGACTTGTTCCAACTTGATATGATGCCGTCGAGGTTCTTCGTTATGATTGCGTCGTCACTATTGTCGATAATGGACCACAGCTCTGCACTTGCAGTAAAAGATGCCGCTGGCGCTAGGACCTTTTTTGCTCGCAGGAAGTAGTCCACCCACCTTCGCTGTTCTGCGTTTGCGGTCGTGAAATCTTTAAGGCTTTCGGTAAATCCGAAGCTCTGGGCAAGAACCAGCCAGCGCCTCTCTGCGTTGAGCAATTCGGCCTTCAACGCCGAATCATTTGTCGCGTCCGCCTTCGCCCTAGCCTCGGCGGCGAACTCGTAGCATTCCCTAACCCTTTCGCTGAACTGCTCAAGCATCGCACTCGCCTCACCCGTACACCGGGGGGAGCGCACTCATCTGGCCTACGCCCCGGAGGTTCCTGGTTATTCTTCTCTATCGGCGATGACAGATTATTGACCTTTGGATTGTGCTAGTCGAGTCAGTAATTTGGTATCTGGCCTAAAAGCCCTCGTTACCCCCTCCCCATCCAGACCTGTTGAAGTTAACTATCCGTGGGGATGGTTCGCCGGCCAACCATTGCAATGGGCGGTTTCGTGTCGGCGGTAAGTCGAAACGGGCGTGTGTTCATCGCTGGGTGAAACAATATAGCACGTGCTATCGCTCACCCACGAACAAGTTTTAGCCAGGCGCGCGTAAAGCTAGGTACTCAGAAGGCAAACGCTCCCCATCGTCCCGCATGATCGGCAGCTATGGTTTGTTTGGTTGCTGACAAAACAGATGCTATGGCGCGCCAGCACGCGCAGGAGGGGTTCAAACTCCTCGCTGATGAAACACCTCGACGGTAAAGCCGCCCGGAGCGGTGAAGTAGAAGGTATGGGCCCCGTGCATGTCCTTGGGCTTATCGGGTTTCACGCCCGCAGTCTTCAACTGATCGTAGATCTTATCGACCTTGTCGTCCGAATCTTGCATGAAGCCGACGTGAAGCCACTTGGGATAGGTGACCTCGCCCGCACGGTCGAAATTGCTGATAGTGAGCACGAGACCGGCGTTATCC
>JBAPZR010000989.1:0-5135 GCA_049285335.1 Xanthobacteraceae bacterium | reverse complement strand
CTTTAAATTCTCAAGATCCGACATAGGCTAAGCCTTTGTCATGGTGAATGGCGAGGCCTGACAATAATCAGAGCGAGGCCGCGCAGTGGGTAGCACACCGGCAGCGAATCGTAACTCCCGACCTGTTAATAAAGCATCGCCAGCTGTTGCCCAGGCGCCGTGACCGGCCACGCGGTCCAAGAAGGCACGCCAAGAAGCCACATTGCCTCACGTCGCTATATTCGTTTGTGTCGCCGAAATATGGGTTTCGTGCAATCGCGTGCGATCCAGATTTTGTTAGACCGCGAAACAACGGCATTCGCATGCGCATAAAGCACCATGCCCACCAATCATGCAGTTGGTGGGCAGATGACTTCGCTTAATTCCGGCCGCTGCCGCTATTGCCAATACCAGCGTCGATAGTAACCTGGCGCGTAGGAATACAAATTCCCGTACCCGGCGGTCGAATAGCCGTAACCGTAGCCAGTGCCGTACCCATAGCCGTAGGAGGGAACAACCGGAACGGCTGGAACGGCTGGAACCGCAATGGCCGGAACCGTCGGAACGGCCACAATCGCATACGGAGTGGCCGGAACCACTCCGACGCTGTAGCCATATCCGCCGTAGCCATACCCGTAGGCTGACGGAGAATAGTAATCGCCTCCTACATGCCAGTCACCGCCCCATTGCGCGCTGGCGGGGCTTGCCGTCACCGCCGCTACACCGGCAATGCTCGCTGCGGCAACGAGAGCTGTTAGCAATTTGCTCATAACATCACCTCAAGTGGTTCCACACGCACTAAACCCGCTCAGCGCCCGCGTTTTGCGGGACGCTGAACGGTTGGCGGCCCCGATCAGGGAGGATAGGATTTTTTCGAGGCCACAGGCGATGCCCGAACGGAACCTTGATCCGGCATGCCCTATCCATTAGTCGCCGCAACTGTGCTGATCGTTCTGTCCATTACGCATATCCGGAGGGGCAATAGACGCAGATCAGCTAATACCAGTGCGCGTCAAGCTAATACCAGTGCGCGTCGATATGAGACGCCGCCGCGAGCGGGGTTATTGATATAGCTCAAAATGGCGCGCAGGATACCGCTGTAACTTTACAGTTTCCCATCGGAGCTGTGGTATGGCCGATTCAATCAATCCGGCTGCGTCCCATCATCTTCCGTCGTTTATCACGCCTCCGGGCGAGACTGACGTTCTTATGGTTGTAACGGGCATCCTTCTGTTGCTCGGCATTCTGGCGTTCGGCATTTTGTTTTTCCGATTACACACTCTGCCGGAGCGCCTCGCCCACAAATCCCAAAAAATTCAATTCGAGATCGTTGCGGTCTTGGGGCTTATTGCTCTGTTCACCCACATGCATATCTTTTGGATAGCCGGTCTATTCCTTGCGCTGATCGATATTCCCGATTTTGGCACTGCGCTTGGCCGAATGGCCCGGTCGCTGGAGAAGATGGCCGGGATAAAAACGCTCGAATCCACCGGTGAGGTATGGCGCGACACCAACACAGCCGTCACGCGATCGGGCGACGCTCGGGCGCATGACCGCGTCGGCAAAGACGACCGCATGGATACGCCGATAAGACCAGAGAGTGTTCCAGCGAGCCAAAAAGAGGCGAGCCATGCTTGAACTGCTGCTCTGCTCGCTGGTGACGATCCTTCCCGATTATCTCTACCGTCGATACGCTCAGGGCAAACGGCTCGGCAAAGAAATTACCCTTTACTCCGTGTGGTTCGAACTCAGGTGGGGCATCACGGCGTGCCTCATTCTCACTGTGGGTCTGATCACGGCGATTTTCTACAATCATCCCTCGACAAGCAACGTCACACTGTTTTTTAGGACAGTCCCGATCGTTCCTGAGACAAATGGCCGTGTTGCCGAAACTTTCGTTGGCGTTAGTGGTCCGATCAAAGCGGGCGAACCGATATTCAGGCTGGACAGCTCGAAACAGGAGGCTGCCGCCGAGGCCGCACGGCGCAAAATTGCCGAGATCGATGGGGAAATGGCCGTGGCTCGAGCCGATGTCACCAAAGCCGAAGGCCAGCTTCAAGCGGCTACTAGCACCCACCAGCAGACCTTGGACGAGCTAGAAACCAAGCGAGAGCTGCAGCGGCGCAATGCGGGCAACGTCCCTTTCCGCGAGATCGAGCGCCTTGAAGTCCGTGCGGAGGGGCAACTGGGCGACATTGCCGCCGCCGCGGCGGCGAAACAGGGCGCCGAAGAGAAAGTCGCGACGCTTATTCCCGCCCAAAAGGAAAGTGCTGAGGCCGCGCTAGCCCAAGCCCAAGTCGATCTCGATAAGACGGTGATCAAGGCCGGGGTCACCGGCCGGATCGAGCAATTCACGCTTCGTGTCGGTGACATTGTAAATCCGTTGATGCGTCCGGCTGGCATCTTGATCCCAGAGGGAGCGGGTCAGGGGGTCCTGCAGGCGGGCTTTAATCAAATTGAAGCGCAAATCATGAAGGTGGGGATGATCGCCGAGGTTACGTGCGCATCCAAACCGTGGACAATCATCCCGATGGTAGTCACGAACGTACAGGACTACATCGCTGCGGGCCAGTTCCGCGGCGGCGAACAATTAATTGATGTGCAGCAGGTTGTTCGTCCAGGCAGCCTTCTCGTCTTCCTTGAGCCGCTCTACAAAGGGGGGCTCGACGGCATAACGCCGGGCAGCAGCTGCATTGCCAATGCTTATTCTAACAATCACGACACCATCGTTTCGGAAGATACCGGCGTTTTCCGCGGTCTAGTACTTCATGCTTTGGACGCGCTTGCGCTCGTGCATGCTATAATTCTACGCCTTCAGGCGCTGCTGCTTCCCTTCCAGACTCTCGTGTTTGGGGGACATTGATGGCAGCTAAGAGAAATGCCGATAGTTGGCCTATTTCCTCGCCATTCGTTTCCCAGAAATCGCTTTGTGGGAAGTGCATGGCGAGCGGCGGGACCGCTGAAAACCGCGCCTATCTAATAGTATTGAGTGTGTGAGGAGTACGAGTTGGCCCGTCCGAATTTGTCGCGAAAACCACGTCCCGAGAAAAATCCGGCCGCAATGATCGCCAAGCTGCCGGGCCTTTGGCGTACGAAAAGCTAACGAGGTGGTCCTCGCGACCAGTCCTGCAGCTCGAACGGGCGCGGCCGCCATTGGGTCGCGCCGCGAAGTTTGTTTGGATTGAAGGGTCGGACTTCCCAACTGCCAGCTCGCGCGGCGAGGCACCGGGAAAGGTGTGAACGCAACTACTTTTTGACTAAGGTCGTACCAAGGCCCCTTTGATAGATCAGCCAGTAAACCAATCCGACGAGTCCGGCGCCGCCGACGATATTACCCAACGTAACTGGGACGAGGTTGTGGATGATCCCCGCGATCGAAATAAGCGACGTATCGAAATCAGCTGGAACTCGGCCAATTTCGGTCAACAGCCAAGCTAGGGGCAGAAAATACATATTGGCCACGCAATGCTCGAAGCCAGCCGCAACGAACGCCGAGATCGGTAGTATCAAACCGACGATCTTATCGGTAACCGAACGGCCCGCATAGGCAAGCCAAACCGCCAAGCAAACGAGCATGTTGCAAAGGATACCCTTGACAAACAGAGTCAGCGCATCCGGACTTATTTTTGCAACCGCCGTGTTCAAGATTGTCAGTCCAATGCGCCCGCCGTTCATGTCCAAATGATGCGAGAGCAGAACCAGAATCACGAGGCCAGCGGCGCCGACAAAATTGCCAACGTAAACGATTGCCCAGTTGCGGAGCACCGCCATTGTGGAAATTTTGCCGCTGGCCCACGCCATCACGATTAAGTTGTTACCAGTAAAAAGTTCTGCGCCGCAAATGAGCACGATCGCCAAACCCAGGGAAAATACCACCCCGCCGAGGACGCGTACGGCGGCAAAGCTCAGATCCGCATCGCTCGCGACAATCGAATAATACAGCGCTCCAAAGCCGATGCTGCCTCCCGCCACCACTGCCAAGATAAAACAGGGCAGAGTCGGCATGGCCGCCTTTTTGACCCCAACCGTCTCGATTGCCGCCTGGATTTCGGCTGGATTGTAGGCATTCAAATTGAAAATTGCCGGAGATGCGTCATTCACGTTGCGATTCCTTTCCTCTGCGGCGAAGAAGTCAAACTCTAGTCGGGAAGCTTCAGGTTCAGGCTATCTAGCGCGTTGCGCCAATGCTGAACTCGTCCTGCAGCGCGGCTGGTCGAGAAAAATCTCGAACGTTGCGCCCTCGGACTGCATTGATCTACGTCAATGAAATTTTTGCTGTTTTCCCGCAACAAACCACGTGTCGGAAAAGATTTTCCGACCGGATTGTTCCACATGAAACCTGTTTCCGTTGAAGAGGCCGTCAAGATCATTCCCGATGGCGCAACGCTTATGGTTGGCGGATTTATGGGCGTCGGTACCCCCGAGCGGCTTATCGACGAACTTGTGCGCCAGGGTAAACGCGATCTCACCGTGATTGCAAATGATACGGCGGTGCCGGGACAGGGCATCGGAAAGCTTGTCGATGCGGGACTTGTAGCCCGGACAATCGCAAGCCACATCGGGCTAAATCCTGAGACGCAAAGGCAGATGATCGCCGGAAAAATGGTGGTTGATCTGGTTCCGCAAGGTACATTGATCGAACGCATCCGCGCCGGCGGTTTCGGGCTTGGCGGCGTGCTCACGCCGACGGGCGTCGGCACCATCGTCGAGGAAGGGAAACAAATAATCGAAGTAAATGGAAAAAACTATTTGCTTGAGACGGCACTGCATGCGCAATTCGCGTTGATCGGTGCTTTCCTCGCCGATTATCTGGGAAATCTTTCATACGCCCTAACGGCGCGCAATTTTAATCCGGTCATAGCAACCGCAGCCGACACCACTATTGTGACAGCCGAACATATCGTGCCGGTAGGTCTCATTGCTCCTGATCACGTCGTAACGCCCGCACCACTCGTGCACTATCTTGTAACGAATGAGTGAGCACCATGGACGCTCAATCGATCATCGCAAAGCGTATCGCGCAGGAGCTGCGATCCGGCATGCTGGTTAACCTCGGCATCGGTATCCCAACCATGGTTGCGAACTACGTCCCAAGCGACATCAAGGTCTTCTTTCAATCGGAAAACGGCCTGATTGGCACGGGAGCCATACCCGAA
>JBAPZR010000988.1:0-7502 GCA_049285335.1 Xanthobacteraceae bacterium | reverse complement strand
CGCCACGGTGTCGGACAGTCGCGGATGCACGTTCCAGCGCATGCGTTGCGCGCGGCCGCTTTTGCTCAACCGCTCCGCGGGCGTCGTGGGATTGACATAGCCGGTGAACACGATGCCGACCTGGGGAACGTCCTCGAATTGCGGCAACAGGCGCGCGGTCGCGCCCGAGGTGGCGTCGGCGGATGCGGCGAGCATCACGCCGCGCGGGCCGTCGATCGGCAGCGCGATCTCGGCGAGCCGTTCGATCTCGCCGGCGAGCCCTGCGTGCAGCGAAACCTTGCCACCGTCGCAAAGCTGCCGCAGCGCTTTCGCCATCGCGTCGTCAATTAAAATGTCGCGGACGCCGCGCCGCATCAGTTCGAGCGCAATTTCCGGTCCGCGGCCATCGGCCGGCGTTGGCAGCAGCAGCGGCGGCTTTGCAACGAAAGCTGCGAGTTCGGTCCAGCAGTCCGCGAGCGGTTTTTGGTAATCGCCGTAGGAGCAATCGATCAGCGCGGTGGCGGCGGCGCGCTTCGGCGGATCGAAGGCGTAGAGAATGGATTCCGTCGAATAGTCGCCGGTATAGAGAAAGCCGCCGCCGATATCGAAATGCACCCAGATGCCGCCGGGCGCGTGACCGTTGCGTCCGATCTCGACCGCGATCCCGAGGACGTCGCTTGGTCCGCGGATCGGTAGGATTTGCGCAGTGAAGCCATCGGGCAACGCGGCGGCGGCGATCTCGGTCGCGTAGATCGGCGGATTGCCGAGCTTGGGAAGAAGGCCAAGCCCACCGACGTGGTCCCGGTGGCCGTGCGAGATGATCAGCGCATCGACCGGCCCGATATTTTCAATGTTGGGCAGACAGCCCGGCGGCGGACCCTCGCCGAGATCGAGCATCAGCAGCTTGCCGTCGGCCTCGATCAGAAAACAGGCGGGACCCTTTTCGCCGACCCCCGAGATAAGACGCAGAGACGGCTGCAAGGACGCCTGCGAGGATGCCCCATGCTTATTCATGATTTTCACCCCATATCAGGCGCGAGACGCAATGCCCGCCCAAGATTGACAAGCCGGCGCAGCACCCCTAATCAACGGCCAACTTAGGAAACCGTGCCATGAAAGTCCGCAATTCCTTGAAATCGCTGCGCGCCCGCCATCGCGATAATCGCATCGTACGCCGCAAGGGCCGCGTCTATGTGATCAACAAGACGCAACGCCGTTTCAAGGCCCGCCAAGGGTAACGCGCGAAGGACTCGGCCGCGTTAGCCTATTGCCGCCGCAATCATCGCCTCATATTGCGCGCTTGCCGCGCCGTGGCGGACGAATAGATTGTAGGGCATGAAGCTTCGATTCTCGGCTTTTCCTATCGGTGTTTTGGTTTCGGGCGCCGCACTGGCCATGGCAGTCCTGCCACAGGCGTTTTTGCCGGTTTCGCCTGCTTGGGGGCAAAATGGGCCAGGCTTCATGTCGCCACCAAGCGACTTGACGCCGTTGGGCCACGGCGGAGCAACCTACAGTCTCGATACTCTATTCGGCGCGCTCAAAGTCGCGCCGGACGAAACGAGCGCCAAGGCGATCGAGGATCGCATTTGGGCGGCGTGGATTGTGTCCGGCAGCGACACTTGCGATCTGTTGATGAACCGGGTGAAGGAAGCTACCGACGAGAAGGACTACGATCTAGCGATCAAGCTTCTCGATGCGATCATCGCGATCAAGCCCGACTACGTCGAAGCCTGGAACCGGCGCGCGACGGTTTTCTATCTCAAGCAAGATTACGGCCACGCGCTCGCCGACATTCGCGAAGTCCTGGCGCGCGAACCGCGTCATTTCGGTGCGCTGGCCGGCCTCGGCATGATCCTGCAGGACATGGGCGACGACAAGCACGCGCTCGAGGCCTTTCGCCGGGCGTTGGCCATCGATCCTCACCTGCAGAATTTGTCGGATGTCGTGAAGACGCTGACCGAAAAGGTCGAGGGTCGGGACATCTGAGCTTTCGTCCGCATTGACCGTTGACGATCGACCTGTTCCTCTGTGCCACAACGGGGAGGGGCCGAATGCATGGTGTAATGACCGTCGACGACGACAAACGCGTCATCCGCGAACTGGTGGAGAACTGGGCGGTGTGGCGCGACGCTCGTTTGTGGGACCAATTCCGCACCGTCTGGCACGCCGACGGCCGCATGATGGCGACTTGGTTTCAAGGCACGTTCGAAGAATTCATCCAGGCCAATCAGGAAGGCTGGACGCGCGGCGTGCGGATTTTGCACTTTCTCGGCGGCAGCGCGATCGAGGTCGCCGGTTCGCGCGCGATCGCGCAGACGAAGATGACAATTTCCCAACGTGCGCCCGTCGACGGCGTGATCTGCGACGTGGTGTGCACCGGCCGGTTCTATGATTTTTTCGAAAGACGCGACGGCTCCTGGGGCCTGGTGCTGCGCCGTCTCGCTTACGAGAAGGACCGCCTCGACCCCATCGATCCGTCGGCCAAGCTCGCGCTCGACCAGGATTTGCTCAAGCGGTTCCCGGAAGGCTATCGGCATCTTGCTTATTTGCAGACCAAGATCGGCTACAAGGTGAGAACCGACATGGCCGGTCTTGAAGGGCCGGAACTCGACGCGCTTTATGCGCAGGGCGCCCGCTGGCTCAAGGGCGAAGCGCTATAATCGTTTTCGGCGATGAGCGCTTTTTCTCCTCCCTGCGCAGTATGGCGGCGCGGGGAGGAGTTTTTGAATGATGCCTATACTGATTCTCATCGCCGTTCTCGTTGTCGGTGCATTTGTCACGTGGATCGGCGCCTGGCTGATCGGTTGGATCCATCCGCCGCGCGGTCGCTTCGTTGAAATCAATGGACTGCGCCAGCATGTCGTTGAACTCGGCGAAAAGAGCGAGACGCCGCCGATCGTCCTCATTCACGGCGCCGGCTGCAATCTCGAGGACATGCGGCTTGCGCTGGCCGAGCGGCTCGCCGCCCGCCACCGCCTTATTTTGATTGACCGGCCCGGAATGGGATGGAGCAGTCGGAGCGACAAAAATGGCAATTCGCCGGCCTATCAGGCGGCGATGCTGCGCGACGTGCTGGACCGGCTTGAGGTGAAGCGCGCGATCGTTGTGGGCCATTCCTGGGGCGGCGCGCTGGCGGCGCGATTCGCGCTCGATTTTCCCGATCGCGCCGCGGCGCTCGTTTTGCTGGCGCCGCCGCTTTACCCGATTCCGCGTAGAGCGAGCTGGCTCTACGTGCTGTTCGCGACGCCCTATGCCGGGTGGTTCTATGCGCGCACGCTGGCGCTGCCGGTTGGCCTTCTTTTCCTAGGCCTCGCTTTGGCGTCCGCCTTTCTGCCGCAGCTGCCGCCGCGCCACTATTTGAAACGTTCCGCGGCGTTTCTCTTGCTGCGGCCTTCGACTTTTCTCGCCAATGCGCGCGACATGGCCGACCTCACACGCAATCTCGCGACGCAGGCCGAACGTTATCCGGCGCTGGCGATGCCGGTCCTGCTCATGACCGGCTATTTCGACCTGGTGGTCCAACCCATGCGCAACGCTTTCGCCTTTGCCACGGCATTGCCGCGCGCAAAACTCGTGACGCTCGCCGGCATCGGCCACATGCTGCACCATACTGCGACGGATCGCGTGATCGAAGAAATAGAGGCCGTAGCTGCCCGGGCGACCTAGCGGTGACTTAGGCGTGGTTAGCGAGCCCGTCACGCGCCCGCTTTGCCGTCCCCGAGATACGCAATGCGTATGAAATTGGTCGCACCCGGCGTGCCGAGCGGCACGCCGGCGACGACAATGACGCGCTGGCCGGGTTTGGCGAAATTCTCACGGTCGGCGATGCGGCAGGCACGCTCGACCATGTCGTCCTGGTCGTGCGCGTCTTCATCGATGACGCAATGGATGCCCCAGACGACCGACAATTTACGCCCGGCGCCCTCGATCGGCGAAATCGCGATGATCGGGCATTTCGGCCGCTCTCGCGCGACGCGCAAGCCGGTCGAGCCGGAGCACGTCCAACAGACGATGGCCGAAAGGTCGAGCGTCTCGGCGACCTGCCGCGCTGCCGCAGCGATGGCGTCGGCGCCGGTCGGTTCCGGCGCGGTGTGCAGCAGATGCAGCGACGCCAGATAAGCGCTGTCGTCCTCGACCTCCTCGGCGATGCGGTTCATGGTGGCGACCGCCTCGAGCGGATATTGGCCGGATGCCGACTCCGCCGACAGCATCACCGCGTCGGCGCCGTCAAAAATGGCGGTGGCAACGTCGGAAACTTCGGCGCGCGTCGGCACCGGGCTTGAAATCATCGACTCCAGCATTTGGGTGGCGACGACTACCGGCTTGCCGGCGCGGCGGCATGCGCGGGTCATTTCCTTCTGCACGCCGGGGACTTTTTCGAGCGGCATTTCCACGCCAAGGTCGCCGCGCGCCACCATTAGCGCGTCGGCCAGTTCGAGAATGTCGTTGAGCCGCGCGACGGCCTGCGGCTTCTCGATTTTGGCCATGACAGCGGCGCGGCCGCGCGTGAGCTTCTTGGCTTCAGCGACGTCTTCCGGGCGCTGAATGAACGACAGCGCAACCCAGTCGACACCGGCGTCGAGCGCAGCTTCGAGATCGGCAAGGTCTTTCGGCGCCAGCGCCGCAAGCGGGACGACCGTGTCGGGCAGGCTGACGCCCTTGCGGTTGGAAACTTTGCCGCCGATTTCGACCCGCGTCACGATCCGTTGCGGGGCGACGTCCGTTGCCAACAGGCGCAGCTTGCCGTCATCGATCAAAAGCGCATCGCCCGGTTTGATGGCGGCAAAAATTTCCGGATGCGGAAGTTGTACACGGCGAGCGTCACCCGGCGCGGCGTCGGCATCGAGGATGAATTCCTGGCCGTTATCGATCATGGCGGCGCCGTCCTTAAAGGCGCCGAGCCGTAGCTTCGGCCCCTGCAAATCAATCAAGATGCCGATCGGCCGCTTGGCCTCGGCTTCGACAGTGCGGATCGCGGTGACGAGTTCGCGCATCCGGCCGTGATCGGTGTGGCTCATATTGATGCGAAACACGTCCGCGCCTGCCGCAAACAGCCGGCCGATCACGGCGCTGTCTGAAGACGCCGGGCCGAGTGTGGCAACGACCTTCGTGCGGCGTTGCCGCCTCATTGCGTCTGGACTCTCGAGGGGGTCGAAGGCGCTGGCGAGGCCGCGCTATTTCCAGGAACGTCAGCGGCTGGCGCGCCGATTAATGGCGAAGCGGCGGCTGGCGCCACGGCAGACGGTGAAGGGGCACCGAGCGTTCCGGCGGGCGGCGGAGTCACAGCCGGCGGATTGGCGCTCACGGGGCCTGTAGAAGGCGGCGGTTTCTGCGACGGTTGTTCGCTCGATTCAGTCAATTGTACCGTCCAGGCGCGCTGCTCGCCGGTATCGACCTCGAAAAAGCCGGTGTGGTCATAGCCGCGCGCCAGACAATCGCCGATGCCGCGGATCGTAAATTCCCTGTCGCGGGTACACATATAGGCTTGGCCCATCCATTCTCCGCCGCGATCATAGTCAATAGCGTAGACATAATAATAACGGGCGACCAAGTTGCCCTTGACCACCGTCTCGCAGGTCCGCGCCGGTAAGTTCCACCAGCCCTCGGTGGTCCAGCCATCGGTGTCCTTGTAGCCGACGGCGACGCCGACGCGGCTTGCGGTGTTGTTGCACAACCGGAAATCGGCCGCGGCGGGGCTTGTGGAAGCGGCCAATGCGGACGCCGCAAAAATGGCTGCAAGCAGCGCCCCGACAAGGGCTTGCAAGACAGTCACCCGGCTCATTTCCAGCCTAGAGCTCATTTCCAGCCCAGCGATATCCAGCCCACGACGGGTTCAATCGGCGCGCCTGTCAACGATGATCGCGCGAAAATCGGTGACGTTCGTGAACGTCGGACCGGGCGCGAACAGGTCGCCGATGCCGTTGAAAAACCCCGTGGAATCGTTGTCGGCGAGAAAGGCGGCGGGATCGAGGCCGAGCGCCTTGGCTCGCGCCAGGGTCGTATCGTCGATAAAGGCCCCCGCGGGGTCGTCGGGACGGCCCTGGCCGCCGTCGGTGCCGTCGGTATCGGCGGCAAACCCGGCGATTCCCTTGGCGCCGCCGAGATGGATGGCAAGTGCGAGGGCATATTCCTGGTTTGGGCCGCCGCGGCCGCCGCCGCGCAGGGTGACGGTCAGCTCTCCGCCCGACAGGATGGCGATGCGACGGCCTGCCGCGGCGTAGTCGCGAGCCAGCCGGGCGTGCTCGGTGGCGACTTCGCGGGCTTCGCCTTGCAACCGGTCGCCAAGGACGATGCAGTCGTATCCTGCCTCACGGGCGCGCGCCTGGGCGGCGGCGAGGGCGTCAGCTGGCCGGGCGAGGATATGATAGGCGCTCCCGGCAAAGGCCTCGTCGCCCGGTTTGGGCGATTCATTGGCGGGGTCCGAAAGTGCATGCCTTACGGCCGCCGGCAAATCCAGTCGGTATTTGTCGGCGACGGCGCGGGCGTCGGCGAGCGTGGTCGGATCGGGCACTGTCGGGCCCGAACCGATGACGGCTGGGTCGTCGCCAGGGACATCGGAGATGGCAAGTGTCACGACGCGCGCCGGATAAGCGCGCCGGGCAAGGCGGCCGCCCTTGATGCGGGAAAGATGCTTCCGCACGCAATTGATTTCGCCGATGTTGGCTCCGCTGCTCAGGAGGGCGCGGGTCGTGGCCTGTTTTTCAGCAAAGGTGACACCCGTCGCCGGCGCGATCCAATTGGCCGATGCGCCGCCGGAAAGAAGAACCAGCACGAGGTCGTCAGGCCCCGCGCCGTCGGCGAGCGCGAGCGCCCGCTCGGCGCCGGCAAGGCCGGCCTCGTCGGGAATAGGGTGGCCCGCTTCCACCATCGTAACGCGCTGCGTGGGCCGGCCGTAGCCATGCCGCGCGACGGCGACGCCGTCCAAACGCTCCGCGGAACTCCGCGCCAGATAATGCCGCTCGGCCACTTCGGTCAGCGCGCCTGCGCCCTTGCCAGCAGCAAGCACGATCAGCCGTCCGCGCGGCGGCGGCTCAGGCAATTGCGGCGGCAGGCAATGTGAGGGATGCGCGGCGGCGACCGCGGCCCGAAACAGCGATTCCAAGAGTTCGCGCGATTGAGTCACGACGACGGCCTCGATTGACGATGGATAGACTGACCCAACAGACTAGCCCATGGGAAGGTTCGCCCTATGGAAACACTGGCCCATAGAAATGCTGGCCTATGGAAACACTCGCGCCGCCTCTCTATCTTTCGGGTAGCGCAACGTGCTCTTTTGCCAAAGGACGGTCTGCACCTTGGATCAGGCTGTCGGGCAGGCGTTTTCGGGACCATGCTTAATCCGCGGAGGAGATTATGACTACTGATGAGAACACCCGCACCGAACTCGAAGCCGCCGTCTACCGCCGCTTGGTCGAGCATTTGCGTTCGCGCACCGACGTGCAGAACATCGATCTGATGAATCTGGCCGGCTTTTGCCGTAACTGCCTTTCCAATTGGATGAAGGACGCCGCCGACGCCAGAGG
>JBAPZR010000987.1:0-1671 GCA_049285335.1 Xanthobacteraceae bacterium | reverse complement strand
CACCGGATGCGGTGAAGCGTTCCGGGCGCAGATCATCGCGTATGCCGACGACTTCGTCATCCTCAGCTGCGGTCATGCGGTAGAGGCAATGATGTGGACAAGGGCGGTGATGACAAAGCTAGGGCTCAACCTGAACGAAGCCAAAACTTCGATCAGGGACGCCCAGAAGGAACGCTTCGAGTTCCTTGGTTACTCGTTCGGGCCGCATTACTGGTGGAAGAATGGCCAGCGGTATCTGGGCGCGAGCCCGTCCAAGAAGAGTGTGCAGCGGATCAAGGCGAAGATCAGCGAGCTGCTGGTACCCGGCAACAAAGGCACATGGCCTGACGTACGTGATCGACTGAACAGGCTGCTGAGCGGTTGGTCAGCTTACTTCAGCCATGGAACGCGTGTGCCGACCTACCGGGCCGTTGACGCCCACGTCTATGACCGCGTGCACAACTTCCTCTGCAGGCGACACAATGTGAGCAGGCGCGGCACCTCACGGTTCTCCTTTGCCGATGTGTTTGGAGAACTTGCGGTCCCGCATCTTGTACGCGCGCACAATGGACGTCCGCCGTGGGTCGTACGGTGACGCCGGTCGGAAAGCCGGATGCTGGAAATCAGCACGTCCGGTTTGATGAGCGGGGACGGGAAACGGAGCGGACCCTTCAGGGCTCAGCCACCGCGTCCGTCCTCGACTCTACCAAATTTCGATTACGGCTTTCTCTTCTGCTGTCGCTTCTTCAATCGTACCCCCGGACCTCCGCCGTTCTCGTCGATGAATTCGACGCCGGCCCCTTCTAACGCTTGCTGCAGCCTATCCATTGTCGATTGCTTCGCGTCTGCCCCATTTTCAATGCGGGTCACGGTGTTGGCGGTCACGATGGCCTTTTTGGCCAACTCCCGCACACCCCAGCCGACTGCAGCCCGGGCCATCTTGATCTGAATGGCCTTCATTGGTACAGCGTACAAATATCATTTGACAACATACCAATGCCTCGTTATTATCGGTACAGTGTACCAATGCCTGATGACAGGAGTGTTCCAAATGCATACTGTGGATAGACGTGCAAGCCTTGTCACATTAAGCGATTCCACGAGATCTGGAAAACCAACTAAGCGCAGATACTTCATCGGCGGCTCGGACGCCCGGATCATCATGGGGGATGATGAAGCCGCGCTGATCCGCCTCTGGCGCGAGAAGCGTGGTGAAATCGAGCCGGAGGACCTATGCGACAACCTAGTCGTCCAGCTCGGAGTCGCAACCGAGGAACTCAATAGGCGCTGGTATGAGCTTAATACCGGCCAAGTTATCACGGATATCCAAAAGCGAGTCCGACACCCAGCACTGCTGTGGATGGCGGCTACGCTCGACGGGCGGGTGATGCGGTCTTTGAGGCTAAATTCATGCTGCCCTGGTCGTTCTCAGAGGAAGCGGCGGCCGAGAAATACATGCCGCAGCTTCAGCACAACATGTGGGTGGTAGCGGCTAGAACCGCTGTCCTTTCGGTCATTACTGGCGGCGGCAAATGGGTCGAAATCGCTACTCACGCCGATCAGCTTTACCAGCACCTCATTGTCACGGCCGAGCGTAAGTTCTGGCGCTGTGTCGAGAGCGGTGAACCACCGCAGTTGTTTGGTGTGGAGGCGCCGAAGCCAAGGATCGAGGCGATCCGGATCGTCGACATG
>JBAPZR010000986.1:0-1731 GCA_049285335.1 Xanthobacteraceae bacterium | reverse complement strand
CTCTATTCCAGTGCTTTTCTCGACATGACTAAGGAACCGATGATTGTGTCAGCGCCCGACACTGGCGGCCGCTACTATCTCCTGCCCATGCTCGACATGTGGACCGACGTGTTCGCCTCTCCAGGCTGGCGCACAACGGGCACACAGGCAGGAAACTTCCTCATCACTCCCCCCGGTTGGACGGGCGACACTCCCTCGGGAATGACACGCATCGACGCGCCGACGCCTTATGTGTGGATTATCGGGCGAACAAAAACGGCTGGGCCGCAGGACTACGATGCAGTTCACAAGATACAGGCAGGCTACAAAATCACGCCATTCTCACAAAATTATTCGCCGCCAGCGGTCACCATTGACTCATCGGTGGACATGACGACACCGCCCAAGGTTCAAGTAGACACCATGCCGGCCGACAAGTACTTCGCTTATGCCGCTGAACTTCTCAATGTGACCCCAACGCACATCACCGATCAGCCGATGATTGCCCAATTAAAGAAGATCGGCTTTGAGGTCGGCAACAGTTTTGAATTGGACAAAGCCACTTCTGCGGTTCGCAAGGCTTTGCAAAGCGCCCCCGATGAAGCGCAGAAATTGATGGCATGGAAATTACCGACGCTCGCGCGCGTCGCGAACGGTTGGTCGATGAACACCGATACGATGGGCGTCTACGGCAATTACTATTTAAAGCGCGCCATCATCACGCAGCTCGGACTTGGCGCGAATCTCCCCGAGGATGCAATCTATCCGGTCAATCTGGCGGACCAGACAGGCAAGCCGCTCGATGGCGCGAATAAGTATGTGCTTCACTTCGATAAAGGCGAGGTGCCGCCAGCGAACGCCTTCTGGTCGGTTACCCTCTACGACCCCGAAGGCTTTCAGGTCGCGAACTCCCTTAATCGGTTTAGCCTCGCCAGTTGGATGCCATTGAAACGCAACGAAGCTGGATCACTCGATCTGTATTTCCAGAATGAAAGTCCCGGCGCTGACAGGGAGGCCAACTGGCTCCCGGCGCCAAAAGGCTCGTTCAACCTGACGATGCGGCTCTACGCACCAAAGTCGGAGGCGCTTACCGGTAAGTGGAGCCCGCCGCCAGTCATGCGCATGGTGCCAATCTGACGGGACCTCGACATGGGGATGCCGGAGATGGCGAGCATGCGACAATGACAAAGCATTCCGAATTGTCGTCGCGGCTCGTCCTCGAAATAGAACGCCAGCTGTTGGCCGGCTGGTCTTTGATAACAAAGCAGGCGTCCAATTCCTCGACGGACCAGGGCGTCGGAAAGCAGTGGTTTTTAACGGTTCACCGCCGGTTCCGCTGGCGATCAGGGCACGCTTCTCCCAATATTCTGCCTGATCGATATCGCCTCGCGCGTAACGCGCGTTAAGAACATCTAGGGCGGCGCCAACATCTGGCGTAGTGGTGCGATGGCTTCGGGTGCCGCTTTGGATGACAAGGACTACCCGTGCCGTTCGCCTTCACCGCCAAGCTGGGCAGATCACCATCGATCTCGGTGAGTCGAGCGTCTCGACATTGGCCTGCCGTGGCACACCAAAGGGCGGTCATCGATCCCGTTTCTGCGCCAGTTCTTTCATCATCACTTTGATAGCCTGAGGCGATGTCAGCTATTGGCACAAAGCGGACATCACCATCGTGCTGAACCATGTCCGCTTCCGCGGGTAAAGCGGACATCGGGTGGAAGCGTTTCAATGTCCGCTTATGACCCAAAGCGG
>JBAPZR010000985.1:0-1676 GCA_049285335.1 Xanthobacteraceae bacterium | reverse complement strand
GACCGGTGGCGCGACCTTCGGGGGTTATTTTGTGCATGTGACTGCGATGCGGCACGTACATGTACTCGGTTTTGCTGTGCAGACGTGCCGGTGCCGCGGCGGTTCCTACTTTGGTAACTTGCGGCTGTGCACGCCGCGCTTGTTCTTGGGCACGCTGTTGCGCCGTCCTCTCTCGCATTTTCTGCCCTTTGGCCACTGTGCGACCAGTAATGCAGCCTAGGACAGCGCCCGTGAAAGTGCCGTGACCGGCCGTATGACCTGCGACCCCGCCGACGAGCGCGCCTTTGATGCAACCTTTGGCGACGGCGACGCCCGGGGCGAACGCAATCGCGAGGGCTATTAAGAGTGAGGCCGTCAGAGTCCTTTTCATGTTACGACCACTCCTTCACATGTTACGATCACCCTGTTTCAGGTATGTCGGCAAAGTGGCCCCGGCACATTGATCTTAGTCAAAGCAAGAAAGGAATCGTCGTTTCCCTCCTCCTTGGACGATTGCAGAACTCAACGCCTGCTTCGTCGTGAGCGACAGAGGTGAGCAGAAGCTCGGCTATTTCTATTACGAGGAAGAGCCTGGGCGGCGTTCGACTGCGAACATCGCTGATTGAAATGACGGAGATCTACGGTCCACACTGCATCAAATAAGCCAGTGTCAATTGGCTTAATAAAGAACGCCGGGGAGAAGAAGTATGAAGAAATTTGCCGTCTTGCTAACCGTGATTTTCGTGTCCGCCGGATCGGCTCAGGCAAGGATGAGCTCCTCCCGCACCTTCGCACACTTCCCCACCTGCACTGACGGTTTAGTCAAACAAATGTGCGTATGCCGCAGCCTCGGAAATCCTCTCGGACCCCCTCATCAACTTTGTCGGTCTGGATGGTATTGCCACACCTTCAATGGCGTGTGCCGACAGTAACGGCGGTCGTCGGCCAAGCTGCTCACGAAGGACGAGGCAAGGCGGATTGCGGTGAACGTGGCCAAGCTGCCGGAGCTACTAACCAGTCAGTCCTAGTTGACGGCCTAGATACCTACCGGGGCCATGTGACGATCATGGATCAGATTAGTTTCAGGCTGTACTGGCCGCACCGCACAGATTAGTTTACCAATAGACTTGAAGGAAAGCGCTGGGAGGTGTCAATGCTTCGCTTCATTCGTTTGGCG
Organism: Xanthobacteraceae bacterium; assembly: GCA_049285335.1. GTDB lineage: Bacteria > Pseudomonadota > Alphaproteobacteria > Rhizobiales > Xanthobacteraceae > BOG-931. The sequence continues at coordinate 520 of JBAPZR010000985.1, read as the reverse complement.
CTGATGACGGTCGCGCTAATTATGGCGTTTGGGTCGCCGTCATTTGCTCAGGCACCTCAGGGGCAGAAGATTGGTTCGCTCACTTGCAGACTTTCCCCATCGATCGGCTTACTCATTGGTTCCCAACAACGGATGGCATGCCGGTTTGTGCCGAACGGGCCATTTCCGGCGGAATCCTATGCCGGAGTACTCAACAGATTGGGGCTCGACATCGGCATCAGCGCTGGTGGCGTTTTGGGGTGGGCTGTTTTTGCGTCGACTACCAATCCAGGTCCCGGCGCGCTTGCAGGTGTTTATGTGGGCGCAAGCGGCGCTATAGGAGTAGGTTTAGGGGCCGGGGCCAATGTTCTGTTCGGTGGTTCTGGCAATACGATCTCGCTACAGCCGGTTTCACTCCAAGGCACGGTCAGCTTAAATCTGGCTCTTGGGGTGGCGGGTCTTACTCTCACCTGGGTACAATGAGGCACGACCCCTAGAAGGATCGCGAGAGGACAGTTGATGAAAATCGCACCCTGCTTAC
>JBAPZR010000984.1:0-3722 GCA_049285335.1 Xanthobacteraceae bacterium | reverse complement strand
ATGGTATCCCTCAAGCACAAACTAGGGTGATTATACATGACCCGCATAAAGTTTTGCGCGCGAGGAGGAACACGGCCGGCGATCGATGGCAAAATGCTCACGAGAGACGAGTCGCGGCGGAGGTCGGCGACCAAGCTACTCATCCGCGGCTGATACAGCAAAGCCGTCGGCACCGTGGAAACCGGCGGCTTTGCCTTGCGGCCTCGGGCGGTGCCGACGAGGAGCGACTCGCAAAACATCGTCAGAGGCTGCAAAACAGCTTCAATAAAATCAATTGTGTAAGCAGGAAACCGATACTCTATCGATGAAACGCAGCCGCAAGTCGCCAGCCGTAGCGATCAACCCGATGGTTGTCGACCTTTCGCACCACAATGACGTCGCCGATTTTGGCGCGGTCAATCCCGCCATCGCCGGGGTCATCCACAAGGCGACCGAGGGTGTCAGCTTTACCGATAAGCTCTGTGCCAATCGGCGCAGTCGTGCACTTGGCGTTGGCCTGTTGTGGGGCGCATATCATTTCCTGCGCCGATCGCGGCGCGGGTCGATTTCTTTCTTAAGGTCGCCGTACCAGATAACACAACGCTACTCGCGCTCGATCACGAGGATAATCGCGTCGCGCTCATTGATGCCAAGGAATTGCTGCTCCGGGTGGAGGACGCCGTCGGCCGCAAGCCCGTGCTCTACTCCGGCTACGTCATAAAAGAGCAGCTTGGCAGCCGCATCGACGGCTATCTCGCCGCGCATCGCCTTTGGCTCGCGCAGTACGGTCGCCGCCCCGTGACACCGCGCAACTGGCCAAGCGCGTGGCTGTGGCAGTTTACCGGCGACGGGCGCGGGCCCAAGCCGCACAGCGTCCCCGGCATCATCGGGTCTGGAATCGACATCAACAGTTATAAAGGCGACGCCGTGAAGCTCGCCGCCGAATGGTCCGGCCCGACTACCGTTGAGCCGCCAACTGCTTAGGGGGTCACTTATGGGTTTATCGAACGAGCCTTATGCGATGTCCGCTTTACCCCCAAAAGCGGACATGGATCATGGCAGTCGCGATGTCTGCTTTGTGCCAAAAGCGGACTCATGCACTGCAACAGCGCCTATTCGATCACCACGTCGGTTGTATAGTCGTGGCATGAATGAAGCCTTCTTCGCCGAATTGTCGGCATGGCTGACGCAGGCTGGCTTGGCCGGTACTTCCGAAACGGACATCGTGTCCGGGTTCTGCGACTGCTGCGTCGGGGCTGGACTCCCGCTGGCTCGCACCCTGGTGCTTATCGACACGCTTCATCCCGTTCACGAGGGCCGCCTATTTCGCTGGGGCTTTGGTCCAACCGAATCTCCAATACTCGACTATGGCCGTACGAGCCCAGAGGCGCTCGCCGCGACTGGCTTCAATCCCAAGGACGTTCAGGCGGCCGAGCGCTGGCGACACAGCCCATTCTACAGAATGCTGCAAACGGGCGATTCGCTTTTGCGCCGGCCCCTGAATGCTACGACCAAAGATGAGTTCTCGCTGCTATCAGAGTTGTTCGCAGCAGGCATGACCGACTACGTCGCCATTATCAGCCGCTTTGCAGTTGAGGGCACTGTCGGTGAGATGGATGGCGTGTACTCGTCATGGGCGACGAGGGCGCCCGGCGGGTTCACCGATAGCCAGATCGCTGCGCTCAAGCGCATCGTGCCATACTTTGCGCTCGCCATTAAGTCGGTATCGCTGGCACGTATGACCGGAACGCTGATGGAAACTTACCTCGGTCGCGATGCCGGCCAGCGCGTGCTCAGCGGACGGATCGTACGCGGCGTTGCGGATAGAATTGACGCGGTCATTTGGTTCAGTGATTTGCGAGGGTTCACGCGTATCACCGACACTTCACCCGAACAGGTAATCCCATTACTGAATGACTACTCGGATGTAATTGTCTCGGCGATTCACAAGTACGGCGGTGATGTACTCAAACTGATCGGGGACGGTACGCTTGCTATCTTTACTGCGGAAGATCGCACTCATGCCTGCAATGCGGCACTCTCGGCCGCGATCGCTGCACGCGAGGGCATCGCCGAATTGAACAAGCGCCGGTTAACGGAGAGCAAACCGATAACCGATATGTATCTTGGTTTGCATGTCGGCGGAGTTTTCTATGGCAATGTCGGAAGTCACGAGCGGCTAGACTTTACCGTCATAGGCCCAGCGGTGAACGAGGCAAGCCGCATTGCAGCGATGTGCCGTTCAGTCGATCAACCTGTTCTGATGTCGTCGGTTTTTGCCAGTGTAAATGGCATTAAGCGTCGTCTCGTCTCAGTAGGACGATACGCTTTGCGCGGCGTCACGCACCCGCAAGAGTTATTTACGTTCGATCCTGATGCATAAGCCCTCGCAATGTCCGCTTTGGGTCAGAAGCGGACATTGAGGCTCGTCTATTCGATGTCCGCTTTGCCCCAATAGCGGACATCAGTTGAGTGCTCCGGGATGTCAGCTAAGTGCCAAAAGCAGACATTCTGCGTTGCGGTAAACGATACCGCTATTCGATCACCTCGTCGGCAACTACCAGCATGGTATTCGGCACGACGAACCCGATTGCCTCGGCGGTTTTTTGATTGATGACCATGTCGAACTTGGTCGGCAGTTGAATCGGCAGTCGGCGGGCTTCTCGCCCTTGAGAACCCGACCGACATAGGTCGCTGCCTGGCGATACATGTCGACGTAATCCGGTCCATAGGCGACCAGTGCGCCTTCTCGCGCTGCTATTGGAAATGCGTGAATTGCTCCTAGCCGATATCTATTCGCGGCATCGATCAGCCGAGCGCGCTCTGTATATGTGAAGGGACTGGGCTGAATTATAAAAATAAACGCGCCGCTCTTCTTGATCGCAGCAACCGCTTTATCCAGACCCGCCACGCCGCTGATTCCCCATGAACGAATTTGCGCACCGAGCGACTTAGCAGCCTGCTCAGTTGCATCGTGCCTGCGTTGGCCGTCCGGCCAGTCGGTGTACCAAAGATAGTCTATCGTTTCTTGTTGGCCACCCAGTTCGCGCGCCAACTCCACATACTTACCGCTTAGTTCCGCGAGCACATCGCTAAATCCGGTCACGTTTCGGCCGGGGCGCGACAGGCTCTCCACAATGCCTAGACCTACGGGGTTGCCAACATTGATGAAGACAATCGGAATGGTCGATGTCTTATGACTTGCAGCCATCGAGGCAAACCACACGGGACCAGCAGTTCGGCGCCGCGCTGGATCAGCTCGTTTACGGCAACCTCTAAGTCACCACTGCTCCAAACGACATCGAGCATGACATCTCGAGTCTCAACGATACCAACATCGCGCACGCCTTGTCGGAATGCCTTGACGAGTGATTTGTCATTAGGGTTGGATGGCGAACCTATTGGCAGCATACCTATTCGCGCTGCGGTTTTGGGCTGCTGCTGCGCCTGCGCCGCAAGCGGCCATGCTGCTCCACCGCCGATAAGCGTGATGAACTCGCGCCGCCGCATCTGCCGCCCCCGGCAAAGACCACGCTAACAAGGATTAAAGACTACCACGCTGAGACCGCTCCAGCGTGTGACATAAGGCCCCCAAATCAATCAGAACGGGAATGTCCGCTTTGGGTCATAAGCAGACATTTCGCTAAGTCCGGCCGATGTCCGCTTTGCAACCGCTCCCGCCTGTACGGCAAAGGAGCGCGGCCATGCTGGATCGGCCCGCACAACCTCCAACTCATGAAGAG
>JBAPZR010000983.1:0-2722 GCA_049285335.1 Xanthobacteraceae bacterium | reverse complement strand
CGTAGGAAGTCCAACGACTAGCGCGGTATACGAGACTCTTGATTCGCTCGGCGTTCCCTTGGTCGCTCCGGCGACCGGAGCACCGATCTTCTATCACCCCACCCGGAAATACATTTTCCCTGCATGGCCTCTCTATACGACCGATGGCAAGACAATGGGCGCGTTTGCCAAGAAGAAGCTTCCGAACGATCCGGCCGCGGTCATCTATCAGGACGATGCCTTCGGCAAGCCCATTCTGGATGGGATTCTCAGTGAGCTCCCTGACGTTAAAATGACAATTCCCTATGTGCCGTCGCAGGTCGATTTTAGTGGCGCCGTCACGAAGCTAAGGTCGTCGGACATCAAGACCGTTATTCTTGCGACGCTCGGGACAACCGCCGTACAAATTATCAATCAAATGGCTGACCTGAACTATCGCCCAACGCGAATCTTGACTTCATCTGCATGCGGTTTTGCAGGTATCTTCCAGTCCGCTCCGACCATCGAAGGCAGCTATTGCTCTGCTTTTCTTCCGGCGCCCGGAAGTACAGATCCGCGTTGGGTCGCGTTCGAGAAAGCAATGGGGCAATATGAAGCGGGACATCCACCCGACATTTACGCGGCATGGGGATGGTTGGCAGGGGAAGTGGCTGTGGCTGGTCTGAATCGTGTCAACGGACCTCTTACGCGAGATGCCTTCGTCGCCGGTCTCGAGGAGCTAAATAAACTCGAGACAATTGGCGGCCGTTTGACATATACCCCTCAGTCGCATGCCGGTCTTTGCTGCCAGGCGCTGTGGCAGGCCAAGGACAATCGATGGGTTGTGGCTCCGGACAGCACATTCGACGGTTCAGGCGCGCAATAGATGGATATTATCTATGTGCTGCAGATCGCGGTGTCGGGTCTGATCCAAGGTTGCCTGTATGCCCTCGTCGCCTTAGCGCTGGTCGTGATTTTCAACGCTAGCGGCGTACTAAATTTCGCTGAAGGCGCGATGGGCATGGCGGGGGCGTATGTCGCCTGGATGCTCTTTGCAAACTACGGCGTAAGCTATCATCTCGCCTTCCTTGCGGCCCTGGTCCTGTCTTTTGCTCTCGGCGTGGCCGTTCAGCTATTTCTGCTGGGGCGGATGCGGGGTGCATCCCCCATGATGCAGATCGTCGCGACCCTCGGCCTGTTCATGTTTCTCGAAGGCATGTTCGGCCTCTTTTTTGGCTATAATCCTCGGTTATTGCCGCAACCTACGAGCCTGAGTCCGCTCGTGATCGGTGATTTGGTCGTCACACCTGGCACCATACTCGGGCTTGCCATTCTTGCCGGTGTCGGCGGCGCTTTAGCGCTGCTGTTCAAGCGGACGCGATTCGGCTTGGCCATGCGCGCGATCACGCAAAATGAGTATGCCGCTCGGCTAATGGGATTGAGAGTAGAGAGAACACTGGCCGTTACATGGGGCCTCGGTGTTCTGCTCGGAGCCGCCGCCGCAATACTTGCAGCGCCCCTCACGTCCCTCACGCCGAATATGATGGACACGATCGTCGTCTACGCCTTCGCAGCTGCGATCATCGGAGGATTTGGCTCGCTGATCGGCGCCGTCGCCGGCGGATTATTCCTCGGTGTCGTGAACAATCTTATCGTAGCGTTCCTCGCCCCGGAATTCAGCATGTCATTCATTTTTCTCTTGTTGCTGCTTGTCCTTTACGCAAAGCCCAACGGCTTCTTCGGTCAAAGGACCGTCCAGAGGGTATAAAAAATCGATAAACACTCGAGTAGGTGATCTCGTCGGCAATGTCGTTGTCGCAAACAAGGTACGTTTAATGTTTGGTCGCCGATCTCGAACAACGTCACGTCCACCCGACATTAGTCGCAGCGTCCTCTTCGTCCTCATGATTGCTGCTGCGCTCTTTCCGATTGCCTTGCAATTCTTCGGCGGACAGCAGGTTTATTGGCTTTTTATAGCGGCAAAAGCTTTTACATTTGCAATCGTCGCAATCAGCTTGGACCTGCTGATGGGCCGGACCGGACAGATTTCGCTCGGTCAAAACGGCTTCTTGGCGGTTGGCGCCTACACGGCGGCCATCCTCAGCGTCCGGTACGATATAGACATTCTTAGCGCACTTCTGGCAGCCGGCGCGGTTTCCGGCACGGCGAGCCTTGTCCTCGGCTTTCCAGCCGCTCGGCTGCGGGGCCACTATCTCGGGATCGTGACGTTCGGCTATGGCATTGCAGTTTCGCAGATAGCCTTGAAATGGGACGCGCTGACAGGCGGAGATCAAGGCCTCCACTTGCATCCGCCGCGCCTCTTTGGGTATTCCATTTCGGACCCGGTCAGTATTTATTATTTCACACTTGTGGCGCTGGCGCTGGTCGCGATTGCAACCTGGAACTTGACCTGGACGAGAATCGGTCGCTCCTTCGCGGCGGTCCGCGACAGCGAAATCGCCGCGGCGGCCATGGGCGTTCCTGTCGCGAGGACTAAGATTCTGGCCTTTGTATGCAGTGCCTTCCTTGCCGGCGTTGCGGGGTGTCTTTACGCGTTCGTTGCTGGCTTTGTGGCACCGGAGGACTTTGGCGTCGAGCAGGCCTTGATATTCTTCGCAATGGTCGTGATCGGCGGCGGTGACTTCCTGCTCGGCGCGATTCTGGGCGCCCTGATCGTGGACGCCATCCAGCAGGCGGCGTCCACGGTGAGCGGCCTGTCGCTCGCGATTCTCGGTGGCATGATAACCTTGATGGCATTGTTTTT
>JBAPZR010000982.1:0-3503 GCA_049285335.1 Xanthobacteraceae bacterium | reverse complement strand
CGTCTGGCGGGATCTCGACGCTGTCAAGGAGGCGTTTGGCGACGGGTGGCAGCAATCATATCTGCCGGAGGGCTATTCCGAACTTATGACGGCCTACTCGGTTCACCATTTTCTCGTTAGCGAAAATTCGACGCCCAAGTAATTTCAGACACGTCGGAGGTTGCACAATTTCTGCTTTGGGTCACTAGCGCCAATCCTCACGCGCCGAGGTCGGTAGTGGCATCCGAGAAGGTCCCCAGCTCCGCGAGCTACCACGGGCCGCCACCAGGCCATCGCTCCACCATGGCGAGACGATCGCTGCCCCAAAACGGCTCGCCATCGACGAAGATCCAGGGTGAGCCGAACACGCCGCGCGTAACCGCAGCTTCGCCATGCTGGCGCGCGATAGCCTTCACTTCGGAATCGCTTATGCCTGCTAGCACTGAGTCGCGATCGACGCCCAATAGCGCGGACGCCATCTGCGCAATCGCATTGGGATCGTCGGTATCGAGGCCATCTCGGAAATAGCCGATGATGGCATGCTTGGCGAACCGGCCAGCGGCAGGCGAATCGAGTCGGTCGATATGATAGAAAGCACGAATGGCCGCTAGCCCGGCCTTGGGGTGGCGCTCCGGCAACTTGAACACAACGCCTTTTAGCCGCGCCAGGCGCTGCCAATCGCGCCGTGCGTATTCGCCTTTTAGAGGCGTACGGCTTAGGCCTTGCGCGCCGGTGACCTTGAAAGCAGCGCCAAGCGTGAAAGGACGCCACAATACGTTTCGCCCGTGGCGCTCCGCTAACGCCTCAATCTCGAGTGCCGCGAAATAGGCATAGCCCGATGCGAAGTCGAACCAGAACTCGATTGGAGCGGGGCCTAGCGCTGTGTTCATTTGAAGTCGTCGCGTAATCCGGCGGCAAGACGCAATCGCGCTGCTCGCGCTCCGCGCTGCATTGTACGGTCGCGTCTTTCGAGCGTCTATTGTGAGTGACTAAATCCGCTTTGGGTCATTATACCGGACATTAAAGCGCGTCTGCCCGATGTCCGCTTTACCCCCGAAAGCAGACATCGCTCGGCGAGACCAAAAGCAGACATCAAGTCACTCGGGTAGCCCCGCCGTTCGGAGACCTTCTTGCAGCCTCTTTAGGTCATCTGGTCGGCGAAATGGAACCCAGTCCTTCACATTCGACACGCGCATTGCAGGATCGATTTCGCGCAAATGCGCCATTGCTTTCTGCGCTTCTGGCAGCCGGCCGACAAGCGCACTGGCCGCAGCAAGTTCACGGATAGCGGCGAGATAATTCGGCCTCTCGCGCAGCGCTGATTCCGCCCACGTAATCGCGTCGTGGTAACGTCCGGCAAGAAAGTGGGCAAAAGCAATGCCGCCCTGTGCCCTAAAAGTTTGCGGATCGAGCGGGCTGAGACGTATTGCGTCCATTAGGTGTTTGATGGCCGCGTCAGAATCCCCGAGGAAGGCCTTCGTCCAGCCGCTCGAATGCAAAGCCCACGAGAGATTGGGGTTGAGTGCAAGCGCACGCCCGATGAAAGCGGCGCCGTCATCGAGTTGGTGCACGACAAATACAAGTGCGTATCCGCCGCCCGACAGCGCCACCGCGTCGTCCGGTCCCAGTTCGACGGCGCGCCGAGCGAGTCGTTCAGCTTCACTGACCGCCTTCGCCCGGTCACCCATCCACCCATTCACCTTGCGCCACACGAAACACCAAGCGGCCATGCCATACGCCGCGGCAAAACCGGGATCGAGTTGGATCGAACGATAAAACAGTTGCAGCGCCTCGTCGGTCGATTCTCTGGTCCACTGGTGCAGGCTCGCCAAGCCCCGTAAGAAATAGTCGTAGGCATCAAGGCTCTCGGTTGGCTTTCGCCTAGAGCGTTCGATCTCGGCCTGCTCCAGCTTGGGGGCAATGGCGCCGACAACCTTGGCGGTTACCTGATCCTGCAAGTCGAAAATATCTTCGAGCCCGCCGTCGAACCGGTCGGCCCAAAGATGTGCTCCTGTAGAGGTATCGATAAGTTGGCCAGTGATGCGGACGCGACACCCGATTTGCGGACGCTACCTTCCAGAACGTAGCGTACTTTGAGTTCTCGACCGATTTGCTTCACGTCAACGTTCTTCCCCTTGTATGTGAAGCTCGAATTGCGCGCGATAACAGACAACCAGCGCATGCGGGAAAGAGCGGTGATGATCTCCTCAACGACGCCATCGGCAAAATATTCCTGTTCAGGGTCACCGCTCATATTAGCGAACGGTAGAACCGCAATTGAGGGGCGGCCGGAACTTGAGGATCAGAAGCGACTAAGTCTTTAGCTACAACCGGCGCTTCAACATCCGAAATGTAGATGCGATGAACACGGACCGGTCGTGCGACGTTTTTGATCATTTGATCACCCAGGTCCTCAAAACCGAAGCTCAGTTTATCGCGGACCTGATCATGCACGACACTCGACACTGCGATCCCGCCTGGATCTGCGAGAGCTTCCAACCGCGCTGCCACATTTACCCCGTCGCCAAAAATATCGGCGTCGTCGATGATTACGTCTCCAACATTGATGCCTATGCGGAATTGAATACCAGCTTCCGACGGAACATCGATGTTGCGTTCTTGCATCCCGCGCTGAATGTCGACGGCGCAGCGCACAGCATCAACGACACTGACAAACTCTACGAGAATGCCGTCGCCTGTCGTTTTCACAATGCGGCCGCGATACTCCGTGATTTTTGGATCAATCAGCTCGCTGCGGTGTGCCTTTAGGCGTCGAAGGGTGCCCTCCTCGTCCGCACCCATTAATCGCGTATAACCGGCAACATCCGCTGCGAGGATGGCAGCTAGCCGACGTTCAACCCGTGGCTCGGCCATTTTAAACGCTCCCAGGCATGAGGCGGAGAATATGTTTAGCTGCGTTCAACTTAACTGATCGATCAAGACTCTCGCATCTCGAAGATCGGGAGTGTCGAACCCCTCTTCAAAGTCGGCGTAGATCGTGGCCAGACGATCACGCGCCTGGGCTCTTTTGCCTCGCTGAGCCAGTAGACCGGCCATCAAAGTCATCGCCCTCAACGACCAACCGCGCGCTCCTTGTGCTTCCGCAACTTCGAGCGCTGAACGAAAACAGCTCTCCGTCATCTCTACATTCCGTCCGGACGTGTAAAGAAGTAGCTCTCCTTGGAGCAGGTAAAGTCGAGGTATGTCACCCTGTACGCCAATTTCTTTGGCAATGTCGATTGCGCGTGACACTTCCTGCAGGCCTTCATCATAACGCTGTGCAGCTAGACAGGCTTCGGCATTCATGCGCCGAACGCGCGACAGCCAAATTCGCACGCCAATCCGCTCGAGCTGATCAAGCCCCTCTGCCAGGTGCGCAAAACCCTCATTCCTGTCGCCCAGGTGGACCAAGGCCCAACCCAGGTCGACCATCGCCAACGCCCCGGGTTGGGCCAACTTGTATTCCTGGCATATGGGCACAAGCTCGCCCGCGCTTGCAGCCACTGCAGCAACGTCGCGCCGTA
>JBAPZR010000981.1:0-2236 GCA_049285335.1 Xanthobacteraceae bacterium | reverse complement strand
ATGCGACGTGAGGCGCGGCGCGGAGGAAAGGGCGATACCACGAAACAAAAGTAGCTCGAGCTATCCATTAGCAACGAATGGCCCACCGGCGCAGCACTCGGTGGGCCTATTTTTTGCGTGGCACGTTCGCAGCTGCAAAAGAAAGCGGAGGGCACAGTGGCCTACGGATGCGGCCGGGGTCCGATCAGCACAATAACGATGCGCCGCCGACCAGTTCCAATTACGCCGGCGCCGAGCCAGCGATACCGATTGGCTTGAAGACGTGGTCCGCGATGGCGCGGAGCAGGGCCAATTCAACGTCGGCGACCAGGGCCCGCGCGATGTCGCCGCCCAGATTTTGGCCGGCGTCCAGGCCGCCCTCCTGGTGGGACGCTTGTCTTCCGATCGGCACGTCCTTGGCGTGGTGGCTGAAGGAATAAAGCGTTATTTGGGCTACGTGCCCAAAGCGATGTCCAGTACGGCGACAGCGAGCGCCAGCGCGCCTCCTTCGCCTGGTCAAGCTCGTTGCGCGCTCGAATCCAATTCAGCGTCGCCCAGCGGAGGGCGGAGCGTAGTCATGGTCCGGAGCGAGCGGCACGGTCAGCAACAGAGTCGCCGCGATCCCGATTTCCACCTTTATTCACACACAATGACGCTTATTCGATTTTGGTCCTTTCGCTGCAAATATGCGGAACACCGGTAGCAATGCCAGGACGCAGCGAGTGGATAAGGGACGCCGCCGAGTGAGGAAACATCGCTGACCGGCCTGTGGCGCAGCCAGGGCGTCTGGCCCACAGCGAAGGGGGGCCTAGCAGCGGCTATTAAAGCAACGTTCCGTTCAGCTTACTTTACGTAGCTCCGTCTGTTCGACTTCCGCGACGGTTATTACGCCCGGAGCCGGTTGCTCGATCACCTCAACAGCGACGGTTTCGACTGCCGGAGCGGTAGGCTTTTTCATCCGCTTCTTCGCTGGCGCGAGTTTGGGCTTGCCCCTGGCAACAGTTCGCTGCGCCGCTGCCTTTCCTCGCGCAGTCTTGGACAGCTTCTTGGCCTTTGGGCGCGCTTTGGCCCCCTTTTTCTTTTGGACTTTTGATGATTGCTTCTTGCGTTTAGCCATCGTCGGGCCCCTGTTCTGGTTGGCGCTACGCAAACGCATTGATGCGAGATCAAGAGACAACCGGCCCCGAGTCGCGGCAACCTACCCTGAAAGTCATCAACAGACATTCTCAGCATGGGCCGCATTGATCCCGCCCTGTCCTCGCTTGTGCCGTGACGTTGGTACCAAGCTGGTAACCAATCGTTCGCCAAGCGTTCGCTTCCTGCAACCTTATCCGTGCGGCACCTTACATGTGCGCCGGTAATGCGTATTTCTTACCCTTACGCCGGAGCTAAAGCGGATGAACATAGACGACATCAAAGACGGTCAGCGGTGTAAACGGGACCGTTATCGGCAAGCGCAGCACCCGCAATCGGCGCCTTGTGTTGGTCAAGATGGACAATGGCTTTGTGCTTAAACTCAACGCGCAAACGCTGTCAGCGGGATTACCGGAGGCCTCACGGGACTTCCGTGCGTGAGCATGCGGCGGCGACATCAAGGCGGCGGTGATTGCAAAGTCCATTTTAGGTTGAGAATCCGATGTGAGCGAAGTTGAAAAAATCTATGTGGACATTTCGCAGCCCGCAACGCTTCGGTACGGTACGAAGTTGATTGATTGCCCCACTGTAGGCGAGGCCGTGCTTGCTTTTGACCGATTACCCGAAGGGGATCGCAAGCAAGCGACCATTAAAGTGAATGCGCCGGGGGGCCCGACTTACACGGCGGAGGAAATTGACCGACTGCACGTCGCGCCAAAAAAAGAAAAATGTGCGACGAGGCGCGGCGCATCACGGCTAACGTAGCGAAGCTGCCCGTCCGATGGCGGCATCCATGCTTATACAGTGACGTTCCAGTGTCTTCTCGCCAGTGATCCCTAAGTCGCGAGTTAACGTCTCGGACAGGCACGCATCTCCGGATGCTCAGGCGTCGTAGCCGTCGTCGGAAAAGCGGTCGTCGCTGGCAAAATCCTCGTCGTCCGTCAGGTCTTGTTCGCTGTCTTGTTGAGCGTCTTCGTCGGCCAAATCTTGTTCGGCGTCTTGTTCTCGGTCGTCGTCCGCCAAATCCTGTTGGCGGTCTTGTTCTCGGTCGGCTGCACTCGCACTGGCTCAATTGCGATTTTCTCCTCGGTGCTCATGCCCACGTTCTGGGTAGTATAGCAAG
>JBAPZR010000980.1:0-12901 GCA_049285335.1 Xanthobacteraceae bacterium | reverse complement strand
TCGGTGCCGATCGAAGACACCGTGGGCGCCATGGCGCGCTTGGTCGAGCAAGGCAAAGTGCGCGCGCTCGGCTTGAGCGAAGCAAGCCCGAAAACCATCCGCCGCGCGCATGCCGTGCACAAGATCGCCGCCGTGCAAAACGAATATTCGCTGCTCTACCGCGCCGAAGCGGAAGAGACGCTACAGACCACGCGCGCGCTCAATATCGACTTCGTCCCCTATTCGCCGCTCGGCCGCGGCCTACTGACCGGTGTCGTCGAGGATCCCAAGACGCTCGCAGACAGCGATGCGCGGCGCCGGCACCCGCGATTCGCCGCCGAGAACGTCGCCAGCAATATGGCCCTGGTCCACCGCATCGAAACGATCGCAGCCGACAAGAAGTGCACCGCCGGGCAGCTTGCGCTGGCGTGGCTCCTTGCGCAGGGCGACGACATCGTGCCGATCCCCGGCACCAAACGCAAAGCGCGGCTCATTGAAAACATCGGCGCGCTTTCGGTTGCTCTGACGAAGGACGATCTCGCGCGAATCTCGGACGCGGTTCCGGTCGGCGCGGTGGCTGGCTTGCGCTATCCGGAAGGGCAGATGAAGAGCCTCTATTTGTGAGGGACGTTCGGCGCGCTTCACGCGCCCGATCAGTCTTTCTTGATCAAGCCGGCCGGGGTTACGAAAACCAGGAAATTCGCGATCACGATCGTGCCCGCCAGGAAATAGAACGCGCCCATCAGGCCGTAATGGTCGGCCACGATGCCCGCGCTGACGGGGCCGAGCGCTTGGCCTATCGCTTGGCTCGCAAACAATAGCCCGATAGCGCTGCCGGCCATCGCGGGCGGCGTCGCGTCAAGGAGCCAGGCTTGCAGCACCGCCCTGACCGCGAACAGGAAGAATCCGAGCAGCGAGACGAACAGCACGAACCAGCCGGTGCCGCCGGCAAGGATCATGAACAAGATCACGACCGCGCTCATCGCCATGCTGGAGACGATGATCTGCCTGCGGCCAATACTATCGGGAGAGATGGCCCGCAATCGGCGCGGCGATAAAGCCGCCGGCCTGCAAGGCGAACATGCAGGCGCCGATCCACAGTGTCGGATATCCCATGACCCGGCCCAAATAGAGCGGCAGGAAAGTCAGGAGCGCGCCTTGCGTCATGGTGCGGAAGGCCGATCCGATCGCGAGCGTAATCAGCGCGCGGTTCTTAAGAAGCGCGCCGAACATCCGCAGCCGTTCGATCGCGGACATCGCCACCGCCTGCACATCGGCAATGCCAGCGTCACGGTCGGCGCTCTGCTTGCGCCCGATATAGATCAGCATGATCGCCGACAGCGCTATGCCCGGCAGCACATTGAGAATGACAACGTTGCGCCAATTGAGCACGCCGAGGAGCGCGCCGATCACAAGCGGCGCGACCGCATCGCCGACATTGCCGCCCATGCCGTGAATGGAGGTGACGAGACCCTTGCGTTGCGGGAAGCGGCTCGCGAGCCACGGGATCGCCGTCGGATGCCACAGATTGTTGCCGATGCCCACCAGCGTGGCGCAGCAAAGCACCATCCAATAGGCATGCGAAAAGCCCATCAGCAGATAAGGAAAGCCGATCCAGAACAGCGACAGCGCCATCAAGAGGCCCTTGCGCCCGACACTGTCGACGAAGATTCCTCCCGGAATGTTGGCGATGGCGCCGGCGGCATATTGGCAGGTCAAGACCGACCCGATCTCGCTGTAGGTCAGGCCGAGCTCTTTGCCGATCAGCGGCAGCAGCAAATAAAATGTCGCCGGGTACCAATGCGTGAGCGCATGACCGAGGCTGATGACCCAGACTTCCTGAAATGAGCGGTGCGGCCGGACTCTGACGTCAGCAGTGATAGCCGTCATTTGAGATCTTGGCCTTCCGCCGGCGCACTAAGCTCTCCTCCCCGGTCCGACCTCCACCTCAAGAGGGCGGATAATGTGGGTGTCTCGTCGTCCATGAGCCCAAGCCTGCCAGCGCCAAACGATTCTCGCGCCGGTTCTAGATTCTAGAGCGCCATGAAGCAACGCCGCACCCCGCAAGGGGGGTATTCCGCCATGCGATGTCGCGGGTTTTACGCCGCCGGCAGCGCGCCGCGCAGGATTTCGCGCGCCGGCTCCGAGCCGTCCACAAGCCGCAGCGTCCGCCGTTTGATCTTCCACCCCGAAGGCGTGCGCACCAGGTCCCAGCGGTTGGTCACCACGCGGTGGATATGATAACCGCGCGAGGCGCCATGATTGGGAACTTCGATCGGTTCCCCCGATTTTTTGGGCGTCAAAATCTGCAAATAAGAAACAACAACCGCGCTATCGCCGTTGACTGTCACGTGAGGCAAACCGGTGAAATGCGCAAGTCCGCCGGCGATCGCGGCTTGATGTCCTGCGCTTTGCAGGCTGGCGGCAATCGCCTTATTGCCGACGGCGCCGGAGAGGTCCGGGCCGCGGTCGAAGACGCCGTCCCCGGTATAAACGGCTTCGGCATAGCGGGACGCGCCGGTATCGGCGCTCGGCGGGTGGCTGGCGATCAAATTGTAAATTTCCAGCCTATCCTCAATGGCGCGAATACGCCGTTCCAGGCTCAATTCTTGTTCAACCATGATCAAATTCCCCGAATTGTGAATCATGCCCTCAATCGGGTACATTATGGTCGGCTGAGGAACTCATTGCACTGTTCGGCTGGCCCCATTCGGGGTCGCCGGGGCATCGGTAGTGGGGGGTTTTCATGACGTCCGGCGGCGAACTCAATCGCCGTTCGTTACTTGTCGGCGCGAGCGCCGCCGCAGGGGGGCTGACGCTCGGCTTTGCCATTCCGTTGGGCGCTTCGCCGGCGCGCGCCTCCGACGGTACGCCGGAGATAAATTGCTGGATCGCGATCGCGCGCGATGACACGGTCACGATCCGCGTCGCGCATTCCGAAATGGGCCAGGGCGCGTCGACCGGTCTCGCGATGCTGGTCGCCGAAGAGCTTGAATGCGACTGGAGCAAGGTGCGCACCGAATTCGTCTCGGAACGGCTTAATCTCATCAGCAATCGCGTCTGGGGCGACACCTCGACCGGCGCCAGCCGCTCTATCGCATCGTCGCAGGATTATTTGCGCCGCGCCGGCGCCACCGCGCGCACAATGCTGGTCGCTGCCGCCGCGGCGCAATGGCATGTGCCGGCGGCGCAGTGCCTCGCGCAAAACGGGACGATCAAGCATCGTCCAAGCGGCCGAACGGTTTCCTATGGCGCCATCGCCGCGGCAGCGGCCAAGATCGCGCCGCCCGCCGATGTGCCGCTCAAGCCGCCGTCGGCGTGGACGCTTGCCGGCACGGCGCGGAAGCGTCTCGATGTGTTCGACAAAGTCACCGCCAAGCCGGTCTATGCCATCGATGTGCGGCTGCCGGGGATGCTCTACGCCGCCATCCTGCAATGCCCGGTTTTCGGCGGCAGGCTGCAATCGGTGGACGACAGCTCGGTCTCGGCGATGAGGGGCGTGCGCGGCGTCGTGCGTATGCCCGCGGCCGTCGCCGTGGTCGCCGATTCCTGGTGGCGGGCAAAACGCGCCACCGAGGCGTTGCGCGTGCGCTGGGACGACGGTGGCAATGGCACGGTCTCGACCGACACGATCGCCGCATTCGTGCGCGAGGGGCTCGACGCGGACGAGGCGGAAATCGGCCGCGCCGACGGCGACGCCGCGGCGGCATTGTCGCGTGCGGCGCGTCGGATCGAAGCGGACTATACCGTGCCATTTCTCGCTCACGCCACCATGGAGCCGCAGACCTGCACGGCGCACGTGCGTGCCGATGGCGTCGAGATCTGGGCGCCGACGCAAAATCCGGCGACTGCGCTTGCCACCGCCGCCGTTGCTGCCGGCGTGCCGAACGAGAAAGTCACGGTCCACCGCTTGATGCTCGGCGGCGGCTTTGGTCGCCGCGCGCCGATCCAGGAATATGTCCGCCAGGCCGTCGATATCGCCAAGGCATTTGATGTGCCGGTCAAGCTTCTTTGGACGCGCGAGCAAGATGTCGCGCACGATCTCTATCGCCCGTTCGGCATGGCGCGGCTTACCGCGGCTCTCGATGTACAGGGCATGCCGCTCGCCTGGACCATAAGGCTCGCCGGCCCGTCATTCGTCGCCTCGCTCGTGCCCGGCTTCGGCACCCATATCGCGGACCGGACCTTCGTATCAGGCCTCGCCGAGGAAATGCCCTACGCGGTTCCGAATTACCTGGTCGATTATGTCGTGCGGCCGACACCGGTGCCGCTCGGCGTGTGGCGCGCCATCAACTACACCCAGAACGCCTTCTATAAGGAGTGCTTCGTCGACGAGATGGCGCATGCCGCGGGCATCGACCCTTATCTGTACCGGCGCAAATTGCTCGCGCACGACGCCAGAAATCTCGCAGTGCTCGACGCCGCGGCGCGAAAAGCGAATTGGGGCTCGCCGTTGCCGGCAGGCGTGTTCCGCGGCATCTCGCTCAACGAGGCGTGCGGCAGCTATTGCGCGCAAGTCGTCGAGGCTTCCGTCGCCGACGGCGGCGTGCGCGTGCATCGGGTCGTCGCGGCAATCGATCCAGGTCATGTGGTCAATCCGTTGTCTGTGGAAATGCAGGTGCAGGGCGCGATCGTTTATGCCTTGACCGCCGCGCTCTATGGCGAGATCACCATCCAGGATGGCGCCGCGGTGGAATCGAACTTCGACACTTACGAAATGTTGCGCATGGCGGATGCGCCAAAGGTCGAGACCGTGATCGTGCCGAGCGGCGGCTTTTGGGGCGGCGTCGGCGAACCGCCGGTCCCGCCCCTGGCGCCGGCGCTGTGCAATGCGATATTTGCCGCGACCGGCAAACGCATCCGCACGCTGCCATTGAAGAACCACGACCTCCTCCATGCATGACGGCGCGCGGCGATTGGCGCGGGCGTCATGTATCGCGGCCGGTCTTTTCATCGTCTGCGCCACGTCTTTCGCGGCGGCCGATCCTGGGCCGAGCGACTGCCTCGGAGTCGATTTCGACGTGCAGCATCCCGTGACGATTGCCAAGATCATCGCCGACAAGCCGCAAGTCCACTTGGTCAAGAACGCTTCAGAGAAACCCGTGTGTCCGGCGGAGGCCGACGACTGCCAGAAAACCGCTTATCTCGTCCCCGGCGACCTGATGCTGGTCGGCAAAACGCATGGCGCCTATAGCTGCGTGTCCTATCAGTCGGCGGTCGATCGCGGGCGGAACTGGAGTGTCGGCTGGGTTCGTTCCGTGAGCTTGACGCCGGTAGTGCCGATGGCGTCGCCGTCACGCGCCGATTGGATCGGCACCTGGATCCGCGCCGGTGGCAGAATCGCCATCGGAAGAGGGCCGCGCGGCAAGCTCAGAATCGATGGCGAAGCCGTCTATCCCGCCACCGAGAGCGTTCACAACGGCGTCCTTCGCGCCACGGCCGCACCGGCAAACGGGATGCTGCAGTTCGGCGACAACGGCACAGCGCCGTTCGACCAAGCGAGCGCCGATGCCGGCGACTGTCTCGTACGCATGCAGCGGATCGCGGATCTGTTGGTCGTGCAGGACAACGGGCTATGCGGCGGCGCGATGGTCACGTTCACCGGGTTCTACCGGCGCAAGTGATCTCGCGATTAGTGCATGATTGTATAAATTCCCAAGCTACCGTCCGAATAATCTATCGAGCAACCAGAAATCAAGCCCGCTGGCGTCCTTCTGCCGATTCTCAGGCGCCGCGCTCGGCGGAGCGGCGGCGATTGGCGCCGGCGGTGCAAGCGCCGGTCCAGGCGCGAACGCCGGTGGCGGATTGAACCAGCCTTCGGCGACGCCGGGCAGCGGCGTCGGCGCCGAATTGGCAAGCGCGGCGCGCATGAAGCGGCTCCAGATCTCGACTGGCAGCCCGCCGCCGACCGCTTTTTTGCTCGACTCATTGTCGTCATTGCCGAGCCAGACGCCGGTGACCAGCCGCGACGTGTAGCCGATGAACCAGGCGTCGCGAAAATCCTGACTGGTACCGGTCTTGCCAGCGGCCTGCCAGCCGGGGAGGCTGGCGGCGCGCGCCGTGCCGCTCACGAGCGTCTCGTGCATCATCGCGTTCATCATGCCGACATAGCGGCTATCGACGACGCGGCCGAGCTGTTGCTGGGCGCGGTCATACAGTGTCTTGCCGTCGGTCGAGCGGATGCGCTCGATGACATGCGGCGACACCGCAAACCCGCCGTTGGCAAATGTCGCATAGGCAGAGACGAGCTCGAGCGGCGTGACTTCCGAAGTGCCAAGTGCGATCGATGCATTGGGTTCGAGCATTGAGGTAATACCCAACCGGTACGCCGTGCGCACCACGGCTTGCGGTCCGAATTCGAGCGTCAAACGCACCGATACCGTGTTGAGCGACTCGGCAAGCGCCTGTCGTAACGTCACCGGGCCGAGATATTGCCGCTCGAAATTTTCCGGCCGCCAGCCTTTCACCGAAATCGGCGCATCCTCGCGCACGGAGTCGGGCGTCAGCCCGTGTTCGAGGGCGGTGAGATAGACGAAGGGCTTGAACGCCGAACCAGGCTGCCGTTTGGCGTCGATGGCGCGATTGAATTGGCTCTCGCTATAATCGCGTCCGCCGACCAGCGCCCGCACCACGCCGTCCGGCGTCATCGCCACCAGCGCGCCTTCGGCAATATTGAGCTTGTCGCCCTTCTGATTGAGCATGTCGACAAGAGCATGCTCGGCGGCGCCTTGCAGCGCCGGGTCGATGGTGGTTTCGACGACGATATCGCGGTCGATATTGCCGATGAGATCGTCGACCGCGTCCATCACCCAGTCGGCGACGTAATTGACTGAGCCGGCGGCGGGAGGCTTTACCGCACGCGCGGGGTGGGCCAGCGCCTGCCTCGAGGCGGCGCCGTTGATCATTTTCAATTCCGTCATGTCGGCGATGACGATCGCGGCGCGGCGCTTGGCGCCTTCCGGATTGTGGTTGGGTGCAAGCCGCGACGGCGCCTGCACGAGGCCGGCCAGCATCGCCGCCTCGGCCAGTGTCAATTGCCGCGCCGATTTGCCGAAATAACGTTGCGCCGCGGCTTCGATGCCATAAGCGCCGGAGCCGAAATAGACGCGATTGAGATAAAGCTCCAGAATTTGCGACTTGCTGAACTTATGTTCGAGCCAGAGCGCCAGCACGATTTCCTGGAGCTTGCGTGTGACGGTACGTTCCTGAGTCAGAAACAAATTCTTCGCGAGTTGCTGGGTGATGGTCGAGCCGCCCTGCGAGGCACCGTGCCGGATGACGTCGGCGACGAGCGCCCGGGCGATGCCGAGCGGGTCGACGCCGTGGTGCGAATAGAAGCGGCGGTCCTCGATGGCGACAAAGGCATTGGGAACGTAGTCCGGCAGTTCCGAAAGTGGCACCGCCGCGCCGCCCATGTCGCCGCGCGTCGTCAGCGTCGCGCCATTGTCGCCGAGAATGAGCACCGATGGTGGGCGCTTGGGGATTTCGAGCGACTGGATCGGCGGCAGGTGGATGCCGATCCAGACCAGCACGCCGATGACGACGACCACCCCCCAAAGCGCGAGTACCGCGCCCCAGTAGAACGCGCGACCAAGGAGCGAGCGCCTCTTGCCGCTCTGCTTGCGTTTGCGCGCCTGGCGCGCCGGTCCCTCGCTACTGCGCCACCCGCCAAGGACTCCGCGTCTAGCCGGACTCCTGCCAGGGCCGCCGGTGCGGTCGTGCGGCAACAGGCGCACATCGAGGCTCGGCTCGCCGGAGCGCTTTCGTCCTTCCCGCCACGCCATATCCCGTCCCCAGCGCGGAAAATGCGCGCAAATCACGGTAAAGGGCGGCGTTTAAGGCGCGGTTACCGGGCGCAGGCGGAGACCCGGAGGCCAGACGGTTTCGGACCGATTCCGGTCAACGCAGAAGTGAGTGAGAAGGGCCGGCCTGGTCAAGAGACATAACCATGGCGATCACTTCGCGCCGTCTCGGAAAATAAGGTAGCCGTTGTAGTCGACGGCTTTCCCCGAACGCTTTTGTGAGTCTTACCCCGCCGCGGCTTTGGTCGGTTTGGGCTCGCTTGCCGGCGCGGTGAACAGCGCCAAGAGGGGCTGCTTGATCGCGACCTGCCGCGCCGGCGCCGTAACCTGCGCACCAAGGAGGTCGGTCACGTAAAAAACGTCGACGACCCGCTCGCCGAAGGTCGCGACGTGGGCCGAGGCGATATTCAGGTTGAGCTTCGACAGCGTCGTGGTCAGCTCATAGAGCAGACCCGGCCGATCGAGCCCGGTGACTTCGACCACCGTATAGCGGTTCGACCATTGATTATTGACGCTGACTTCCGGTTCGATGGCGAATGCCCTGAGGCGTCCCTTCGGCGGGGAGCGTTTGGCGACGATTTCGGGCAGTTTGAGCTCGCCGCGCAGCGCCTTCTCGATGGCCTCCCCGATGCGCGCGGCGCGCCGGGCCTCATCCTTGTCCTCGTCGAATTCGCGGGATACTGCGATCGTGTCGAGCGCGAGCCCGTCGGTGGTCGTGTAGATCTGCGCGTCGACAATATTGGCGCCGGCAAGTGCGCAGGCGCCGGCGATGATCGACAACAGCCAGGGATGATCGGGAGCGAACACGGTAAGTTCGGTGACGCCGCGTGCCGCATCGAAGCCGACGCTGGTCGCGAGCTTCTTGCCGGCCGCTTCGGTGGCGCGCACGAAGCGGGCGTGGTCAAGCTTGTGCGGCAGATCGACCTTGAGCCAGTAAGCGGGGTAGAGCCGCTCCATATAGGCATCGAGCGCCTCGGCCGGCCATTCGGCGAGGGAAGCGCGGAATTCGGCCTGCGCCACGGCGACGCGCTGCGCGCGGTTGACTTCGGAGAAGCCGCCCGTGAGCACCGGTTCGGTTTCATAATAGAGCGTGCGCATCAGCTGCGCCTTCCAACCATTCCAAACGCCGGGACCGACCGCGCGGATGTCGGCGGTGGTGAGGATCGTCAGGAGCTTTAGCCGTTCCAGCGACTGCACGACCGCGGCGAAATTCTCGATGGTCTTGCGATCGGAGAGGTCGCGCGATTGTGCCACCGTCGACATCACGAGATGAACTTCGACCAGCCAGGCGACGAGCTCGGTGTCGGCCGCGCTTAAGCCGAGCCGCGGGCCAAGCCGGCGAGCAAGGCGCGCACCGGCGATCGAATGGTCCTCGATACGTCCCTTGGCGATATCGTGCAGGAACATCGCGACGCAAAGCACCTGGCGATGCTGCGGCTGGATCGTCTTGATCAATTCGCTCGCCAGCGACACTTCGGGACTCTCGCCGCGCGCGATCTCGTTGAGCGCGCCGATGCAGCGGATCAGGTGCTCGTCCACGGTGTAGTGGTGGTACATATTGAACTGCATCATCGCGACAATGCGTCCGAACGAGTGCACGAAAGCGCCGAGCACGCCGACCTCGTTCATGCGCCGCAAGACGATCTCGGCGGCATTTTCCGAGGTCAGGATTTCGAGGAACAGCCGGTTTGCCTCGGTATTCTCCCGGATCTGCTTGTCGATCAGATTGAGCGAGCGCGTCGCGATGCGCATCGCCTCGGGATGGAAGGCGAGGTCGTGCTGCTGCGCGAGCCGGAATATCCGGATCAGGTTGACCGGATCACGCTTGAATACGTCGGCGCGGGCGATATTGATGCGGTTGTTGTCGACGACGAAATCGTCGGTGCCGCTCAATTTCGTGGGCGCCGGCGCCGAGCGAAAGCGCGCCATCAGGCGGTTCAAAACCGGTGCCGGCTTGGCTTGGCGCTCTTCGAGGCCGGCGCAGAGGATCGCCGTGAGGTCGCCGACATGCTTGGCGGTGAGAAAGTAATGCTTCATGAAGCGTTCGACGTCGCGCAGGCCGGGATGCGTCGTGTAGCCGAGGCGCACCGCGATATCGCGCTGGATGTCGAACGACAGCCGTTCCTCCGCGCGACCGGCGAGAAAATGCATGTTGCAGCGGACCGACCATAAGAAGTCTTCACAGCGGCGGAACGTATTGTATTCGTCGCGGTCGAATACGCCGCGGTCGATCAGCTCTTCGGGTTCGCGGACGCGATAGACGTATTTGGCGATCCAGAACAAGGTGTGCAGGTCGCGAAGCCCGCCCTTACCGTCCTTGACGTTGGGTTCGACGAGGTAGCGCGACTGGCCGGCGCGGCGAAGCCGTTCCTCCCGTTCGGCTAGCTTGGCGGTGACGAATTCCGCCGCGGTGCCGTTCGCCACTTCCTTGTCGAAGCGCGTGGTCAGCTCTTTGTAGAGCCCGGCGTCGCCGAATAGGTACCGCGATTCAAGAAGCGCGGTGCGGATCGTCATGTCGGCCTTGGCGAGGCGAATCGATTCGTCGACCGAACGCGTCGCGTGACCGACCCTCAGTCCCATGTCCCACAAACAATAAAGCAGCGCCTCGGCGACCGACTCGCCCCATGCGGTCTGCTTGTAGGGGAGAATGAACAAGAGATCGATGTCCGAACCCGGTGCCAACAGGCCGCGGCCGTAACCGCCGGTTGCGATCACCGCCATGTGTTCGGCCTCGGACGGCACCCGCGTCAGATAAAGTTCGTTGCCGGCGAATTCAAACAGGATGCGGATGATTTCGTCCTGCATCTGGCATAGCCGCTCGGCGCATCGCCTTCCGTGCCGGTCCTTGAGCAGCAATTCTTCGGCGCGCGCCCGCGCCCGCGTCAGCGCGGCTTTGAGGCATTGGGCGACGGCGGCGCGCAGATCGTGCTCACGGCCGGCATGGCGCTCGGCGAGCGTCTTGAGCTCGGCGATAATCGCCTCCGGATCGATCAGGTCGCCGCCGGCGCGGTGCGGGCGCTGAGTGTCCAACATGTGATAGGCTTAGCGGAGCGGGCGCGCGGTGTCATCGTGATCCCTGGCGGCAGGATCGTAACGTCCAGCCTCAAAGCAAAATATTTCTTATCTTGAGGGCTGCAAGGAGCTTCCTTCCGATTAACACGACGGCGGCGTCCAATTGGAGAAAAAACTTCCCTTTGGCCGCGCCGGCGAGACTTTCCGCCAACCGCCACGATAGTCGTCCGACCATGACGTCATCCGCCCTCGCGTTCTGGCTCGAACTCGCCCTGAAGATGGCGCTGACGGCAACCGTGGTCGTCATCACATCTATCGTGGTCGAGCGCACTGGGCCGTTCGTCGGCGCGCTGATCGCCGCGCTGCCGACCGCGGCCGGCGCGGCCTACGTCATCCTCGCGATCGAGCATCCGCCGGCCTTCATCGCCGCAAGCGCCGTCGGCAGCATCGCGACCGGCGCGGCGGTCTCGATCTTCGGCGCGGTCTATGCAGTCTTGGCGCAGCGTCGCGGTCTCGTCGTGAGCCTCGGTGTCGCGCTGGCGGCCTGGTTTGCGGTCACGGCGGTATTGCGCCAATTTGATTTTAGCCCGCGCGGCGCGGTCGCGCTCAATGCCGCGGTCTTCGCGGTCACCATTCCCTTGAGTTGGCGCTATCGAATCTCGGGGCCGCCCAAGCAATTCCTGCGCACCGCGTTCGACATTCCGCTGCGCGCGCTGGCGGCCGCCGTCGTGGTCGCCGCGGTGACCACGGCAAGCTACAGCATCGGCTCATTCGCCTCGGGAATGTTCGCGCTGTTTCCGATTATTTTTTGCAGCTCGATTGTGATTCTGCATCCGCGCGTAGGCGGCAAGGCGACCGCAAGTATGGTGGCCTACGCGCAAGTTGCCTTTATCGGTCTCACGCTGAGCTTTGTGGCCGTGCACTATCTCGCCGAGCCGCTCGGCTCCTGGTGGGCATTGGCCATCGGGCTTTTGATCGCGGTCGGCTGGAGCGGCCTCCTGTTTCTGGTGCGCCGCCAAACGCTCGCGCGCGAACATAGAAAGATATAGCGCGCTACGATCTGGCTATCGGAGCATGATCCCGAAAAGTGGGTACCGGTTTTCGGAAGGGATCATGCTCAAACAACAAGCTAAAGCGAAATACCGAATCAACCTAAAATCACTTCGCTTTAGCGAGTTTCGTCTTAAGAGCATAAAGCGCCTCGAGCGCGTCGCGCGGCGACATTTCATCGGGATGAAGCGCTTCGATCGCAGTGACCAAATCGGCCGTGAGGTCGGCAAAGGCGATGTCTTCCTGTACGGCGGCAATTGCGGGCCGCGCCGCGGCGAAGAGCGGCAGATCGTCGATCAGCCGGCGCGCCGGCGAAACGCGATCTTCAGCCTCGATCTGCGCCAGCACGACCTTGGCGCGCGCGACGACGCTCGGCGGCAGGCCGGCAAGCTTCGCCACTTGAATGCCGTAGGAGCGATCCGCGGCGCCGGGCACCACTTCATGCAGGAACACCACGTCGCCCTGCCATTCCTTCACGCGCATGGTGGCGTTATGCAATCGCGGGAGTTTCGCCGCGAGCGCGGTCATTTCGTGGAAGTGGGTCGCGAACAGCGCGCGACAGCGATTGCTGTCGTGCAAATGCTCGATGGTCGCCCAGGCAATCGACAAGCCGTCGAAAGTCGCGGTGCCGCGGCCGATCTCATCGAGAATGACAAGCGCGCGTTCGCCGGCCTGATTGAGAATCGCCGCCGTCTCGACCATTTCGACCATGAAAGTCGAGTGTCCCCGCGCCAGATCGTCGGCGGCGCCGACGCGCGAGAACAGCCGGTCGACAACGCCGATATGAGCGGAGCGGGCCGGGACGAAACTGCCCATTTGCGCGAGGATGGCGATCAGCGCGTTCTGGCGAAGAAACGTAGATTTGCCGGCCATATTCGGGCCGGTCACAATCCAGATGCGGCCGGCCTCGGTGCACGCGGGCGGTGACAGATCGCAGTCGTTGGCGATGAACGGGCCGCCGTCGGTCGCGAGCCGTTCGACGACCGGATGCCGGCCGCCGGTGATCGCGAAAGCGAGGCTGTTATCGACCTCGGGCCGGACATAGTCGCGCTCGACCG
>JBAPZR010000979.1:0-9392 GCA_049285335.1 Xanthobacteraceae bacterium | reverse complement strand
CCGTCAGCCCTCCGGTGCGCGACTTGGCTTGCTCGCGCGGCGTGGTGCGGGCGAGCAGAAGCAGAAGGTCGGAATGTTCGGCGCGCGAGGTCCAGATTTTCTGCCCGTTGACGACGAAATGATCGCCGTCGCGCACCGCGGTCGTGCGCAGCGACAGCGTGTCGGTGCCTGAAGTCGGCTCGGTGACGCCGAAGGCTTGCAGGCGCAGTTCGCCGCGGGCGATTGCGGGCAGATAGCGCTTTTTCTGGTCCGCGCTGCCGTGCCGAAGCACAGTGCCCATCGTGTACATCTGGGCGTGACAGGTGGCGCCGTTGCAGCCGCAGGCCTGGATTTCTTCCATGATCGCCGCGGCGGCGGTCATGGAGAGTCCGCTGCCGCCATACTCCTCCGGGATCAGCGCGGCGAGAAAGCCCGCCTTGGTCAAAGCGGTGACGAACTCCTCCGGATAGGCGCGCGTGCGATCGAGCGCGCGCCAATATTCACCAGGAAAATTCGCGCACAGCGCGCGGACCGATTCGCGGATCGGCGTCAGATCGCCTTCAGCCGCATTCTCGGCCGCATTCGGGGTCGCATTCGGTGTCATGCCAGAGAAACTATCACACTCGCAGCTCGGCCCGGCCGTTATTGACGGCGATAAGGTCGCGTTCGACGACGCGCGAGCGAAAACTTACCACGCTGCCGTCGCGCCACATCTCGGTGCGCAGCGTCTCGCCAGGAAACACCGGCGCAGAAAAACGGCAGGCAAACGCGATGAGTTTTTGCGGGTCGTAGCCGCAGAAGGTTTTCAACACTGCGTGGCCGGCAATGCCGAAATTGCCAAGCCCGTGCATGATCGGCCGCGGATAGCCGGCCTGTTTTGCCACCACGGGATCGGCGTGCAGCGGATTGCGGTCGCCGCTCAGGCGATAGATCAAGGCGGCTTCGGGGCGCGTCGCGAGATCACAAACCGCATCCGCCGGTCGGTCCGGGATGGGATGCGGCGCCGGCGCCACACGCGGCGGACCGCCGAACCCGCCGTCGGCGCGGCAGAACGTCGTCTGCGTCACGGTCGCGATCGGCGCGCCGGTTGCTTTATCAGTCACCTTACGTTCGCTGAGCACGAGCGCTCCCTTGCCGGGACCTTTGTCGATTACCTCGACGATGCGCAGGCGACCGACCACGGTGCCCTCCTTGGCGAGCGGCCGGTGCACGGTGACGCCCTGTTCGCCGTTGACGATCTTGAGCCAATCGATGCCGGTGTCGTGCTCGCGCGCCCAAAAGCCCGGGTGGCCGAGCACTGCTCCCATGGTCGGCAGCACCTTCAAATCCTTCTCGTAAACGAAGGCGAGCTCCTCCTCGTTCATGGGATCATGGCCGAGCCCGATGCCGAGCGCGTAAAGAATGCAATCCTTCGGGCCGTAGCTCTGCTCCGCCGGCGGAACCTCAAGCGCCATCAGTTTTTCGTAAGAGATCGTCATCGGTCACTCGAAAGGGTGATAGAGCATGATAAAAAGCCTGCCCCGACCTCGATCGGGGGGTGGGTACCGGTTTTCGGAAAAGGTCATGGTCAAACAACTCTAAAGCGAAATGCCGATTCAATCTAAAATCATTTTGATTTGGGCGGCATGCCTCATATCGGGTCCCACGAGAACACATCGCCGGATCGGTCGAGCGGCGTGAACGAGGCGGCGAACGCGCCCTTCAATTGCGCGTCAAGCTTTTCCGGCGTCCAGCCGTCGGAGCGATGCAGCGTGCGGATCGGGCGGGTCTGGCCGAACAAATAGATTTCGTTGTTGCGGACCGAAAAGATTTGACCGCTGATCCCAGCCGCGTGGTCGGAGGCAAGATAGACGACAAGCGGCGCGATCTTCTCCGGCGTCATTTCGCGAAAGCGCTCGACGCGCGCTTTTTCTTCTTCGGTTTCCGCCGAGATCGAATCGATCATGCGCGTCCAGGCAAACGGCGCGATGCAGTTCGAGCGGACATTAAATCGCGCCATGTCGAGCGCGATGCCGCGCGATAATCCGACGATGCCCATCTTCGCCGCCATGTAATTGGCCTGGCCGAAATTGCCGATCAGCCCCGACGTCGAGGTCATGTGTACGAAGCTGCCGGAATTCTGCTCGCGGAAATGCGCGGCGCAGGCGCGGCTCATGGCGAAGCTGCCGTTTAGGTGCACGGCGATGACGTCCGTCCAGTCGGACCAGCTCATGCGATGAAAGATACGGTCGCGCAGGATGCCGGCATTGTTGACGAGGATGTCGACGCGCCCGAAGCGTTCGAGCGCCGCGGCCACCATTTTATCGGCATTGCCCGGCTCGCTAATCGACAGCGTCGAGGCTATCGCATCGCCGCCGACTTTCTTGATGTCTTCGACCACCGCTTGCGCCGGACCGGCATCAGCGCCGGCGCCGTCGAGGCTCGCGCCGATGTCGCAAACGACGACGCGCGCGCCTTCCTGCGCCAGCAGCAGCGCAATGCTCCGTCCGATGCCCCGTCCCGCGCCGGTAACGATGGCGACTTTGCCGGCAACGATGTTCGGCATTCCCTGCCCCCTCTAGGTCCGTATTCGCGCTCCCCCCTTTTCAGGAGGAGAAATCTATAATGACGCAAGGGAAGGACTAACCCCAAACCTCGCGCGCGATGTCGCCGATCATTCTAAGCTTCGCCCATTGTTCGTCCTCGGCGAGGATATTGCCTTCCTCGGTCGAGGCGAAGCCGCACTGCGGCGAGAGGCAAAGTCGGTCGAGATCGGCGGAGTGCGAGGCTTCCGCGATCCGGCGCTTGATCGCATCCTTCGATTCCAGCGCGCCGGTCTTGGTCGTGACCAATCCGAGTACCGCGAGGCGGTCCTTGTGCAGCCGTTGCAGCGGCTCGAACCCACCGGCGCGCGCGGTGTCGTATTCCATGAAATAGCCGTGCACCTTGATGCGATCGAACAGCACCTCTTGCATCGCGTCGTAGCCTCCGGTCCCCATGAAGGTCGATTTGTAGTTGCCGCGGCATAGATGCATCGTCACCGTCATGTCGGACGGAATATCGGAAATCGCCACGTTGATCAGGTCGCCGTAGATGGTGCCGAGCGCCGTCGGATCGTCGCCGCGGTCCGTCATCTGCCGGCGATAGTTGGGATCGCACAGCATGGCGATGAAGACCTCGTCGAGCTGCAAATAACGACAGCCGGCGTCGGCGAAGGCGCGCACCGCTTTTTTGTAAGCCTGCCCGAGATCATCGAAGAAAGCATCGAGCTTCGGATAGACCGATTTGTCGATCGGAGTGGCGAGCGGCCGGCCGTAGAGCGCCGACGGCGCTGGAATGGTCATCTTTGGCGTGCGGCTGGTGTTGGCTTTGACGAATTTGAAGTGCTCGATCATCGGATGGCCGGAAAAACCGATTTTGCCGGTGACCTGCACGCCTTCATTGCGCGTCGTCACCGCGGCAAACGCGATGCCGGCGTCCATAACATGACGCTCGACTCCGTCGAGGCCCCACAGGAAATCGAGATGCCACCACGACCGGCGGAACTCGCCATCCGTTATCGACGCCAATCCGGCCGCTTCCTGTTTCTTGATGACCTCTTTGATCTCGCGATCCTCGACCGCTTTGAGTTCGTCGGCGCCGATCTCGCCCTTGGCGCGCCGCTCGCGCGCCGCTTTCAGCGCGGCGGGCCGCAGCAAGCTGCCGACATGATCGGCGCGAAACGGCGGCTTCGTCCGTTGCGTCATTGTTTTTGCTCCATCACCCCCACACCTCGTCGGCGATCTCGACGATCACGCGCAGCTTCGCCCATTGCTCGTCATCGGCCAGAACATTACCTTCTTCGCTCGAGGCGAAGCCGCATTGCGGCGACAGGCACAGCCGATCGAGATCGATGAATTTCGTCGCTTGTTCGATACGCCGTTTGATGTCGTCTTTGTTTTCCAGCGCGCCGCTTTTGGTCGTCACGAGACCAAGCACGACCGTTTTTTCCTTCGGCACGAGACGCAACGGTTCGAAGCCGCCGGCGCGCGCGGTGTCGTACTCCATGAAATAGCCGTGCACGTTGATGGTATTGAACAAGAGCTCCGCCACCGGCTCGTAGCCGCCGCTGGCGACGAAGTTCGAGCGAAAGTTTCCGCGGCAAAGGTGCATGGTGATCGTCATGCCGGCGGGAATGTCGGCGATCGCGGCGTTGATCATCCCGGCATAGGCCGCCGGCAGCGCCTCGGGGTCTTCGCCGCGATCGGAAATCACTTTGCGCAAGGACGGATCGCACAAATAGGCGAGGTTGACTTCGTCGAACTGTAGATAACGGCAGCCGGCATCGGCGAAGGCGCGCACCGCTTTGCGATAGGATTGGCCGAGGTCGCGATAGAAATCGTCCATCGTCGGATAGAGCGTTTCCGGAACGGCGTCGCGGCCGTAGCGAAAATGCAACGACGACGGCGAGGGGATGGTCACTTTTGGGGTCGCGGCGGCGTGCGCCTGCAGGAATTTGAAATGGTCGATCATCGGATGCGGCTTGTAGCCGCCGAGCTTGCCGATGACGCGCAGCAGGATCGGCCGCGGCTGCGGGCCGCTTGTTTGAAACTTGATCTTGCGTTCGCCGGCATAGGACTCGACATTGTCGAGCCGTTCGAGGAAATCGATGTTCCACGACATGCGCCGGTATTCGCCGTCGGTGATGGATTTCAGCCCCACCGCTTGCTGTTTGCTAATGACGCCTTCGACCTCGCGATTCTCGATGGCCGCGAAGGCTTCGGAAGTAATCTCGCCGCGCGCGTGTTTTTCCCGTGCCTCCCGTAGTTTTGAGGTGCGGAGAAGGCTGCCGACATGGTCGGCGCGAAACGGCGGCGTGGTGCGTTGGCTCATGTGGCGGCGGCGATTTAGCAGCCGGCGCGCGCGGGTGTAAACCCGTTGCCGGCGCGCCTAAGAGGGTCGACGCTCACGAGGCTTTACGTGTTTGGATTTTGACGGTCCGATTTGATAGTCCGATTTGATCGTCCATGGAGAACATAATGCTTCCGACGCTGCGGCTTTGCGAGGATGTGGTGTCGAACGACGGTGAAATGGTCTTGCCGGCGCATCCGCGCATGATCTTTGTCGTCCACGGCGCGATCGCGATCGCGGACCGCGTCCTGCGCGATGAGGAGACGTTCAGCGGCGAAGGCGCGGTGACGGTCAAGGCGGGCGAGAGCGGCGCGACGCTTTGGCGCTGGGAATTCTTGGCCGATTTGGCCGATCGGGATTCGCGCGCGACCGCCAATGCGGCGCCGGCGGAGGACGGCCGCGGCGTCGTTTCGCGCCAGAAGCTCGCCGCGCCGCTGCAGACGCTTCCGCGGGGCGCGCTTCTTTTGCGCGGCGACAGCGTTGCCTTTCCGCCGGGCGGTTGCGCTTATCTGCATCGCCATCAAGGACCGGGCATCCGCTGCCTGATCGAAGGCGGCATCCGCATCGATACACGCGGCCACTCCGTGTCCTATGGTCCAGGCGGCGCATGGTACGAAACCGGCCCCGACGGCGTCTTCGCTCAGGCGGCGGACCGCCCGACACGCTTCATCCGCGTCATGATCTTGCCGCGCGCCTGTCTCGGAAAAAGTTCGATCGAATATCTCAACGAACAAGATAAGACCAAGCCGAAATCGCAGAGCTACAAAATCTTCGCCGATATGGCGTTGACATAGCGGTTCGCGGGCCGAGCCCGCGCCCCCAGTGACGCCGTTACAAAAACGAATCAAACCGGCTTGTAATTGCGGTCGACCGGCACGTCGATGAGAAGCGGCGCGTTGCTCTTGATGCCTTCGGCGATGAGATCGGTGACGTCGTGCACGCTCTTTGCGCGTTCAGCGGCGACGCCGAGCGAGCGCGCCAGGCCGACATAGTCGATCGCGGGATCGGTGAGTTCCATGCCGACGAAGCGATCGACCTGCGCGGCAAGCCCGCGATGCGATCGTGCGCGGCGGTCCACAGCGCCTGACAGGTATACATGGCGCTGCCGTCGCCGACGAGCGCCACCACCGGCCGTTCGGGCAAAGCGAGCTTGACACCAAGCGCGGCCGGCAGGCCCCAGCCGATGCCGCCGCCGCGCAGCCCGTAAAAGCTCTGCGGATCGTCGCTGCGAATGAGCGAGCGAATGCCGACGCCCGAAGAAATCGTTTCGTCGATCACGACGGCGTCCTTGGGCAAGGTCTCGCCGATAGCGGCGAGCAAGGACAGGGGCTGCAGCGGCGTCGCTCCCGCCATTTCGCGGGCTTTGGCCTTGAGCGCCTCGCGTTCGGCGAGCGTCGCCGCTTTGGCGGCTTCGAGCCGCTCGCGCGCGGCGGCGCGCGCTCCGCTCGACATGCGCTCGCGCACGGCCTTGACGATATCGGGCAGCGTCGCCTTCGGATCGCCGAGGATCGCGACTTGTGGTGGATAATTTTTGCCGAGCTCCCACGCATCGTTATCGAGATGAACGAGCGTCAGGTCTTTCGGCATCGGCTCGATGTCGGACGGCAGCGACAGCGTGAACAGATCGCCTCCGACCGAGAACAAGACATCATATTGTTCGAGGATTTTTCGTATCGACCCTTGCATGCGGGTCATGCCGCCGCGAAACAGCGGATGCGACGCCGGGAACGAGGCGGTCGACGGCACGAGCTCGCTATAGACCGGGGCGCCGATGAGTTCAGCAAGCTCGATCAGTTCGGCATGCGCCTTGCTGCGCGCCACGGCATCGCCGGCGACGATCAGCGGACGCTTGGCCTGCGCCAGGATCGCCGCGGCCTCTTCCACGGCCGCCGGATCGCCGCGCAGATTGGCCGCGACCCGCGTCGGCGCCAAAAGGTCGAGCTCGCCCTCGGCTTTGAGAATGTCTCCGGGCAGTGACAAGAAGACCGGCCCGCTCGGCGGCGCGAGCGCGGTCTTCGCCGCGCGATGCACGAGCCGCGGCAGGTCGGCGAGGCGGTGGACCTCGGCGGACCACTTGACGAGCGGCCGCGCGATCGGCGGCAGGTCAGCCCACAGGATCGGCTCGGTTGCGTTGAAGTCCTGGTCGTGCTGTCCAGCGGTGACCAGGATCGGGCTGCCGGCCTTCTGCGCGTCGTAGAGCATGCCCATGGCATTGCCGAGGCCCGGCGTGACGTGAAAGGTTGACCACCGCGAGCTTGCCCGACGCCTGCGCGTAGCCGTCGGCCATGCCGATCACGGTCGCCTCCTGCAGGCCCAGCACGTAGCGCAGTTCGTTGTCGACCGCGAGCGCGTCCATCAGCGGCAATTCGGTGGTGCCCGGATTGCCGAACAAAATCTCGACGCCCTCCTGCTTGAGCAATTCGAGAAAGGCGCGCTTTCCGGACATCGCTGGCAAGACGTTCTCCCTCAAAGAACCGACCCTGAAGGAACAATAGCAATTTCATCGGCGTGGGATGCAATCGATTTCGTCATCGCAGCGTCGCGCTTCTCACCTATGCGCCAGGATCGTCCAACGCGCGTCTTCCAAGCTTTCAGGATGAAAAACCGGCGAGAGCTGAATTTATCGCCTCGCGCCCGCTATTTCACGATGATCGGTTTGTCTTTTCGCAGCGCCGCCATTGTCTGCCGGTCGAGATTCAAGTGAGCCTGCACCAGCTCGGGCGGCGTGAGCGCCATCCATTGGTTGAGCGAAATGTCCATGAACCGAGAACTGCGGAACATTTCCAGAAAGCACAGCGGCTCGGCGCCGAGATTCTCGACGTAGTGCGCCATGCCGTGCGGAACGTAACCGACGTCGCCGGCCTGGTAGTCGAACGTCCGCGCCTTGCCGCCCGATGCGAAGACCGTCATGCGCCCGCGGCCGCAAATGTAATATTGCCATTCGTCGTGCTCGTGCCAGTGCAGTTCGCGCATCGCGCCCGGCTCGACATTCACCAGAGCGCCGCGATCGTGGACGCCGCCGGGAAATTGGTGGAGTCCGTGATGCGCACCCATCCGCCCGCGGTCACGATCGGCTCCTGCGCCATCATGCGATGACTGTAAGTGTGCGGCACGATGCCGGCGGCTGACTGCACGATATCGGAGGCCTTCGGCCCGGGCACTTGCCCGGCAAAGATGTAGCGATTCGTGCTCGTAGTCGAGCGGGATGTTGGCAAATGCAGTTTGCGGTACGCCGAAATTCTTCGCCAGAACCTCGCGGGGCATGTGGGCGAACAGGTCCGTGATCAAAAAGGTCTCGTTTTCCGAAAAGCTGCCGCTGTCGAAAACCAAAAGGAATTCGCAACCTTCCTCGAGACCCTGGATCGAATGCGGAATGGCGGAGGGAAAATTCCACAGATCGCCCACGCCGACATCGTCGATAAAGGTGCGTCCCTTTTCGTCGACGGCGGTGATGCGGGCGCGGCCGGCGAGCATGTAGGCCCATTCCGCTTCCTTGTGCCAATGCATCTCGCGAATCGCGCCGGGCTTGAGGCGCATGTTGACGCCTGAAAGCTCGCTCGCGACCGGCAGTTCGCGCACCGTGACCTCGCGGGCCCAGCCGCCGTCAAGGAGCCGATTGTGCGCGGTGGCGAAGGAGAATTTGAGGTTGGGGATGGTGCCGGAATCCGTATAGGGCGCCGCCAGCTGATCGGGATTTTCGCGCTCGAGCGGAACGTTGCGGGGGCCAAGGATTGTCGCTCCGCGATCGTCTTGGATCGGTTGCGGATCCTTCCCGCCGGCCGTCTTTTGCATGACTGCGTGCTCCTCTGTCGAGATTTTAAGCGGCGATCCGTGTACGGGCCCGCGCGCCGTTATTTGAGGATCGTCGCTAAGCTTTCGTGTTTGGCGCTATCTCCACCGATTGCGGCGCAAGCGCTGCCGATCGCCTCGAATGCCGTTGTTTTGGGATTTTGTTGTTGGTGCCCCGGAGAGGATTCGAACCTCCGACCCACGCATGACGGGTGGGTGGACAGAACTCTTCCAGCGGCTTGTCTCAGGTACGTTCTGTCAGCCATGTCTCCGGGCCGGAGATTTGTTTTTTGGTGCCGCGGAGAGGATTCGAACCTCCGACCCACGCATTACGAATGCGTTGCTCTACCGGCTGAGCTACCGCGGCAAACCTTTGAGGCGGCTGGAATTTTACCCGCGCCGCCCCAGAACAAAAGGGGTTTTGCTACCGGAATTGCTACCATTTTATTTTCGCGGCTTGGTCTGCGCCGCTTGCAGCGCCGCGTCAACCCGGGCGACTGCATCCTCTTGCATGTTCGGCAACACGTGGCTGTAAAGGTCGAGCGTGATGCCGACCTTGGAATGCCCCAGCCGTTCGCTTGCGACCTTGGGATGAACCCCGGACGCCAGGAGGTGCGTCGCGTGAGCGTGTCGCAGATCGTGGAACCGGATCCGGGGCACCGAGCGTGACGCGCCAGGAACCGGACCCAGAGCTGGCCGAAGCTGTGAGGCCGCATCGGCTCGCCGTCTTCGCGCGCCACCACGAAGTCGTCATC
>JBAPZR010000978.1:0-6846 GCA_049285335.1 Xanthobacteraceae bacterium | reverse complement strand
ATAATATGCACCTGCCGTGTCGGATAACTCTCCCCTCTTGCTATCCGCGAGACGGCTGGGAGCGCCGCGGCGACTGCTGCCAGATGCAGCACCTTTCGGCGGGGAATTTTCACGTTGCCTCCACGATGCATCAGCAGCCTTCCGCGCGGCATGCAGAAGGTCAACGGACCGTCAGTGATTGTCTGATTGCGCGCCCGCCGAAGGCATAGTCGTCACCTTTGATTTGCAGAGCGTCGGGCTCTCTCCGAATACTAGCCTAATTGCATAACGGTTAGTAGCGCGGCGGACGTTGCCCGTTGGCACTTAGCCGACATCAAATCGCGCCCTGCCCATGTCTGCTATTGGCACAAAGCGGACATGGCGATCGCGCTCAGTGATGTCCGCTTTTGGGGGTAAAGCGGACATCAGATGTGATAGGCTGTCGTCCCCGGGCTCAGGGATCGGATGAGAGTTGCTATCGTCAATTTAGGTGCAATCGTGTCCGGTGACTGGCACAGCCCGCTTGCCACCGGCGACGCAATTTTAATCGATAACGGCGGGATTATCGGTGTCGGTGGGGCTAGCGATAACGCAATCAATGATGCTGACGTGGTGATCGACGCAGATGGAATGACCGCGATCCCCGGTCTAATCGATTCGCACGTACATATCACTTTCGGCGATTACACGCCGCGTCAGCGCACTGTCGGTTACCTCGAGAGCTATCTGCACGGTGGCGTCACCACCGCCATTTCAGCGTCGGAAGTGCATGTGCCGGGCCGACCGCGCGACGTCGAAGGCGTGAAGGCGCTTGCCATCGCGGCGCAGCGCTGCTTCGGCGATTATCGACCGGGCGGCATGCGTGTGATCGCTGGTTCTGTGATTCTGGAACCGGGGCTCCCCCGCGCCGATTTCGATGAGCTCGCGAAAAAGGGAGTTCAGCTCGCCAAGGCCGGCTTCGGCGCGGTCAAGACGGCTTACGAATATGTACCGCTGGTCGGTGACGCAAAAGCAGCCGGCCTGATCACGACGTGCCACACCGGCGGCTCATCCATCCCAGGCTCAGCTGCTATCACTGGCGACCATCTGCTCAAGATGCATCCGCATGTATCGTTTCACATCAATGGCGGTCCAACCGCCATGCCGGATGCCGACTTCGAGCGCGTGATCTGCGAATCGCAGATCGCCTTGCAGGTCTGTACCGCCGGGAATCTGCGCACTACACTTCTGTGCGCTCGACTCGCTGAAAAACATGGTGCGTTTGATCGTTTTATCATCGCAACCGACACGCCGACCGGTAGCGGCGTCATGCCACTCGGTATGCTCTACACCATTGCGCATCTTGCGAGCCTCACCGAGATGACAGCCGATCGCTTCATCTGTGCGGCAACCGGCAGCAATGCGCGGATCTACGGCCTCAACAGCGGGTTTATCGCGCCGGGCAAGGATGCCGATATCGTCCTGATTGATGCACCGCATGGCGGCACGCAATCGAGTGCACTTGCCGCCATCAAGCATGGAGATATTGCCGCGATCGGCGCTGTGATTTCCGATGGCGTGCCACGCTTTGTCGGCCGTAGTCGCAACACACCGCCGACCACGCGTAGGGCGCGTGTGACGCGCTCGCGCGTAATGCAAGATTTCGTCGGCGCAGCGCACTGAGATGGCGGAGCCGATGAAGGTTGGGCTTGATGGCAAAAATACTGGCCAAGCAATCCTGGCGGCAGCCCAATCGTTGGGCTGCGACCTTTTAATTAAGGGCGCCTACACGCAGAGCCGATTGAGACAGATGATTTTTGGTGGCGCAACCCGACACGTGCTGGAGAACGCCCAGA
The DNA here is from genome assembly GCA_049285335.1 of Xanthobacteraceae bacterium. Classification (GTDB taxonomy): domain Bacteria; phylum Pseudomonadota; class Alphaproteobacteria; order Rhizobiales; family Xanthobacteraceae; genus BOG-931. Next base: position 5,032 of record JBAPZR010000978.1, on the reverse strand, counting down.
TATCCGTTTTACTTGCAACTTGATCCGAGATCTAAACGAAATCCAAACTCAAAGACTTTGGGGTCCATTGCTCGATCAGATTGGAGTCGCAACTAGTCAGAGCAGATTGTGCACGGACCTATATCAATTGATGCGTCGCGTCGAAAACAACAATCACCTGCGCTAAGCAGCGATCACCTGTGGCAGGATCGGCGCATCGGCGTTGAAACGCTTGCCAGCGCGCAAGCAGAAAGCCGGACGTAAGAGTCGTTCCGTAATCACCTCGTTGTTCTCATTGTCGCGCAGAACAAAGCGGCCGCGATCGTCGAATAGCGCCGACACATCGGCGGTGTAGCCTGGCTTGAGCGCACCGAGCCGGTCGGTCAACCCGAGCATCTGAGCCGGGTGCAACGTCACCATCGGCACCACGTCCTCTAGCGGAATACCGAGCGCCAGCATCGAGCTCATCGCTTGCGTCAGGCTAAAGCGAGCCTGGCCACGGAATGGATGGTTCTCGTCATCGTAGTGCTGCGCCGGCGTGCCCGCTGGCGCTGGCACCTCGGTGTTGTAGCCGTGCATGTCGGCACCCAGAGTATGCGGCACGATTCCGGCGGCGAGCGCTTTGCGGGCAACACGGTAGGAGAAATGGCTGCCATGGCCGACGTCGACCTTTAGCCCGCGGTCAAGTGCGGCGCGAATAACGCTGTGCACCTCTCCCTTCCGATTGACGAACCCGCCGGGATGGCGGGTGAACGGGTGGGCCAGAATGTCGCCGGGCCGCAATACCGGAATGACCCGCTCCATGATGGTGTCGGCATCTTCGCCGTTGGCGCCGCTCTCGGGCAAGCTCCAGAGCGTGCCAAAGTGCACGTAAAGCGGAAGATTGGCGCGGCGGCCGATCTCGGCCGACATTTCCAGCACTTTAATGCCCCAACGCGCGAAGCCGCCGATCTCGGCATGACCCTTGATGCCGCGCACGATGTCTTTGTTGGCATTGGCGGACGTAACCGTCGCGTCGATGTCAACGCCAGAGGGGCTATAAAGATTGGGGTAGTAATGTCCCTCGAGGCCGCCGACCAGATAAGCTGACAGAAAGACATAAACCTGCGTCTCGACTTTCTCGACGACAAAGTGCCGGAATCCCGGAAGTGTCATACAGGAGGGGCCACCCTGGTCGACGACTGTAGTGACGCCGGATCGCACCCCGACCATGTCGGCGTCCAAACCGAAGCGGCCGGTGACGTACTGATATATGTGTGCGTGGGTGTCGATCATTCCTGGTAGCACCAGCTTTCCGGAAACGTCGATCGTTTCGCGCGCGCTCGACGGCAGGACTGTCTCTTCGATCGCGGCGATGCGACCATCGCGGATCGCAAGGTCACGAACACCATCAACGCCGGACGCCGGGCAAATAACTCGCCCCCCACGCAGAACAAGGTCGTATTTGGGGTTCTCAGCCATGGGATCCCTCATCATAAGACTGATTACGTTATAAGTAGAGCGGAGCTGAAAGATTCGAAATGCGCTTTCGTTCTCAGCTTGCAACCGGAACTGCTATCCATTAGTGGCACCGACCCGGACCTCGCATGAATAATCTTCCGAATATTACCTTTGTCGGTCACCCGTTTGAGACGTTAAGCCTTCGACTAGCCATCACCAGCTGAGCCGGCACTAAAGCGCGACACGGTGGGCCCCCGCTGAGGGTTTAACGCTAACTTCGCTTGTCTCGCTGATCCGCGCGATGTAGCGCGCGACCGACGCCGCGACCACCTGCTTGCCATTCGCATCGATCTGCCCCCGGCCGGAAAATGCGCCGTAGACCGCGTCGAATGCGAATGGCTCCAGGATCTCCGCCATACGCCGAACCTTGGCGGCGGAGAGCGGGATCAGGTTCGGGTAGGACCACATAAAGCTGACGTGCCCGCTTGGGACCACCTGGAGGATGTCGCCCGAAAGCAGCACGCCGCGACCTTCGCTCCAGTCCGCCCAGTGCAGGACGGTGCCGCCGTCGAAGTGTCCTCCCAGCCGAACCAGCGTAAGGACCGACCCGATTGACTTGGTGTCCCCCTCCCAGAACTGTACCGCGCGGTCCGCCCGCATCACCCATTCACGATCAGCCGCGTGCAGGTGGATCGGCACTCCCCCGAGCGCGCGGCTCCACTCCACCATGGTGGTGTAGTAGTGCGGGTGGGAGATCGCGATCCCCGCGACACCGCCCAGGCCGTTCAGCAGATCGACTGTAGCCTCGTCGATCAGCGCGAGGCAGTCCCACAGCACGTTGCCGGCCGGCGTGCGCGCAAGTATGGCGCGTTGGCCGATGCCGAACGTCGGGGTGGTCTCGATGGTTGTAAGCCCCGCCGCGAGGTGGCGGAACTTGTTGCTGTGCGCGTTTCGTAGCCTCTCCAGCGCGATCCAGGACTGGCCCGATGCTGGGATGAACTGCCGCTCGTCGGCGCAGATCAGACACGCATCGGGCGGAGCTTCGGAGGGCGGATACTGGGTGCCGCAAGCGGTGCAGATAAAGGCTGTCATGAAAGAAGGATACACAGTCCCTCGCTCGTGGGCACCAGGTGTTCCGGTGCATCTCTGCTGCGAGTCACCCATTAAGAGCTAAGCGGAAGTGACGCGACCTGCCGAAATGACGGTGACTCGTTCCAGGCCTTGCTTTGCCAGGTAAGGCGCTGGGCCTCAGCGTGCTAATTGGCCTATTGAACGCGGCCGACGAGGTGACCGAATAACGGCGTTCTTTACTGCGGCGCAGAATGTCCGCTTATGACCCAAAGCGGACATTGCCAGCGCCAACCTGACCACTTCCAACCTCCCAGTTTGACCCGCTACGATGCGCCTCCCTAACGTGGGAGGGGCAATGAGGCGGCGCGAGTTCATCGGTGGCGCAGTGGCATGGCCGCTTGCGGCCCATGCACAACAATCGGAGCGACCGCGCCAGATCGGCATGTTGATACCGTTCAATGATAACGAACCTGAGGTCAAAGCGCGTTTGTCAGCGTTCAAGCAGCGTCTTCATGAACTCGGTTGGATCGAAAACCGTAGCATCCGGTTTGATTACCGTTTCACAGGCCAAGATGCCGGACGCATCCGCACGGGGGCTGAAGAACTAATCGCGCTCGCGCCAGATGTAATCGTCGTCTGGGGCAATCCAGCCGTTGCGATACTGCAGAAAGCGACGCAAACCATTCCAATTGTTTTTGTTGGTGCATCCGATCCGGCCGAGAGTGGCTTTGTTACCAATCTCGGGCGCCCGGGCGGAAACATTACGGGATTCCAGAATTTCGAGAGTGCGATCGGCGGAAAATGGCTGGACCTTCTGAAGGAGATCGCGCCTGAAGTACGACGAGTCGCGTTCATGTACAGTCCGGACATATCTGCGAATTTAGCGTTTACGCACGCTGCTGAAGCAGCTTCGACCTCGCTGGACGTGACGGTGACAGCGGCCCCGGTGCGAAGCATCGCAGATATCGAGCATGCCCTCACGGCCTTCGCGAAGGAACCAAATGGCGGCCTGATCGTGGCACCGTTTCCCTTTATTGCGACCAGCCAGGACAGGGTTATTGCATTGGCTTCTGATCTCCATCTGCCGGCGATCTATCCGTTCCGTTATTTTGCTACGAACGGAGGATTGGCGTCTTATGGGTTCGACACAATCGACCCGCACCGGCAAGCTGCGTCATATGTCGATCGCATCCTGAAGGGAGAAAAGCCGGGTAACCTGCCGGTGCAGGCGCCCACCAAGTACGAGCTGGTGATCAACCTCAAGACTGCGAAGGCGATCGGGCTCACGATTTCGCGTGAACTGCAACTGCGTGCCGACGAGTTGATCGAATAGCCGATGTCTGCTTTTGGGGGTAAAGCGGACATGCCGGCCGTGCCAAGCAATGTCCGCTTTCGGAGGTAAAGCGGACGTCAGTCGGCTGCCGTGAACTGTGGCTTTCAAGTTCGCCCTATTCGACGATCACTGCCGCGTTCGGCTGCGACCACGAACGGTAGGAACGTTGCGCTAGTGTGCCGTTGTAGTAGCGATCCTGGCCGGTAACTTCAGCGCCAATCCAAGATGGCAATTCAATCTGATAGTCCTGACTAGGAAGTTCGATTTCAGCTATAACCAAGCCGAGATTTTCACCCGAAAACACATCGATTTCCCAAATCAAGTCGCCGGCAGGGATGATATGACGCACTTTTTCAATGATGTTGCCCTGCCTCAGTGATATTAACTCCTCAGCGTCCGCGGTCGGTATGTCGTACTCAAACTCCCGTCGACTCAGCTTTGACCAGCGAGTTTTGAGAGTTAATGTCGCGCTGGTATTGTCTCCGATGACGCGAACACGGATCGATACGTTCGCATCCGAATCCAAATAAGCCTGTCGGATTTTAACGTGGCGCATTACGTAATTTCGCCAACTGTTATCACGTAAAACGAACTTACGTTCAATTTCAAAACCCATCTTCTGTAACGCCTTGTGACTGTTTTGTGAAAACACGAAAATCAGATATCAAAGTGTAAAATCGGACGCAAGGTGAATCACAGAATGCGACGGCGGTCTAAATCACCCGGCGGATCAGCGATGCCCAATGTCCGCTTTTGGGGGTAAAGCGGACATCAGCCGAACGTAGGGAAATGTCCGCTTATGACCCAAAAATGACTCAGTGCGACTTGACGGGCCGCACGGCTGTCATACGGCTTGGGCTACTCAGGTGAGTTAAGTGGCTTGGTTGGGTGAAATGCTTTAGCCGTTTGTGCCTGCGCAGTCTCCGGTAGCTGTTCAGTGGAGAGTCTGGCGATCTCGCTTTTCACCAAGTTACGGAATTCGGGGTTGAACGGCGCTTTCAGATGTGAGTCGTTATTCACGATGTACTCGATATTTGTCCCGATCAGCTTCTGTGATCCCATTCCGCCGAAAGTCATCCATGGATTTGGATTGTAAATCTCAACTATTCTTCCCACGTTACCAGTCAGAGGCGTATTGGAAATAAATATTGAGGGTTGCAGCGCAATAATAGAGTCAATGTGATTAGTGTTGTTTGCTACCAAAACTGC
>JBAPZR010000977.1:0-2457 GCA_049285335.1 Xanthobacteraceae bacterium | reverse complement strand
GGCTACCCCAAGGATAGGGCGACATGGTGTTTTGAAGAAAACTGAAATAGTTATCCATCGCCCCGCGAGCTTTCTCCATATTCTGCTCGACTGCGCTCAAGGCTTCAAAGGGTTGCTTGTCTTTTGCCATGGTAGTCTCCTAAACGGCCGCGATTTACCGCACCAACTTGGCTCTGCGCGGAAGCTTGCGCACGAGCGGTATTTTCAACTCCGGTCCGATCGGCTGGCTCGTTCGGCGCCAAGCCACAATGCGCCATACAGGAGTGCCAAGTCACAGGCGGCAATGACGGCAACGACCGGAAATGCAGTTAGAAATGCATCAAGCATGGCAGTCCTCTGCCTAAAGCCAGGGCAACATGCGCTCCTTGGTAGGGGCCGTCTGTTCAAAATTGATCACCTAGATTGCCCGGTCCCTTGTGGCAATATTTGATTTTGCGGCTGATCTGGTCATTGTTATTCTTGTGAGCAGGCGCTAGGTGCCGGAGCAGGACGTGCGCGAACTCATTCGCACCAACGATAGCGTGCTGATTTCGGCGGTCGAGGCGCTGCTCAAGGGTGCGCACATCGATCACTTGGTAGCCGATCAGAACATGAGCGTGCTGGAAGGCTCGATTGGTATTTTTCCGCGGCGCATCCTTGTCGACGAGGATCAATTGGCGGCGGCGCGACGATTGCTCGCGGAAGCTGGCTTAGAAGGCAAGTAAGGATCACCGCGTGCCTCGCTATGGCGCTGCAGTGGCAAAGAGGCAACACCTGTTTATTTCCATGTGACGGAAGTTTAGACGCGCCGTCGCCATAAAAAAGAGCCCCAAGCGGGAGACGCTTAGGGGTTCGGAGTTTGTTGCCTCACTTAGGCTTCTGGGCTGGATGGCATTCTGTCGGGGGTGCCGCCCGGCTTGGCCTAATGAACGGCAACTAGTAGTGCACCGATAGGTTCAATTCGCGAACCTGTGCGTTAGCGCCGCATTACACTCAGATATTTTTACGGGGTTCCCCAGCTCGTTCGTCGCCGCAAGAGGTTCGGCAGCTTGGTAATGTGCTGCGAACTCCTTCTACAATACGCTGCGCTACGGTCCCAATAACGGCCTCAGCTGCTTTTACTCTTCTTGCGCATGCGCCACAGCTGATAGCCGCAATCGTTGATGGCCGTTTCGATCAATTCGCGCGACAGCTTGTAGGGAAACTCGCCCTCCGGGGCGATTGACCCGACGGCGTGCCACGGCTTGAACTGAATTGGAAGCCTGGTGCCGGCTAGGTCGCCGCCGAACGCCCGGAGCTCGGGACTTGTCTCGGATTTGAAGATAAAGATTCGCATGGGTCCGCCCGTCTTTGCTGCCGCATTGTCGTCGATGCTCATGGTGCCCCTCATTGCAAGGTTACCGCCGGCGAAATTAATTGTGTTGCGGCGGGCGACTAACCGACCCGGCTATGTGCAGGAACTGTCAGTCCGGAAACTCACTCAATAATAAACTGAGCGGCACTTTTCCGGCGTTTCTCCAACGCACGCTTGCCATTTTGACTTGCCTCTTCCCACGAGCCGAATCGGTCGCATGATTCTTCCACTGGAAGGACTCCATGTTCGTGAAAAATTTCCCAAGTATATCGAGTTGGTGCCGGGCACCGGTGTTTTACTTCCACTCGAAGACGGTCTGCGACGGACGATTTATTCATCAGTGAAACTCCATAACAGTGGCGATCCGCTCAAGGATAGCGCGTGCGGCGCGGATGGAATGGTCAAAATAGAACAGACTCGATGCAGCTCAGATCGGCAAAATGAGCGAGTCTTGATCCGGCGTCATGCCGAAATCCAGACGAGTTCCGGTTGCCGTTCTCGCCCCCAGCCCCAGGCAACCGGAGCACTTTTTAAATCGTCTTGCGCAAGGCCAAGAGCAAGATTTCTGTGCTGCAAGAGGGCGACATGCGCCCCAATCAGGTCATGCTCATCGCCAAGCAGCTGGGCGTAACCGAGGAGGATGTCATCGACATGAACCGCTGGTTCGGCGGCGACGCCTCGCTCAACACACCGATCCGTGAGGATGGCGATATCGGCGAGTGAAAGGAAAGGCTGGTCGAAAGCGCCAGTCAGGAGACGGTGCTCGTCGAGAGCGACAAATTAGACCACAGCCGCAAGGCGCTAGCCTCAGCGCTCTCTGTGCTCAACAATCGCGAACGCCGCATCTTTGAAGCGCGTAGGCTCGCTCGAAAAAGTGCAGAAGGCGATCAGGAACCGCGTCGCCCTGTTGGATGCCCCAGTGCCCCCGACGGCACATTGGCTTCCAATTCTCTCCCGTGGTGGAAGAACCCGCAGATGGAAGTGTCACTATCGGTACGTTTTACAGGAATCGAACGACGCAAAAGTCGCGCCGCGCGCCGGTGGCTAATAATAGCGGCCTGTTGAACGAGCCTTAATCTGCGGTGCTCACTCACTTCGACGAACCAAAGCTACCCTAATCTAAC
>JBAPZR010000976.1:0-1897 GCA_049285335.1 Xanthobacteraceae bacterium | reverse complement strand
GGCTCGGCGCGCCGGCCGGGGCCGCCGATGCCGACGTGGACGCGTGGTGAAAGATGGAAGATACGATGTTGCCGAGAATGCTCATGAATTCTCCTCCTGAGTTTCGATATCCCCCAAAGTGCAATTGTCTCCTCGTCTTTCCAAAAGCCGTCGGGCGGTTTCTTGGCGGGCCAGCTTTTCCAAATCGTCCGTTCGGATCTTTCGCCTCTCCCACGTCATCGACCAACGATAGCGCCGGGACGCTTAGACTCCATGGCAAAGGGTTTCACATTCCCGTGTCTCGCTCATGTCTTGTTCGTGTTTCCAAGTGCGAGCGTCGCCCACGGCGCAGGGGATTTGGCGCTGCTCAAGCTCCGCGTGTATGGGTGAATTATCTGTGGTGTTGTCGTAGATAGTCGTGCAACGAGGACGAGCCGGTCTCTTCCAGCAGCGTCTTGAGCATCATGTCCTTCCGACGACCTTTGGCAAAAGCCCGGGCCGTATTCTTTCCGCAGCGAGCCTATCCTGGTGTTACCGTGCTTCTTGTCGATTTTGCCGCTTTTGTCGCGGTGGCGGCCGTCAAGGCCGCGATGTCTCTTTGCCATAGCGCTCTCCTTTGGATTGCATGAAGCGGCTAGCGATTTCCACCTAAGATGTTTTCTTAAATTGCGTCGGTATTAAACAGTGTACGCCTGTGCTTTTCTGTTGTCTCGGCCCAAATCATTTCGGACTGGTCCTAAAAGCCGCTCGACTCCCCTGCTAGCTGAGAGAGTAAGTTCTGGCAAAGCTAAAGACGAAGGTGCTGGGCGCGCCTATGGGCTCTACGGCGTTCGGCACAGTCGACTCCAACTGATAACCTCCCCTACGCCATCAGAGAACTGAGCGAATAGCGATGTCTTCCAAGACCACACCATATGGCTCCTGGAAATCACCAATCACCTCTGAAATGATCGTTGCGCAATCCATTACCTTGTCCGAACCGCGCCTTGATGGTGAGCACGTTTATTGGCTTGAAGGGAGGCCGCAGGAACTAGGGCGTTTGGTAGTCGTACGGGCCAATTCGCTCGGCGGTCATGCCGCAGACATGACGCCAAAACCCTACAACGCGCGCACGCGCGTCCACGAGTACGGCGGCGCTTCATGGACCGTCACTGATGGCGACGTCTACTTCTCCAACTTCGCTGACGGACGCCTTTACTGCCAGAGCAACGGTACAACGTCCCCTGTCCCCTTGACACCAGCGCCGGCCGTTCGCGACCGGCAGTGGAGGTTTGCGGACGGTATCATCGATCACATGCGCAAACGCTGGATCGGCGTGCGCGAAGATCACACCACGGGCGGAGAGCCGATCAATACTGTTGTCGCGGTCCATCTCCAGCAAATAGGCAGCGACTCGGGACGAGTGCTGGTTGGAGGACATGATTTCTTCGCCTCGCCCCGTTTGTCGCCGGACGGCCGCTGGCTCCTCTGGCTGGCTTGGAATCATCCCAACATGCCCTGGATTGGCACAACTCTCTATCTCTCCAAACTCGATGCCGGTGGGAACATATCTGAAGCGCAGACCATCGCAGGCGGCCTGTCGGAATCGATTTTCCAACCTCAGTGGTCGCCCGACGGTAGGGTGATTTTTTTCGTGTCCGACCGCAGCAACTGGTGGAATCTCTACCGCTTCGATCTTGCCAAGCGGACATCTGAACCGCTTGCGCCAATGCCAGCCGAGTTCGGCGTGCCGCTGTGGAATCTTGGTGCATCGACATACGCGTGCGCCGGATCAGATCAGCTCATCTGTGCTTATTCTACGGCCAGTCTGGGCCGGCTTGCAGTGCTTGACCTGAGAACCAGAGCGCTGCAACCGTTCGAGACGCCGTTCACAGAGTTTAGTTCCGTTCGGGCAGACAACAATCGCGCGGTATGTCGC
>JBAPZR010000975.1:0-2538 GCA_049285335.1 Xanthobacteraceae bacterium | reverse complement strand
ATACCGGAAGAGGGAATGGGGCACCGGCTGCTAACGGACGCGGGTGGCCGGCCCGTTACTGCGCTGCCAGGAGCCTGCACATTTGATAGTGCGATGTCTTTCGGTCTCATCCGTGGAGGCCATGTCGACATTACTGTGCTGGGTGGGCTGCAAGTCGATGCGCACGGTCTTCTCGCTAATTGGATGATACCTGGCAAGATGGTGCCTGGAATGGGCGGTGCGATGGATTTAGTGACGGGGGCCAAACGCGTAATCGTGGCTATGCAACACACCGCGAAAGGGAAGCCAAAGATCGTCAATAAATGCGCGCTGCCATTGACCTCCGCGCGCGCCGTCGACCTGGTGGTCAGCGAACTCGCAGTCATCGGGTTTCCTGAAGGTCGCGCAGCTCTGCTAGAGCGGGCACCCGGTGTTACCGTCGAGCAGGTGATTGCCGCGACCGAAGCCGAATTGGCATTGCCCGCCCAAATCCCGGAAATGCGATTGCAGTGAACGGCGGTCCCGAGAAAGTTTGAAGCCGCTATGGCTGATAGTAGTGATTAGGGATGTCGTACAATCGTAACCTGAGGCTCATAAGATGAATCGCATTGATCAGCGGACGGAAGCGGTCAGAGGTCCGTATGCCAAAGCGGTGTTTAATTTTTGCAACGTTTTTTCTGCTTTCGGTGCCGCCCTCATTTGGTCAGTATGTCCCGGTCATACAGACATGCACTCGAGACGTCATGGCGCTCTGCGCGGCTGGCCAGTCGAGATCAAATCCGCTCGTCGAATGCGTTAAGACACATTTCCAAGACTTCAGTGAACCGTGCCAAGCCGCGCTCATGAAAATCGCCGCTGTGCGCGGCGCCTGCGGGTCGGATATTCAGCAGCAGTGTTCCGCTATCAGGCCTGGGCGCGGGGCACATCTTGTGAGGTTCGCCGCTCTGAGCGAACCCTGCAAGGACGCGATTGGTAGAGCAGCCCAGCTCAAAGTTGGAACGCATTGAGTACAAAAAACACCTCGAATTGGCGTCTCGCACACACTCGGCCAGCGAATTTCCGACGCTTAGTCGATGATGTGGTAGCCGCCGTCGATATAGAGCGTTTCACCGGTGATGAGGCGTGCAGCGTCATGCGCCAGAAACGCGGTGGCGACGCCGACGTCATCGATGCTCACGAGACTGCGTGCCGGGGCCTTCGCTTTTGCTTTATCAAGGAGAGCATCGAATTCCGGAATACCAGAAGCGGCACGTGTCGCGAGCGGCCCCGGAGAGATGGCATGGACTCGAATGCCCTTCGGACCCAGTTCCGCCGCCAAGTAGCGCACCGCGCTCTCAAGCGCCGCCTTCGCCACGCCCATGATGTTGTAGTTTTTGACCACCATTTGGCTGCCGTAATAGGTCATCGTGAAAAGCGTGCCGCCCTTGCGCATAAGTGGCTCCGCAAGGTGCGCCATCCTGATGAACGTCCAGCACGACACGTCCATCGTCGTTAGAAAGCCTTCGCGCGAAACGTCGACCACGCGTCCCTGTAAGGCGTCCTTGGGCGAAAACGCGATTGAGTGCAGGACGAAATCCAACTTGCCCCATTGCTTGGCGATGCGGTCAAAGACCGCTTCCATTTGGCCGGATGCATTCACGTCAAGCGGCATGACGATCGGCGCTGCGAGCGCGCGCGCGAGCGGCTCGACATATTTTTTGGCTTTGTCATTGAGATATGTCACGGCAACTTCGGCGCCGAGGGCTCGAAACGCTTTAGCGCAGCCCCAGGCGATGGAATTTTCGTTAGCTATTCCTACGATTAAACCTTTCTTGCCGTCGAGGAGTTTCGCCTTAACGGGAGGTATGATTGCGCGGCTTGCCTTACTATCATTGTGGGCGGCCTCTTCGTCGAGAAAGCGATCCGCAATCTTTTTAAGTTCACGGAACGCTCCACGCCTATCCTTAGCGTCGTTAATGTGAGCTACTTGGCGCCCGTTGACTCTGAGATGGCCTTCACCCCATGGAGCGACATCAATCTCGAATTTGTCTCCAGCTATATCCGCAAAAAACTCCTGCACAGTTGCGCCTTTGCCCGCCGCAAGGCCTTCCTTCATCTTCCAGTCGGGCTTCATATCATGTCCCTTGTCGCGTAATTTTTGTAACGGCGTCCAGGAACCTAGTTGGAGCCACTTTGGCGTGGTCGAGAGTCGAGATCCGCGGGGCTCTCTTGGATGATCGAGGTAGTCTTTTAGGGAATTTTAGCGCCAGTCCCGAGCCACTCGCGATAGCTCTCGAATTTCACGCCGAGCGCGTCGTAGTTCACCCGTAGGTATCCGTCGCGCCCGCGGCTAATGGCCTGCGGAACGACTTGCTGCACTTCCTGTGCGATCACGCCGACATAGGCCTTATTGCTGCCGTTGTAGCTGAAGCGGTAGAAACCGAGACCGTTGTCGAGATGCCCGAGAAGGATCACGTCGTGCTTAAGCCTGATATCGGATCGCCGTCCGCCACGGCCCCCGCCACCGCGACCCCCGCCGCCACCGCGGAAGCCGCCCCCGCCACCACCGCGGGCCCGCAT
>JBAPZR010000974.1:0-3509 GCA_049285335.1 Xanthobacteraceae bacterium | reverse complement strand
AACCGGTTTTCGGAAAAGATCATGAACAAAAAAAGCTAACGCCATGCGCTATGAGCTCTATTACTGGCCCTCGATCCAGGGCCGCGGCGAATTTATCCGGCTTGCGCTCGAAGAGGCCGGAGCGGATTACCTTGACGTAGCGCGCCGGCCCGGCAAACGCGGCGTGCCGGCGATGATGAAGCTCTTGAACGGAGAGCGGCACGCGCATCCGCCCTACGCGCCACCGTTTCTCAAGGCCGGCAAGGCCATCGTCGCCCAGACGGCGAATATTCTATTGTTTCTCGGCGCGCGGCTGCGGCTTGCGCCGCGCGACGAGGCCGGCCGGTTATGGGCGCATCAATTGCAGCTGACGATTTCCGACCTCGTCGTCGAGATTCACGATACACACCACCCGATATCGGGATGGCTCTATTTCGAGGAGCAACGGTCTGCCGCGCGGCGGCGAACGAAGGATTTCTGGCGCTACCGTGTCCCGAAATATTTGGGTTATTTCGAGCGCGTGCTTAAGAAGAACGGCGGCAAGTTTTGCGTCGGCCGGCAACTCAGCTATGTCGATCTGTCACTTTTTCAAACCGTGGAGGGGCTGCGCTACGCGTTTCCCAAGCACATGCGGCGATTCGAAAAGAAAATTCCGGGGCTTATCGCGCTACACGATCGCGTCGCGAAACGTCCGCGCATTGCGGCCTATCTCGCTTCGCCCCGACGCATTCCATTCAGCCAATGGGGCATCTACCGCTATTTCAAAGAGCTGGATGCTTGACGCGCGCACGGGCCGCGCGCGAGCGTTCGCAGTCGCATCGATCTCAGGCCAAGGAACATATTTGTAACGCTGGGGGAACGTCATGGAAACCATTGCAGACATCGATCGTTATTTGCAAAACTTCGATCTCACGCACGGCATCAATATTCTCCGATTGATTTGCGGCTTGTTTTTCATTCCGCATATCTACGCCAAATTCTTCGTGCCCGAGGCGCTCGGCTTTTTTGTCGCCGCAAAATTCAACCCGCCGGCGACCTGGATGTATACCGCCTGCGTGATCGAGATTTGTCTCGCCATCGGACTCATATTTGCGATCTTTCCGGCCTTTGCCGGCGCGCTCGGTTTCGTGCATCTTCTGGTCGCCGCCGGAGCGGTGTGGAAGGTCACCAAGGGCAAGTGGCTCTGGAACATCGGCGGCAATGAGTATTGCGTGTTCTGGGCGATCTGCTGCCTCGTCGTGGCGATGCACTATTATCGCTAATCGCCGGCGCCGTCGTTCCAAGGGAGTTCCGTCCATGATCAAGGCAGCCATTGTCGGGCTTGGCTGGTGGGGCAAGACGCTCGTCGAGTCGGCCGAGAACAGCGACGCCATCCGTTTCGTCGCCGGCGCAACCCGCACCGTCACGCCGGAAACGCAAGCGTTTGCGAAGAAACACGAGCTTCGCTTGCACCCCGATTACGACACGGTGCTCGCCGACCGCGACGTCGATGTGGTGGTGCTGGCCACGCCCCATTCGATGCACGGCGCGCAGGTGGTCGCCGCCGCGGCGGCGAAGAAGCACATATTTTGCGAGAAGCCATTTACGCTGACCAAGCGCGAGGCGGAAGATGCCGTTGCCGCCGTCCGCGAGGCCGGTGTCACGCTCGCGCTCGGCTACAATCGCCGCCTGCATCCGGAAATGAACAAGCTGCGTGAGATGATCCGCAGCGGCGAGCTGGGGACGATCCTGCACGTTGAAGCGACCATGACCTTCCCCAATGTGCTGTTCATCAATCCGAGCCATTGGCGTGCCGATAAGAATGAGACGCCGCTGGGCGGCTTGATGCCGATGGGCGTCCATGCCGTCGACGGGATGATCGATCTCTGCGGTCCCATCGATCACGTCTTTGCGCAGAGCTTTCGCCGCGCGGCGGCGATCGACGTCGACGATACGACATCTATCCTTTTTCGCATGAAGGAAGGAATTTCCGGCTATCTCGGCACCATGACCACGACCGGTCCCGGTTTTAGCTTCCAGGTTTTCGGTTCGAGAGGCTGGTTGCGGCTTGAGGGCGTGACGCATATCGCCGGCGCGTCTTCGGAGGAACGGCGCACGCGGTTATTCGGCACGTGCAGGTTCCAACCGGTGAAGGGCGAATCAAAAACCTGGCAGGCGGCGACGATGGATATTTCGCGCGCGGCGCTCGAAGCCTTCGCCAATGTGGCGACCGGAGGGCCGGCCTATCCGATACCCTACGATCAGATGATTCACGGCGTCGCGGTCACCGAAGCCGTCATCCGCTCGGCGGGCTCGGGCAAGGTCGAGTCCGTGCAATGACACGCCGCGCGTCCGCGAGTAAGGCATGATCCGGAAAAGTGGAAACCGGTTTTCCGAAAAGATCATGCCTCATTGGAACGTAAATCGAAGAACAGGAAACCGGCGATGGATCTCGGCAACGGCCTCGGCCATTTGACTTATTCGACGCTCGTGCATCCCGGCGACAATTGGGAGCAGATGTGGGCGAGCTTGAACACGTATCTGCCACAGGTGAAGGCGCGATTCGCCGGCAATAAACCGTTCGGCGTGTCGCTGCGGCTATCGGCCGATTCCGCGCACACGCTCGCCAACAGCAAGCCCGAGCGCGACAAGCTGAAGAAATTCCTCGGCGACCACGACATGTATCTCTACACCGTGAACGCTTTCCCTTACGGCGCCTTCAAGGGCACCGTGGTGAAGGAGCAGGTATACGAGCCGGACTGGCGTTCGGAGGAGCGTACCCGCTACACGATGAATGTCGCCGACGTGCTCGCCGACGTCTGCTCCGCCGATATCGCGCCTTCGATCCAAAGCGCGCCGCTCGGCTTTAAGCCGCGCGTCACCGGCGACGCCGTGGTCGCAAGCTTTACCGAGCATGTCATGCGGGTGGTGGCGCATCTGGTGGCGCTCGAGGCGCGCACCGGGCGCACCGTGACGCTTGCGCTCGAGCCCGAGCCTTATTGCTTTCTCGAAACGACCGACGAGACAGTGGATTATTTCACGCATCATCTTTATTCCGGCGCCGCCGCGGAAACGCTGTCGCGGCTGGCGCACATTCCAATCTCGGAAGCCCACGCCGCGCTGCGCCGGCATCTCGGCGTGGTGTTCGATATCTGCCATCAAGCGGTGGAATACGAGAACATCGCCGAAAATCTGCAGAAGCTCGTCGATGCCGGCATTCCGATCTTCAAGCTTCAGGAAGCCGCCGCGTTGCACATGCCGCAGGTGACGCAGCAGATCGTCGATACGCTCAAACGCTATTCGAAGACGATCTATCTCACCCAGACCGTGGAAAAGAAAAACGGCAAGCTGACGCGCTTTCTCAATCTCGAAGACGCCTTCGCCGCCTGGGAAAGGGATCCGGGTCCGCGCGAATGGCGCACCCATTTCCACGTGCCGGTCTTCCTCGACGATCTCGGCCCGTTCCGCACAACGCGTTTTGCCATCGAGGAGGCGTTGCGTTTTCACAAGCAAAAGCCGCTGTCGCGCCAGCTCGAAATCGAGACCTATAC
>JBAPZR010000973.1:0-8028 GCA_049285335.1 Xanthobacteraceae bacterium | reverse complement strand
GTCTACGGCCGCCTGGCCGAACTCCTCGAGGGCCGGCAGGGCATTGCCGGTCCGAAGGGCTTTAAGAAAGACACCAAGATCTCGCGCGCGGTGCTCGAAGAGTATCCTCGTTCGCAGTGGTGGATGTTCGCCTCGCCGAACGACAAGGTGATGGCGGAAATCGAAGCCATTCGCAAACAATACGACGAATCGAAGCGGCGGCTCGAGCAGCGATTCCTCGACAAGGTGGAGAAGCTGCAACGTGGCGATGAATTGCCGCCGGGCGTGATGAAGATGGTCAAGGTCTTCGTCGCCGTGAAGCGCAAGATCCAGCCCGGCGACAAGATGGCCGGCCGCCACGGCAATAAGGGCGTGGTGTCAAAAATCGTCCCGCTGGAGGATATGCCCTTCCTCGCTGACGGTATGTCGGTCGACATCGTGCTCAATCCGCTCGGCGTGCCGAGCCGCATGAACGTCGGACAAATCCTCGAAACGCACCTGGGCTGGGCTTGCGCCGGCCTGGGATTGAAAATCGGGCATGCGGTCGACCTTCATAACGGCAAGAGGGATTCCAAGCCGCTCAAGGAGCTGCTCAAGAAGGTCTACGGCGAGGACGAGACGATCAAGTCGCTGGACGACAAAGGCCTCATGGAGCTCGGCACCAACCTCCGCCACGGCGTTCCGATCGCGACGCCGGTTTTCGACGGCGCCAAGGAAGCCGATATCGAGCACATGCTCGATCTCGCCGGCCTCGATCATTCCGGGCAGGTGACGCTTTATGACGGCCGCACCGGCGATACGTTCGATCGCAAGGTCACGGTCGGCTTCATCTACATGATGAAGCTGCACCACCTCGTGGACGACAAGATCCACGCGCGCTCGATCGGTCCCTATAGCCTGGTCACGCAGCAGCCGCTGGGCGGCAAGGCGCAGTTCGGCGGCCAGCGCTTCGGCGAAATGGAAGTGTGGGCGCTCGAAGCTTATGGAGCGGCCTACACGCTGCAGGAAATGCTGACGGTGAAGTCCGACGACGTGGCCGGACGCACCAAGGTCTACGAATCGATCGTGCGCGGCGACGACGCGTTCGAATCCGGCATTCCGGAATCGTTCAACGTGCTGGTGAAGGAGATGCGCTCGCTCGGCCTCAACGTCGACCTGCACAATTCCAAGCAGCAGCGCGGCGGCACCGGCGAGGTCGCCGAGGCTGCCGAGTAATCGGAGAGAGACAACGGAGCAGGACGAAGGCTGTCATGCCGTTCGTCCCCGCCACGGCGGGGAATGAGCGGAAGATAAACGGAAACTAATCGAGATCTTCGAACCGCCGCGCAAAAGAACTCCAAACGGAGAGAATAATGAACCAAGAACTTATGAATCTTTTCAGCCCGCAGGTGCCGGCTCAGGTCTTCGACCAGATCCGCATTTCCATCGCGAGTCCGGAGAAGATTCTGTCCTGGTCGTACGGCGAGATCAAAAAGCCCGAGACCATCAACTACCGGACGTTCAAGCCCGAGCGCGACGGCTTGTTCTGCGCGCGTATTTTCGGGCCGATCAAGGACTATGAATGCTTGTGCGGCAAGTACAAGCGCATGAAGTACAAAGGCATCATCTGCGAGAAGTGTTCGGTCGAGGTGACGCTGTCGCGCGTGCGGCGCGAGCGGATGGGCCATATCGAGCTCGCCGCTCCGGTGGCGCATATCTGGTTCTTGAAGTCGCTGCCGAGCCGGATCGGTCTGTTGCTCGACATGACGCTCAAAGATCTCGAGCGCATTCTTTATTTCGAATACTACGTGGTGCTCGAACCTGGCCTTACTCCGCTGAAGGATCGTCAGCTCCTGTCCGAAGACGAATACGTCAAGGCGCAGGATCAATACGGCGCCGACAGCTTCACCGCCATGATCGGCGCGGAAGCGATCCGCGAAATGCTCAAGGCGCTCGATCTTGAGAAGATGGCGGCCGAGCTGCGTCAGGAGATCGCCGAGTCGAAGTCCGAACTCAAGCCGAAGAAGCTCGCGAAGCGGCTGAAGCTGATCGAGGCGTTCATCCAGTCCCACAACAAGCCGGAATGGATGGTGCTCACCCATGTGCCGGTGATTCCGCCCGACCTGCGGCCGTTGGTGCCGCTCGACGGCGGCCGGTTCGCCACGTCCGACCTTAACGATCTCTATCGCCGCGTCATCAACCGCAACAACCGGCTAAAGCGGCTCATTGAGCTGCGCGCGCCGGACATCATTATTCGCAACGAAAAGCGAATGCTCCAGGAGGCGGTCGACGCCTTGTTCGACAACGGCCGTCGCGGCCGCGTCATCACCGGCGCCAACAAGCGGCCGCTCAAATCGCTTGCGGATATGCTCAAGGGCAAGCAGGGCCGCTTCCGGCAGAACCTGCTTGGCAAGCGCGTCGATTATTCCGGCCGCTCGGTCATCGTCGTCGGCCCGGAGCTCAAGCTGCATCAGTGCGGGCTGCCGAAGAAAATGGCGCTCGAACTGTTCAAGCCGTTCATCTATTCGCGGCTTGACGCCAAGGGCCTGTCGACGACCGTGAAGCAGGCCAAGAAGCTCGTCGAAAAAGAGAAGCCGGAAGTCTGGGATATCCTCGATGAGGTGATCCGCGAGCATCCGGTGCTGCTCAATCGTGCGCCGACGCTGCATCGCCTGGGCATCCAGGCGTTCGAGCCCGTGCTGATCGAAGGCAAGGCGATCCAACTCCATCCTCTGGTTTGCGCGGCGTTTAACGCCGACTTCGACGGCGACCAGATGGCGGTTCACGTGCCCTTGTCGCTCGAGGCTCAGCTGGAAGCGCGCGTTCTGATGATGTCGACCAACAACATCCTGCATCCGGCCAATGGCTCGCCGATCATCGTGCCGTCGCAGGATATCGTGCTCGGCCTCTACTACCTCTCGATCATGACCGACAACGGGCCGGGCCAGTACAAGCTGGAACTGTATTCATCCGAGCAGCTCAAGCGCGATCCTAAGAAGCTGAACGTCGTGCAGGGCTTTTACCGCAACATCAGCGAGGTCGAGCACGCGCTGCAGGAAAAGACGGTCGGGCTACACAGCAAGATCAAGTACATCTGGGAAGGCGTCGGCGAGGACGGCAAGCCCGTCCGCAAGACCTACGAGACCACTCCCGGGCGTGCGCTGCTGGGCGAAGTCCTGCCCAAGCACCAGAAAGTGTCGTTCGACTTGGTCAACAAGCTCATGACCAAACGCGAAATCTCGAGCATGATCGACACCGTCTATCGCCACTGCGGCCAGAAGGAGACCGTGATCTTTTGCGATCGCGTCATGGCGCTCGGCTTCCATCACGCGTTCAAGGCCGGCATTTCGTTCGGTAAGGACGACATGGTGGTGCCGGGCTCGAAGCGTTCGATCGTCGAGAAGACCCGTGAATCGGTCAAGGAATTCGAGCAGCAATATAACGACGGCCTGATCACGCAAGGCGAGAAGTACAACAAGGTTGTCGATGCCTGGTCGAAGTGCACCGAGGAAATCGCCGAGGCGATGATGAAGGAAATCTCCGCGGCGAAGCCTGCGGCGGAGAAGGACGCCGAAGCGCAAGTCAATTCGATCTTCATGATGGCGCATTCCGGCGCGCGCGGTTCGCCGGCGCAGATGCGGCAACTCGCCGGCATGCGCGGCCTGATGGCGAAACCGTCGGGCGAGATCATCGAGAGCCCGATCATCTCGAACTTCAAGGAAGGCCTCTCGGTGCTCGAGTACTTCAACTCGACGCACGGCGCGCGCAAGGGTCTCGCCGATACGGCGCTTAAGACGGCGAATTCCGGTTACTTGACGCGTCGGCTTGTTGACGTGGCGCAGGACTGCATCATCACCGATGAGGACTGCGGCACTTCGCGCGGCATCAAGGTGCGCGCCATCATCGACGCCGGCCAGGTCGTGGCTTCGCTGGCGAGCCGCATCCTGGGCCGCACCACGGCCGAGGATGTCCGCGATCCGTCCACCAATGAGGTGCTGGTGCCGAACGGCACACTCCTTGAGGAGCAGCATGTCGATCGGCTCGTCACCGCGGGCGTGCAAGAGGTGCGCATCCGGTCGGTGCTCACCTGCGAGACCGTCAGCGGCGTTTGCGCCAAGTGCTATGGACGCGATCTCGCCCGCGGCACCCCGGTCAATATGGGCGAGGCGGTCGGCGTCATCGCCGCGCAGTCGATCGGCGAGCCGGGCACGCAGCTCACGATGCGCACGTTCCACATCGGCGGCGCGGCGCAGATTTCGGAGCAGTCATTCGTCGAGTCGAATTTCGAGGGCACGGTCAAGATCAAGAATATGAACGTGGCCCGCAATTCGGACGGCGATCTGATCGCGATGAACCGCAATCTGATCGTGGCCGTGCTCGACCCCGACGGGACGGAACGCGCCGTGCACCGCATCCAATACGGCGCCCGGCTGAAAGTCTCCGACGGCGAGCATATCAAGCGCGGTCAGCGCATTGCTGAATGGGATCCTTATACCCGCCCGATCCTCACCGAGGTCGAGGGCACGGTCGGCTTCGAGGATCTCGTCGAAGGGCAATCGATGACCGAGACGCTTGATGAGTCCACCGGCATCGCCAAGCGTGTCGTGACCGATTGGCGTTCCGGCTCGGCGCGCGGCCAGCAGGATTTGCGTCCGGCGCTCGTGATCAAGGACAAGGACGGGAAGGTCCTCAAGCTGAGCCGTGGCGGCGATGCCCGTTATATGCTTGCGGTGGACGCGGTCATTTCGGTCGATCCGGGCTCGCATGTGAGGGCGGCGGACGTCATCGCCCGCATTCCGACGGAAAGCGCCAAGACACGCGACATTACCGGCGGTCTGCCGCGGGTCGCGGAATTATTCGAGGCGCGCCGTCCCAAGGAGTCCGCGGTCATCGCGGAAATCTCGGGCACGGTCCGTTTCGGCCGCGATTACAAGAACAAGCGGCGCATCACAATCGAGCCGAGCAACAAGGATGAAGAGCCCAAGGAATACCTGGTCCCGAAGGGCAAGCACATCCACTTGCAGGACGGCGACGTCATTGAGAAGGGCGACTTCATCGTCGAAGGCAACCCGGCACCGCACGACATCCTGGCAATCAAAGGCGTTGAGGAGCTTGCCGGCTATCTCGTCAACGAGATCCAGGACGTCTATCGGCTGCAGGGCGTGAGCATCAACGACAAGCACATCGAAGTGATCGTGCGGCAGATGCTGCAGAAGGTCGAGATCGACGAGTCCGGCGAGACCGATCTGATCCAGGGCGAACAGGTCGACAAGATCGAGTTCGACGAGATCAATGCCCGGGCGGCCGAGGAGGGCAAGAAGCCCGCGACGGCGCATCCGGTGCTCCTTGGGATCACCAAGGCTTCGCTGCAGACGCGTTCGTTCATCTCGGCGGCGTCGTTCCAGGAAACGACGCGGGTGCTCACCGAGGCCGCGGTCAACGGCAAGGCCGACACGCTCGACGGCTTGAAGGAGAACGTCATTGTCGGCCGCCTGATCCCGGCGGGAACCGGCGCCATGATGAACAAGATCCGGGAAGTCGCGATCAAGCGCGATCAGCTCATCCTGGCCGAGCGCGAGAAGGAGGCGGCCGTCAAAGCCGAAGCGGCCGCCGAGCCGGCGGCATTGCCGGCGGCCGAATAGCGCTCGGAACGAACGGAATGCGAAGGGCCGCCGCTGGGCGGCCCTTTTTGCTTTTCCCGGACGCCGCGCGCCGTGGCAATTTGCACCGCTGATCCGGGATCGTCCGGCCGAACCTCGGCAATAGTTTTCGGCTTTCATGAATGCAACAAACCACATCAAAATCTTGAGCGGCGGCGCCATGCGACCGTTGATGGCGCGAATGATCCCGCTGTTCGAGCGGGCAAATGCCGCAACGATCGAGATCGAATTTCGTCTGACGTCGGCCCTGAAAAAAGCGATCGAGGACGGCACCGTGTTCGACATCGCCGTCCTGCCGCGTCCGGAGCTCGATGAGCTGGTCAAACACGGCACGATCGCGCCCGCGGGCACGGCGGACATCGCACGCTCGACAATCGGCCTCGCCGTCCGCGCCGGCGCTCCCAAGCCCGATATCGGCAGCGTCTCGGCGCTGCGGCGCTCACTCGTGCAGGCGTGCTCCATCGCCTATAGCGATGGGCCGAGCGGTGCCTATACCGCTGCTGTTTTGGAAAAACTCGGCATCGCCGAAGAGATGCGGCCGAAAACCAGGCTCACCAGCGGACCGGTGGCGGAACTGGTCGCCCGCGGCGAAGCGGACATCGGGATCCAGCAGATCGTCGCCATCCTGCCGGTCGAGGGGGCGGAATTGGTCGGCCCGCTGCCGAGCGAATTGCAAAATGTCATCGTCTATGCCGCTGGGCTTGCGAAGCGCCCCCGAAATAGCGCCTTGGCGCGCGCCTTCATCGCGTTCACGGCGACGGACGAGGCGAAGCGGCTCATTCGCGCCGCCGGCCTGGAGCCGGGGCGAGGTTGATGCGCGCTGAATTTCCGTGCCGATGGGTGGAAACGCTTGCGCCATCGCGCTTTTATGCCCATATCGGCTTGACTTGGGGCGGTAGCGCCGATACATACCCCCCACTTTTCGGCAGGCGGTGAGCTTCGCCAGTCGGAACGGCCTGCCGGACCCCGAATAAGCTTTTGAAAGTATTCCTTTCTGAGCTCGTCGGACACGGCGTAACGCCTCGACGAAGGAAGCTCAAACGCTGCCTCTGACTTCGGAAGGTCAGACATTCGGTGCATGACCGCGCGCTTTGCGCCGCGGTCCTCTGCGAAGACCAAGCGCCCCTCCGCGTAACAAAGCGGGATGGCGCGGTTTGGTTTTGCGCGGACGGATCGTTGGCGTCGGCCCGGCGACGGGCGGACGGACAGGTCAGCGGACGGGCAAGCCAAAGGGGCGCGCGCCTCTTTTGGAATGACAATTGGAGCGAAGACAAAGGATGCCGACGATCAACCAGCTCATTCGCAAGCCGCGGGTCACGCAGCACGCGAAAAAGAAGGTGCCGGCTTTGCAGCAGAGCCCGCAAAAGCGCGGCGTCTGCACGCGCGTCTATACCACGACGCCGAAGAAGCCGAATTCGGCGCTGCGCAAGGTTGCCAAGGTTCGGCTGACCAACGGTTTTGAAGTGATCGGCTACATTCCTGGCGAGGGTCATAACCTGCAGGAGCACTCGGTGGTGATGATCCGCGGCGGCCGTGTGAAGGATTTGCCGGGCGTGCGCTACCACATCCTGCGCGGTGTGCTCGACACCCAAGGCGTGAAGAACCGCAAGCAGCGGCGATCGAAGTACGGAGCGAAGAGGCCGAAGTGACCCGAGCATAGCGAGGGTCGTTCCCGGACAAGCGAGGCTAGGCCGAGCGCGATCCGGAGATCTTGGACGAACGTAGAGAGCAATAGAGAGAACAGACGATGTCCCGCCGTCATAGGGCAGATAAGCGCGAGATCCTGCCGGACCCGAAATTCGGGAACGTCGTGGTCACGAAGTTCATGAACTCGGTGATGCACGCCGGCAAGAAGTCGGTGGCCGAGAATATCGTCTATGGCGCGCTCGAAATGATCGAAGGCAAGACCCGCCAAAATCCGGTCGGCGTCTTCGAGCAGGCGCTCGACAATGTCATGCCGTCGATCGAAGTCCGCTCGCGCCGCGTCGGCGGCGCCACCTATCAGGTGCCGGTCGAGGTACGCACGTCGCGCCGCCAAGCGCTCGGCATCCGCTGGATCATCGCCGCAGCCCGCGAACGCAACGAAAAAACGATGACCGAGCGGCTCTCGGGCGAGTTGCTTGATGCATCGAATAATCGGGGGAACGCCGTTAAGAAACGTGAAGACACGCACCGGATGGCGGAAGCCAATCGGGCGTTCTCGCACTATCGCTGGTGAAGCCGGCGACAGCGAAGGAATTATCCCCCATGCCCCGCAGTCACCCCATCGAGGACTATCGCAACTTCGGCATCATGGCCCACATCGATGCCGGCAAGACCACGACGACGGAGCGTGTCCTCTATTACACCGGCAAGAGCCACAAGATGGGTGAGGTGCATGACGGCGCCGCGACCATGGACTGGATGGAGC
>JBAPZR010000972.1:0-4905 GCA_049285335.1 Xanthobacteraceae bacterium | reverse complement strand
GGTAGGAGCCGAGCGGAATCGCCAAATAGATGATCCAGCTCGGCCATTCGAGCTCGGGCGAGACTTCGTCGGGATCAAGCTCGTAGACATAGATCGCGCCCAGCGTGCCGATAACCCCGGTGAACAGCGCGCCGCAGAGCATCGCAAACACGATCACGGGCTTGCGCGCCGCAGGGGTGAGGCGATTGACGAAGACATCGACGCCGACATGAATGCCGGTACGCACGCCGAGCGCCGCCCCGAACTTCGCCATCCAGACAAACATGTAGGTGGCGAGCTCCTGCGCCCACGAAAGATTGATCGCGGCCAGCCAGGAGTAGACGGCGTTAGCCGCCTGTTTCAGCAGTAGAAGGTGGTGCATGCCGGCCCAGCGGGCGAGACTGGCCGAATTGCTGGCCCCGTAGCGATGCACCACCGCGACAAAGGTCAGAACGGTCGCCGCGCCGATCAGCGTGGCAATGATCCACTCTTCGAGCCGGTCGAGGATACGGTCGAGCACCCGGCGTCCCCCACGAAGGCGCCCCTTCCCGCATGCCGGAAAGGGCCGCCGCACATCCTATGTCTGCGGCGGTACGAAGCCCGATGACTTGTAGATTCTATCGATGAATTCCTTGCCGAACCGGCTTTGCATTTCCTTGTGCACCGGCATCAGCTTGGCGATCCAGGCTTGCTTTTCGGCGTCCGTGAGAACATGGATTTGCAGCTTGCCCGTCGCCTTGATCTGCTCGAGCGCGTCGGCATTGTCCTTGGCCGCGGTCTCGTTGAAGTAATCGGTCGATTCCTTCACCGCGCGATCGAGCCCCGGCCGAACGTCGGCCGGCAGCGAGTCCCAGAATTTCTTGTTAGTGATGAGTGAATAGGTCAGGCGGCCGTGGTGCGAGACGGTCAGATATTTCTGCACGTCGTAGAATTTCTGCGTCCAAATATTTGACGGCACGTTGTCCTCGCCGTCAACCACGCCGGTCTGCAAAGCCTGATAAAGCTCGCCGAAGGCGATGATCTGCGGGATGGCGCCGAGCTCCCGCCCCACCGCGTCGAGCACCTTACTGCCTTGAATGCGCATTTTCAGGCCGCGAAAATCGTCCGGCGAGATCAGCGGCACGTTGGCGGTATAAACGTGTGCGCCGTTGTCCCAGTAAGCGAACGGTTCGACGCCCTTGTCTTCGAGCTTCTTGTTGAGCTCGCCCATCATCGGGCTTGCCATCATCTGCCGCGCATGGGCGTCGTCGCTCATCAGGAACGGCAGATCGAAAACGTCGAACTCCTTGACGCCGAGCGGGCCGAATTTCGAGATCGACGGTGCCAATAGCTGCACCGAACCGAGTTGCAAGGCTTCGAGCTCTTCCTTGTCCTTGTAGAGGGAGGAATTCGGATAAACTTCGACCGTGACTTTGCCGTCGGTGTATTTTTCGGCAAGCTGTTTGAAGAGCAGCGCCGCCTTGCCCTTGGGCGCGTCGGGCGACACGACATGGCTGAATTTGATGACGATCGGATCGGCGAGCGCCGGCGTGCCGAGAGCGACGAGCAACATACCGGCGAGCGCGAAGGCAAGCCATTTAAGCGGGGAACCCCTCATAAAACTCCTCCCGTGCACACTCGCCCTTTCCATAGCGCGAATGCAGGAGCGGGCCAAGCGGGCCGGCCATCCGCCAAAAAGCGCCGCGGCTTCTCCAGTCAGTGCATGGCGACCGCGCTGCGCGGCATGAGCGAGCCCGGATGGCGAAGCACATCCGCCGCGAGGCGGTGCGCAGCGATCGCGGCTTGCGCCGGATCGTTGCCTGAGAGCCGTGCGGCGAGATAGCCGGCATTAAAGCCGTCACCCGCCGCGGTCGGATCGACCGGAACCACCACTTCTGGCACAGGCACGAATTCCTGCGCGCCGGATCCGGCGACCAGCGCGCTATTGGGTCCGTTCTTGACCACGATCTCGCCGATGCCGAACGCTTGCAGCCTTGCCACCGTGCTCTCGGGGCTAGGATCGCCCCACAGCACGGCTTCGTCATCGTAGGTCGGTAACGCGATATCGACGCGCTTAAGCGCCTCGATGAAGACGGTGCGCGTACGCGCCAGGTTTCCCTTCCACCCCGCCGGCCGAAAGTTGCCGTCAAACGCGACCTTGACGCCTTGCGCACGCGCGACTTCGAGCGCGGCGAACAGACGGCCGAGCCCGTTATTCGAGTAGAGCGACAGCGTAATGCCCGAAAAATAGATGAGGCGCGCCGAGACCAGACTTTCGGCGATCCGCATCCAATCGGGGAGTTCGAACAGTTCGCGCGCCGGCGCGCCTTCGTCCCAGATGCTCAGAACGCGTTCACCGGACCGGTTACGTTCGATCAGGCATAGTCCGGGCAGTCGGCCCGGAACGCGCAAGATGAGAGCGGACGAAACCTGTTCGGCAGAGGCCAGCGCGACGATGCTGTCGGAGTAAGGATCGTCCCCGATCGCGGTGGCGAAACCGACGTCGAGACCGGCGCGCGCCAGATAGATAGCGGCGTTGAAAGCGTCGCCGCCGCAGGCCGGAGCGAAGGCGCCGTCGGTCCCGCGCGTCAACTCGATCAAAACCTCGCCGACGCAGATGACGCGCGATTTTCGCTCATTCATATCCGGGACCATAGCAACAGAAACACGAGACTTGGCAATAAGGCGCGCCGTTTTGTCGGCGGAGAATGCCCTGCCTCCGGCGAAGAAGCGCGATCCGGCAATGGGGTGGTGCGCGCCCGGCGTAATGTTATATTATAACATTACCGGTAAGCCCCACCGGACCGGGACTTTTTCGATGAGCCATCACCATCATCACGGCGACGCACCGCATCCGTCCGCGGGCATTCCGCCGTCACTGTTGCGACTATCGGCGCCGCAACGGATTGCCGTTGCCGGCGCGCTGACCGCGCTGATCTGGGCGGCATTTTTCTGGGCAACGCACTGATCGTGGAGCAGGCGATGCCGGAGTTGCGGTTTCGGGACCTGACCTTGGGCTACGAACGCCATCCCGCCGTGCATCATCTCGACGGCGCGGTGAGAAACGGGGCGCTGGTCGCGGTCGTCGGCCCCAATGGGGCGGGCAAGTCGACATTGTTCAAAGGCATTGTCGGCATGCTCAAGCCGCTTGCCGGCTCGATCGAGCGTCACGGCATGGCGGCGCGCGACATTGCCTATCTGCCCCAGGCGCCCGATATCGACCGGTCATTTCCGATCAATGTCTACGACATGGTGGCGATGGGACTGTGGCGTGCGCGCGGCTTGTTCGGCCGCATCGGCGGCAAAGACCATCACGCCATCGAAGCGGCGATTGCCGCGGTCGGGCTCACCGGCTTCGAGGGGCGAACCATCGGTGCGCTTTCGGGCGGGCAAATGCAGCGCATGCTGTTCGCGCGCCTCTTGGCGCAAGACGCGAGCGTCATCGTGCTGGATGAGCCGTTCACCGCCATTGATGCCAGGACCTCTGCCGATCTCCTGGACCTGGTGCGGCGCTGGCACGCCGAGCGGCGCACCGTGCTTGCGGCCCTTCACGATATCGACCTCGTCAGAACGGTCTTCCCGGAGACGCTGTTGCTCGCCCGTGAACCCGTCGCTTGGGGCGCAACGCGGGAAGTGCTGACGCCGGAGAATTTGAAGAAAGCGCAACGCATGTGCGAGGCCTTCGACGAGAGCGCCGAGGCCTGCGCCGTCGCGGCAGAATAGAACCCCAACCCCAACCGATGCTCTACAACATTTTCATCGCCCCGTTCGCAGATTTCGAATTCATGCGCCGCGCTTTGGTCGGCATGTTCGCGCTTTCTGTCGGCGCGCCGCCTATCGGCGTTTTTTTGATGCTGCGGCGCATGAGCCTGATCGGTGACGCCATGGCGCATGCCATCCTGCCCGGCGCGGCGATTGGATTTTTGTTTGCGGGCTTGAGCCTGTTCGCCATGGCAGGCGGCGGTTTGATCGCCGGTTTCCTGATCGCCATTGGCGCCGGCTTGATCTCGCGGTCGACGCCCCTGAAAGAAGACGCCTCGCTCGCCGCCTTCTTTCTGATCTCGCTCGCGCTCGGCGTCACCATCGTCTCGCTCAAGGGCAGCAATATCGATCTCATGCACTTCCTGTTCGGCTCGGTTCTGTCCATCGACAACGCCGCGTTGCTGCTTATTCTCGGGATCGCCTCGGTGTCGCTGTTCGTGCTGGCGCTGATCTGGCGCCCGCTCGTTCTCGAATGCGTCGATCCCGGATTTTTGCGATCGGTCAGCCGCGCCGGCGGACCCGCCCACGTGGCGTTTCTTGGACTCGTGGTCTTGAGCCTCGTCGGCGGCTTCCAGTCGCTCGGCACGCTCTTGGCCGTTGGAATCATGATGCTGCCGGCGATCACGTCGCGGTTCTGGTCGCGCGACGTGACCGGCATGATAGCCGTTGCGGTGGTCAGCGCGGTCGTTTCCAGTTATGCCGGGTTGCTGCTTTCCTACCATGCGAACTTGCCGTCTGGCCCGGCCATCATCCTCGTCGCGGGGCTTATTTACGTGCTGTCGGTTGCGTTCGGGCCCATTGGCGGCATCGTCTGGCTCGCTTTACCGCGGCGACACCTTGAGGCGTAGCGGGGTTTTAAGCGCGCGCCGGATCGCTTCGAGCCGCAACGGTTCAAACTTGATCGACGTGACTCCAGGTATTTGATCAGGCGTGATTCCCGGATCATGTCCGGGGCAGGCTTTTTCGGAAAATCGGTCTCCACTTTTCCGGATCATGTCTTATATAGCCGGCGAGAGAGTTTGAAATTCCGTGATGAAAGGCCGGTCACCAACTTTAATGACTACGTTGCGATCCAGTAGCCATTTCAATCCCTGACGCCATGCCATAGTCCTAAAATCACCAGCGTGCCTTGATTGCCGGAGTTCGCATCGGGGTGAACTGCAACCCCACGGAACTCCAGAACCG
>JBAPZR010000971.1:0-2221 GCA_049285335.1 Xanthobacteraceae bacterium | reverse complement strand
CGACAACGTCGCCTGGCAGCCCAAATCCGCCTGAGTCAACACCACAGTTGCTCATTCGATCACCTCGTCGGGGCGTACAAGGACTAATGGTGGAATAGTCAATCCGAGCGCCTTGGCGCCCTTGTCGTTGACTATCAATTCGAGCCTGGTGGGGAACTCCACCGGGAGATCGCCCGGATTGGCGCCTTTGAAAATTTTCCTCACATAAGTAGCCGCGCGATAAAAATTCTCTGACAAATTGACTCCATAGCTGGCCAGACCGTCCGCATCGACATGGTCGGGAAGCCGTAGATCGCTGGTAGTCGGGATGCCGCAGCGAGTGCGGCGATCCTATTTCGCTCACTGAACAACATGCCGTCAACGAGAACGATGACCGCTTGGACGTGGGGGTTCGCTGCTCCGACGGCAAGCGGCCAAGCAGAGGCAGCATTTCCGATAAGGGTAATGAAGTCACGCCGTCTCATGCATCCTCACGTCGATGACAACATCTTACCACATCGTTGAAAGGGTCATCGTTGCAAAGAATTGTCGCAAAAAAAACCCCAAGCAGTGGCGCTTGGGGCTCTTGAGTTGCCTCAACTCAGGCTCCTAAGCCAAGTGGCAGGGGTGTCGGGGATGGGGTGCCGCCCAGCTTGGTGCGCTCCCGTATAAAGAAACATTCGCGTCCAACAATTCCGCAATTGTACTTAGTTGGGAATCAACGCGCAGGAGCGCTCAATGACAGCCGTTACGACCGGAACTGGCCTTCAATTTCCAAATTTCATACTTAATGTCTCCCAACGGCCGCCTCGGGCTCCTAGACCGATTGGTCGCGAGCTCCCACACAATTCGTACTAGGGGCGGCCTGGGATCGAACGAAGGAGAAAAGCATCATGACCTATGTCGACGGATTTGTTGCTGCCGTTCCCACCACGAATCGTGAAATCTATAAGAAACACGCCGAAGCGGCCGCTGTGGTCTTCAAGGAGCACGGTGCGACTAACTTCGTCGAATGCTGGGGAGACGATGTGCCTGAGGGCAAGGTCACGTCGTTTCCCATGGCCGTCAAGCGCAAGGATGATGAAACTGTCGTTTTTTCCTGGATCATCTGGCCATCGCGCAACGCGCGGGACGAGGGCATGAAGAAAGTCATGGCAGATCCTCGTCTAAAACCGGAAGTAAACCCCATGCCTTTTGACGGAAAGCGCATGATCTACGGAGGCTTTGAAATGATCGTGGAAGCTTAAGTGCGCGACACCGAATGTAATCTCGGTTAGGCTGAGCAGTGGGATCACATCGCCTCGATGGCGATGTCAAGTCGAGAGCTTATCTGGTGGGATGTGGTGAGACACTGTACGTGCACCGGCGTTAAACCCGGTTTGGTGTCGACCAACGCGCTGGCCGTCCGCAAGCGGCCCATGATAGTGGCTGCAGAGCGCCGATTGCGAGCGGTCTAGAGCCAGCGCGGACTAGCAGCCCTTCCTGATCGCCGACGTGACCTATCAACCGACGACCGAAAAGATCGGAGAGTGCAACACCCTGCGTAAGATCGAGGCCACCGGAAGCAGATTGACCCAGAGCCCGTTGGCACACCGTCAGGCAGTCATGCGGCAAGCTGAAGGATTTGCCGCTGTGCCATCGTTCGTTCCACTCGGTGTTGATAGAGGAAATTGAACAATCTCGGCCGCACTTCGCCCCCAGTAGCGGCCGGAACCACCCAAAAAGGGCCGTCGGGTGTGTGGCGCGTTCTCGTCGCTCAGGTCATCGCTCAGGTCACGGTTCACGTCAGGGCTCATCGCGCAATTTCACAAGGCCAACGACCGCATACTAAGCGAGAATTCGCAAAGTGTGATGCTAGTTCCCCGTGCGCAGTGGCGGTTACTGAGCGAATTCTTGCTGGCAAACGTCTGGAATTGTACGGATCGCAATTAAGTAGGCGGAGACATCAACGCGAAACCGTAAATCGATGAGGACTGATAATGGCGACGACCTATTCCAAGACCGCGATAGCGTTACAAGGCGGCGGAGCGCTTGGTGCCTACTCGTTCGGCGCGCTTAAATGCATCTATGAATCTGAATCAGATTTGCACCTCTCCAGCATCTCGGGCGTCTCAATCGGTGCGTTTACGGCGGCGGCGACCTCGTCGAGGACATCGGCGCTGCTTTTCCCCCGTCCAAGCGTGCTAAGATGGAGCGGAGTTTTGTAAGGAGTGCTGCCGTGGAAAAGCGTGAACTGAGCAAG
>JBAPZR010000970.1:0-2843 GCA_049285335.1 Xanthobacteraceae bacterium | reverse complement strand
GTCTCGTTTAGGCTAGTTAGGTATTAGCGTTGCTGGCGGTGGCGACGGCGGTTTTTTGTCCGGAGCATTCTGCTGGGCTGGGATTGGCGTGGTTGGTGGCAGCGCCAGGTTTTTGTCCGGAGCATTCTGCTGGGCGGGAATTGGCGTGGTTGGTGGCGACGCCAGGTTTTTGTCCGGAGCATTCTGCTGGGCCGGCATTGGCGCGGTTGATGGCGAGGGCGGTTCTTTGTCCGGATTGGCCAGGGCAGGGGTTGTCGTGGTTGGGGGAGAGGTCAGGTTTTTGTCCGGAGTACTCTTTTGAGCCGGCATTAGCCCGGCTGGTGGCAGCGACGGTGGTTTTTTGACCGGCGCGTTCTCGTGGGCGGCCGGTCGCGCACCTAATTTGTCCAAATACGAGCTGCAAGTTATCGATAGCTCCATGCGGCGGGAGTCCAGGCACTTCAACACCTCGCCTTCCCTTCGCGCCCCAGCACAAAGCCTTTGCACATCCGGTCCGCACGATGCTCGGAGGATGCTTCCCATTGTTGCAGGTGAGCTAGCGACTGGACAGGCGCAGCGGGTTGAATGTCAGGAGCCTGCGCGCTTGGATTGGAGGTATCTCTACGAGTCTGTCTTGCCGCGATCAACTTCCCGCATGCTACCGACAACTCGCTGGTATGGGACGATAGACATTGAACGAGGCGCCCGCCGCCAGGTTGAACGCCGACACAAAATCGCTGCAGGTCCTGATCATAGGCAGCGCGGAGTTTTGCACCACCGCGGCCAGTGGCCGCCATCACAGCCCCGCACGCTGCCGACAACTCACTCGTGGGACGATAGACATTGAACGAGACGGCCTCCGCCAGATTGCGCGCCGACACAAAATCGCTGCAGGTCCTCACCACAAGCGGCGCGGAATTTACCAGGGCCGCCCGCGCCGGCAGCCGGACTGTCGGTCTGCGCAACAGCTGCAACCACGGCAAAAAGCATTGTTATACCGAGGGACCAACGAGCGATCCGCTGCAGGACCATGTGGGTATTCTCCCTAAGCCATCTTACAGATTATGGTCGGCGACTGAAATATCCGCGTTGGGCTCGTTGCGGATTTAACCAGACATTGCGGCGAGACCGCATCATGTCTGCCTTTTTTTACGCCTTGAAAACGGACGTAGTGCCACCGTCCGACTGTGGTGGGCTACATCGTTCCTCCGCAAGCATTCCACAACATGGTGCCTGTGCTGCTGACTCAGACGATTGTCTGTTCCAGGATACTTCGCTTGTCTACGTAATCTCAGCCACTGATTTCCTTGGGCGCACAACTGTTTCTGTCCAAAATTCTACAACATTGAATGATCTCCTCTACGGCGATTTGAAACGTCCCTGATCGGGCTCTCAAGTTGATGCTTATTCCCAGAACGGCTCACCAAGCGATCGTTATGAACCTGATATTGATGGTTGCGATTTTGGCAAGCTCCAGCGCCCAAATGTATGCGCAGGCTCAACGGCCGAGCGCTGATGAGTTGAAAGCCGAGGCACAGAATTTAGTCAAAATCGTCAGTGGCGATAGACGCAAAAGCCAGACCTATTGCGAAATTGTCGAGCTCAATGACCAGATCGACCAAGAGGAAGATCCCATAGAAACTGAGGAGCTGTCTCAGAAGAGAGATAAATTGGGGGAGAAGCTAGGTCCCAACTATGTCGCGTTGGTTGCTGGCCTTATGAACATCGACAGGGATTCCCGAGATTATCAGGAGATCGCTTCAATACTCGCACCACTCGACAAGTTGTGTGAGGATTAGCGGCCATTAGCTATGGTTGTCGACGCAAGACAGAGACCCAGATTGCAGACGCAGCCAAAGACCTGGGACGCGGTCGGTCCGTCTGTGATGCTTTGCTAAGTGCTCGCCGGAGGGGTATTTGCATGAAAATCGTGGATACGGAAATGATTAGCGACCTCTTGGGGCGAGCAGCTGCGTCACCTCGAAAGAGAATGAACCACAACTTGCATCCAGAGCTGACCGATCCAATCAATCGTTTCGTGAACGCTGGCATAGCCGGCACCTTTGTACGTCCGCATCGACATCGCGATGGAAAATGGGAACTTGTGAGCGTGCTACAGGGTGGGGTGGACTTGGTCTTATTCACCGAAGGCGGGAAAGTAGAAAATCGCCTAGCTATTGGCTCAAAGAACGTCGCGGTAGCTGAAATTCCAGGTGGCGCGTGGCACAGTCTTGTGTTTCACAAGCCGTCCGCCGTTCTTTTGGAGGTGAAGCCCGGTCCTTACGAGCCCCAGGACGACAAGGAGTTTGCGGAGTGGGCGCCACCGGAAGGTCATCCAACCGTAGCTTCGTTCGTAAGGTGGCTCGAAAAAGCGCAGCCGGGTGAGAGATGGCAAAAACATTAGTTCGGATCAAATTGGCCGCTCTTGCACGCATCGCCGCGTTCGTCGTTTTCGCCCCGGCTGCTCGTGCCGCCAGCGCCGAGCAGATGATGTGCCGGTGCCAAATAGGGTACGAAAAGATCCGTTAGACCATACAGCGCTTGTAGATATTGGCATGTCCTGGATCGGCAACCGGGCTGAACGCCGGTTCGCAGCCAAGTGGAACATGCTTGGGTGGGTTCACCGCTTCCGTTGACGGCGGACTCTGCGGCAGCCGGCCGGTTGGTGCCTGGGACAGCCGATCGCCTTTATTGACTCGATTTACTGAAACCAAACGTTCCACAGCAGGTGCAGAAATGCTTGGTCCGCTCGCTCTACCGACCGCGGGACCATTCATCATCGCAGTTGCAAGAGCTGCTGGAATGGTGAGTGTCACGCCTGCGACAAGGGCTAGCACCGAAACAGTTGCGATGCTGCCGATGAG
>JBAPZR010000969.1:0-1797 GCA_049285335.1 Xanthobacteraceae bacterium | reverse complement strand
TCGCAACCACGCGCCGAGCCCTCGCAGCCACGTACCGAGCGGGTCGGTTTGAATTTGGTTTCGCTTTTCAGTTGCTTCCGACTCAGCGAGTTTGCGCTCGGCTTCCGCCTTTGACTGAAGGGCGACTTGGGCGTCCGCTTTTGCCTGTTGCGCTTCTTTGGTCGCTCGTAATTTGCAGAACCCCGTGCTCTCCGAAGGCGTGAAACACGCCATTCAAGCCGCCCGTGGCCAGCTCGTGATCGACCCGGCGCTCGGTGAAGTTCAAGGCGTCGACCGAACCGATGCCGCACTGATCCTCAGGGGGTCGCTCGCAGAAAGCATCAAGTGGGTCATGCTGATAGCCGCTGCAATCACGTTGGGCGCAGCAGCCGCGGGGACCCTGATTCCTCGCTCAACGAAGGGCAGCGGCAGCGGCAACCCGGGGTCACAGTAGTTTCTCAGCCAGCTACGAAGCCCGGTCACCTTATCGCTCGCAGTCGTGCGCGTTGCAGCCGCGGTCTTCCGGCCGCCGCTATTTAGCTCTTGGTTTTTTGTCCCGGTACGGACAAGGCGACGGAAGCCTCCGTCGTCAACAAAAGGAATGTGAATGACTCCTCGAGATAAAGCCGAACGGTCTTGTCGTTATGGCTCAAATAACCGATCAACACGTCCTCGCCCATATACAAGCCGAAGTCGCCGCCGCGCGTCGTAAGCACGAATGCGCCGGCAATCGCCGGCGCCCAGATGATTTCGCCGTCAATGGGGCCCTTGACGTGCCCCAGCACCGGCGACGTGGTTCATTCGGAAGAGAATTTCGAGAAAGCTGCTCCCTGCATTCTACGACTGAGGATTTTGACGTAAATCAAATCCTGAATAGGGCCATTCGTTTACGCTAGCCTTCGATTGTTTCGCCGAGGGATGCCGTATGCAATCTCGGTGTCGCCGACAGGCATGGGCGCGAAGCGATCCGGGAAAATCTTCGGCAGTTCATCGACAAGGGCTTTACCGCGCATCACGATGTCGTGGAGTTTTAGGATAGCCCCTTACTGAAGGTTTTTCATGGCAAGGTTGGCATGAAATTCGATGATCCGAGCATCAAGCCGGTGCGGCCTACGATGACGCATTTCTTTTATATGGACGAAAAAGCACCGACCAAGGTCAAGCGCTGGATCGGCTCGGTAGGTCCAACCAGATTTTAGGCTTAGGCGCCGAAAAACATGAGCATCGAAGCACACGGTAATTCGCAGGCTATGCGTCGAACCGGCTGGATCCTCAGCGGGATTGCCATCGCGTTTATGGCCGCAGACGCCGGCTCCACCCTTCTGGCAATTGCACCCATCAAGAGGGCGGCGCTCGAGACCGGCTACCCGCTCGACCAGTTGTGGCTGATCGGCGCGCTGGCGCTCATCTGCCTCGTACTCTACGCGATCCCGACCACCAGCGTGCTCGGGGCGATCATCCTAACCGGATTTTTAGGAGGCGCGATCACGAGCCACCTTCGAGTGGCGGGGACGCTAACTCCAGAGATGATCGTGAGCCTCATTCTTGGAGTGACAGCGTGGGGCGGGCTGTGGTTTCGCGATCCGCGGATTCGCGCGTTGATCCCACATCGGCACAGCGTTGTGCACAGCACCAATGAAAGTGGCGCAGGTTCCTAAGCGTTGACCGCGAGATGACGGGGCACGAGGGGGCTATCCTTAGCAGCGGAGGGCCAACAGATGCTATTCAAGAATATCAACATCGACGGTCTCAATATTTTCTATCGTGAAGCCGGCAACGAAACCGCGTCGAAGCTTGTCCTCCTGCACGGTTTTCCGG
>JBAPZR010000968.1:0-1624 GCA_049285335.1 Xanthobacteraceae bacterium | reverse complement strand
GATCGGGGGGCTGCGCGCGGACACGCTGTCGCGCACGGCGCTGGTCGACAAATTGCACCTTTGCGACATCAAGCCCGATCGCCTCGCCGAAGTGAAGAAACTTTATCGACCGGCGAGCGCTACGCTCGACTACAAAGACATAGTCGGCAACGACCGTATTTCGGTGGTCTATATCTCGACCACGCCGGAGGCCAATCACTATCCCATCGCGCGCGACTGCCTCAAAGCCGGCAAAAACGTCATGCTGGAGAAACCGATTGCGCTCGAATTGTGGGAAGCCGACGAGCTCATTCAATTGTCGCAGCGGAACAATCTCAAATTCACGATTGGCTATTCGCAGCGATTCAATCCGAAGGTTGCCTTCGCCAAGAAAAAGATCGTCGATGGCACGCTCGGCAATGTCGTCTCCGTCCTGGTCAGCCGGCATCTGTCGCGCGATCTCGGCAAGAAGATCGCGAGCCGCGTGCGGCTGTCGCCGGTGGTCATGGAATCGACCCACGATCTCGACTTCGTCTTCTGGCTCTTGGAGCCGGCGAAACCGGTCCGCGTCTATAGCCAAGGCGCCTATGGTTATATGAAACCGGTGAACGGCTCCCACGACATCATGTTCACCACCGTGACGATGGACAATGGCGTGGTGGTGATGATCGGCGGCGGGTGGAATTTTCCGCCGAGCTATCCGAACTACTGCTCGACCTGGATCGAGATCACCGGCACCGAGGGGGCGTTGACGCTCGACGACACCCAGCGCGACAACTGGCTCAACACCGCAAAGCGCGGCCAGGAATTTCCGATGTCGACGATGCCCGGCGAGTGGGTCGATCACATCTTCGCTGGCGGCATCGGGCCCGAGACGATCCACTTCCTCGAAGCCTGCATCCGCGACACCGCCGTGATGGTGACGCCGGAAAGCGCGCGCCGCGTGATGGAAACCTATAGCGCCGCCGACCTTTCGGCCGATCGCAACGAGCCGATCGACCTGCCGCTGACCAATGAGACGATTTCGGGAATAGCCGAACTCAAGCAAAGAAATCGCGCGGGACTGAACGTATGAAAAAGAGCGCCAAGGGCGTCGGTCTCGCCATCGTCGGCGCCGGCCGCGTTGGCCTGTTCCGCGGCGAAGTGGCGGCGCGCCATCCGGCAGTGGAATGGATCGGCATTGCCGAGCTCAATCATAATCGCGGCGGCGACGTTGCCGCGCGCATCGGCGCCGATTTTGTCACCACCAATCATCGCGAGCTATTGGCGCGCCCGGAAGTGACCGCGGCGATCATCGCCACCGACGAGCATCTCCACGTCGATCCGATCCTGGCGGCAGTGGAACGCGGCGTGCCGATGTTGATCGAAAAGCCGCTCGCCACCGACCTTGCGCAATCGGCGCGCGTGCTCAAGGCGATCAGCGACGCCAAGCTCGACGCCGTCGTCGGCTATACCCAGCGCTTCCGGCGCAAATGGCTCGCCGGCAAGGAGAAGGTGAGAAGCGGCGCGCTCGGCGATGTCACCATGGTAACGTCGCGCGCCTTCATGAACCGGCTTGTCGCCATCGACAATTACAAACGCACCGACGATCCGTCGACGATCTCGCCGATGGTGATTTCCGGCACGCACGCGCTCGACATCGTCA
>JBAPZR010000967.1:0-2242 GCA_049285335.1 Xanthobacteraceae bacterium | reverse complement strand
CCTTCTCGACGATCTTTTCGGCAAGCCCCGAAGCGCGCGCCGCCGCCGGCTTGTCGAGGAAGGCTTCGATGACGTCATCGTCCTCTTCCTCGTCGGCGATCAGCTGGCTTTGCAGTGGTTGCGAGAGCTTCGAGCCGTCGCGGTAGAGCGCGTTAGCTTTCAGTCCGAGCTTCCACGACAGCACATAGGCCGCCTTGCAATCCTCGACGGTCGCCTCGTTCGGCATGTTGATGGTCTTGGAGATGGCGCCCGAGATGAACGGCTGCGCCGCCGCCAGCATGCGGATGTGGCTATCCACCGACAGGTAGCGCTTGCCGGTGCGGCCGCACGGGTTGGCGCAGTCGAACACGGCATAGTGGTCGGACTTCAAATGCGGCGCGCCCTCGACGGTCATGGCGCCGCAGACATGGATGTTCGCCGCCTCGATCTCGCGCTTGCTGAAGCCGAGATGGGCGAGGAGGTCGAAATTGGGCGCGGCGAGATCATCCGCCTCGACGCCGAGCTCGCGCAGGAAATCGGCGCCTAGCGTCCACTTGTTGAAGGCGAATTTGATGTCGAAGGCCGTCGGCAGCGCTTTTTCCACTTTCTCGATCGCGTCCGCGGTGAAGCCCTTGGCCGCGAGCGTCGCGGGATTGATCGCCGGCGCATCGGCGAGCGAGCCGTGGCCGACGGCATAGGCGACGATCTCGGCGATTTCAGCGTCGCCGTAGCCGAGCACGCGCAAGGCTTCCGGCACCGCGCGGTTGATTATCTTGAAATAGCCGCCACCGGCGAGCTTCTTGAATTTCACCAGCGCGAAATCCGGCTCGATGCCGGTGGTGTCGCAGTCCATGACCAGGCCGATCGTGCCGGTCGGCGCCACCACGGTCGCTTGCGCATTGCGATAGCCATGCGCTTCGCCGAGCGTGAGCGCGCGATCCCAGGCGCGCTTGGCGTGTTCGGCGAGGGCGCGGTCCGGGCAGGCTTTTTGATCGAGCGGCACCGGCGGGTTGGTCATCTGCTCATAGCCGGTGCGATCGCCATAGGCCGCGCGGCGGTGATTGCGCATGACGCGCAGCATCACGTCGCGGTTTTCGGCAAAGCGCGGGAAGGGACTAAGCTCCGCCGCCATTTCGGCGGAAGTGGCGTAGGAGACGCCGGTCATGATCGCCGAGAGCGCGGCGCAGATCGCACGGCCGGCTTCGGAATCGTAGGGAATGCCCGACGACATCAAGAGGCCGCCGACATTGGCGTAGCCGAGCCCGAGCGTGCGGAAATCGAAAGAGCGCTGCGCGATCTCGCGCGAGGGAAATTGCGCCATCAGCACGGAGATTTCGAGCACGACGGTCCATAGCCGCACCGCGTGTTCGTAGCCCTCGACGTCATAGGCGTGCGTCTTCTCGTCGTGGAACGAAAGCAGGTTCAGCGAGGCGAGATTGCACGCGGTATCGTCGAGGAACATGTATTCCGAGCACGGATTGGAGGCGATGATCGGCCCCGACGCGGCGCAGGTGTGCCAGTCGTTGATGGTGGTGTGGAATTGCAGGCCGGGATCGGCGCTCGCCCAGGCGGCATAGCCGATCTTTTCCCACAGCTCGCGCGCCTTTAACGTCTTGGCGATCTTGCCGGGCTTGGTGCGCCAGAACAGGTCCCAGTCGCGATCGGCTTCCACCGCCTTGAGAAACTCGTCGGTAACGCGAACCGTGTTGTTGGAATTCTGACCGGAGACCGTGAGATAGGCTTCCGAATCCCAATCGGTGTCGTAGATCGGGAAGTTGAGGTCGGTATAGCCCTGTTTGGCAAACTGGATCACGCGGCGGATGTAATTGTCCGGCACCTGGTTCTTGCGCGCCGCCTTGATCTCGCGCCGCAGCACCGGATTCTTTTCCGGATCGAAGCAATCGTCGCCCGAACCTTGGCAATTCACGCAAGCCTTGAGGATCGAGCGCAGATGTTTCTGATTGATCTTGGAGCCGGTGACGAGGTTGGCGACCTTCTGCTCTTCGATCACCTTCCAGTCGATGAAGTTCTCCACGTCCGGATGGTCGACGTCGAGAATCACCATCTTCGCCGCGCGCCGCGTGGTGCCGCCCGACTTGATCGCGCCCGCCGCGCGGTCGCCGATCTTGAGAAAACTCATCAGGCCGGACGACTTGCCGCCGCCGGAGAGCTTCTCGCCTTCGCCGCGGAGCCTGGAAAAATTCGAGCCGGTGCCGGAGCCGTATTTGAACAGGCGCGCTTCGCGCACCCACAGGTCCATGAT
>JBAPZR010000966.1:0-2004 GCA_049285335.1 Xanthobacteraceae bacterium | reverse complement strand
CGGCCAGGGGCCAGAAACGAATCCACGGGCTTCCCTGAGTCCCCCCTTACGGCGGCACACAAAACCCCATTTTGCCCAATCGTTCAGGACAGTAGTCTGCGACAGAGTTATTAGACCTCATACCTCGGAAACTTCTTCATTGCCGCCGGAGTCTCGTATTCGTCGGCAACGGTGCGGGGACTATGGCCGCAGATTGCGTCTCTCATTCCCGCTTCAATGCCGGCACGCGCTGCGCGCGTCTTAAACGTGTGGCGCCATCCGTGAAGTGGAGA
The DNA here is from genome assembly GCA_049285335.1 of Xanthobacteraceae bacterium. Taxonomy (GTDB): domain Bacteria; phylum Pseudomonadota; class Alphaproteobacteria; order Rhizobiales; family Xanthobacteraceae; genus BOG-931. Next base: position 1,732 of record JBAPZR010000966.1, on the reverse strand, counting down.
AAGTCCGTTGCCGCCGACACCCAACCGCCGGACCCAGTCGGCGAGGCGTTGTCGTGCTTGCACAGAGCGCGGCTTCTTCTTTTTCGCTGCTTGAGTACCGTGCCGACGGGCTTGTGGATTGTAGAACAGCGGGCCTGGGCCATTTTGGTCCACAAACTTCAAAAAGCCTTTCTCAATTAGATGTTCGTGTAGAGGCACAGTGCGCGGCTCACGTCCTTTAACCGACCCCGCCTCTGGTGTGATCCTCAGCGCCCAGATGCCATCCTCTTGAACGACATCTGCGCCGCGTAACTGAGTGATTTCGCCTGGGCGGGCGCTGGTGTATGCACACAGCCAGGGAACCCATCGCCTGGCTGCCTTGTCGGGTGTGTCGGTCTCGGTAATCGCCAGCGTTGCCTTCAAAATTGTACGCCACTCCTCAGGACGAAATGCTTTCTCACGCAGCCTCCTAGCTTTCGGAACAGTGACTTTGACCTTCTCGAATGGGTTGCGGGGAATACGCTTATGGTCAGCAGCCCAACCGAAGACTGTCTTCGTTGCAGTCAGTGTTGTCCACTGCCCGTGCGGAGCGCTTCGGCGGCTTGACGAGGCCGGTCGTCCACGCTTGGGCCTCCTCGGGTGTGATTGAAGCGGCGCTGCGGTCATGGAAGTGTTTGGTCAGAGCGCGGAACACGTACAGCCAACTCTCCTCCGTGCTCCGCGCAGGCTGTCTTTCAGCAACCCATTGTTCAAAGAGTTGCTGGGGCGTCTCGCCGCTATCCGGGCCCTCGAATTTCGGAAAGTGCTTGGCGTAGCCGTCGTCGCAGTAATCGCCGCGAGCTACGCGTCTTAGCTTCTGCAAGACAGCGGCAAGATCGTCGTAAAGCCAATAGAAGAAGTCTTCTCGTCCCTCGGCATTGAGCGCTAAGTGCTTCATGGCGAGAAACTGGGCCGTTTCGCCTACATCCGCCAAAACAGGGTAGACTGCTGTCCTTAGCTTCGCGTCTTCGCGCCAGAGTTCGTCAGGGTCGCTACGGTCCCACTCGGCATCACCTACCGCTGTACGCAGCGCGTCATTCACTTGGTCGCGAACGGCGTCCCATTTCTCAAGATCACTTGTGGGGTGTCGTGCGATGAACCAGTGATACCACTTGCCCGCCAGCGCACGGGCCTGCTGTCGCGTCAGAGAGATGCCTTCGCCCTTGCGCTCGGCCCTGATCGCCTCGATGCGAGCAGCGACCTCGGCGTCCCACTCCCGAAATTTCTGCTTGACGAGAAGGCCGCCTTGAGCGTCAGGGCCTTCTTGATCTCGTCGGCACTCACATAGGGATATTCCCCGTATTCGAGGAAACTCGGGCACTGGTGGTCGCGGACGAACTTGACGAACCCCTCCGGCCTGGTCTTCCAATCTTTGGGAAAGCCTTCGAGGTTTTCGAAGACAGTATCAATGCCGGTGGCCGAGAAGAGAGCCACAGCATCCTCGGTGTATTTGTCGAAGTCGGTGTCGAAGATGCCCTGATATTGGAAGTAGGACTCCCCGTTGATCTGGAAGACCTGCCAGCGCAAATAGTGCAGCTTGAGCACGGCAAGGCAGTTTGGGTCCTTGGCAACCGCTTCCTCAATCTTCTTGGCATGTTTGTAGCAGGCTTCCTCGCCACCGGGGATCAGCTTTGCGATGATGGAGAAGCCGTAGCAAGCCGGAGTCTTGGGAAAGATCGGGCCGTATCTGCCCTGCTGAACCTTATCTTTGAAG
>JBAPZR010000965.1:0-6218 GCA_049285335.1 Xanthobacteraceae bacterium | reverse complement strand
ATTAAATTCCATGGGCTTTTGATCGCATCATTATTCGCCTGTTTGTCTCGGTGTTGCCAATCGTTCATCGTAAACTTCTCCGCATGCGCTGCAATTCAGCGCAATGTTCGAGACTAATTCTCCGCGATTCGTGCTCCGCACACTCGCAAATAAATTCGCTAGGGCAGGCGCTAGGGCACACCTAAACTTGTCGAATTAACTACAGCAATACCAGCTAGTTAATGGGCAGATGTGGCGGAGAGGGAGGGATTCGAACCCCCGATACGGTTGCCCGTATGCCGCATTTCGAGTGCGGTGCTTTCAACCACTCAGCCACCTCTCCACACTAGTGTCCCGATTCCGAAGTTCGCCATACCTCGCGGCACGCTCTTAGCGAACTTCGGAATCGAAAGGACACTAGCAAGTTTATAATTCTAGTGTGGCTTTTGGATTTGAAGTTCCTATACGAGTGTGCCGTACAACCATAGGAACTTCAAATCCGCCACACTATGCGTAAAGGCTTAAGCGGCGTGCGCCGTATTTAGCGGTGCGGGCCGAGCGACACAAGAAGGGAAACGACAAACGGCTGGAACATGGAGCGCGCAGGCGCGCCAAATGGCCGGCAGCCCGGCCGGGTCATATCCTTGCGTCTGCGCGTGATTTACAGCTCGCGGCCGAGCTTGCGATCGAGCGAGTAAGGTCCGCCGCCGCGCAGCGCGATAGCGAAGCACACCAAGCCCCACAGCAGCGTGTATTCATACCCGCGGTGCAGCCAGCCGAAACCGTTGCCCCACTCGGTGATGGTGATGATCAGCATCTCGATGGCGACCGCAGCGGCGAAGAAGCGGGTGAACAGGCCGAGGATGAGCGAAATGCCCGCTAGAGTCTCGAGCGTCGTCGAGGACCAGAACCAAACAACCCCCGGTGTAAAGCCGAGATCGGTATAGGCTTTGACGAACGCGTCGGTCGGGCCGACCATGATCTTGTTGTAGCCGTGGACCAGAAGATTCCAGCCGACGGCGACACGAATGACCAGCCACGATAACGGAGCGACGGCATCGTAAAACGGCTGCAGGAACGGAAAAAGAAGTTTTGGTTCGGTCTGCGCTTGCGCCATGACATGCTCCCCGGCAGGTTTGGTCTCGGTATCGGCGTAATTGAAGCAACAACAAACTTGCTTTGCTTGCAAGCCTGGTCGCCGGCGCGGTCTACGGGCCGAAGTCGAACTTGTAATTCACCCCGACCTTAAACAGGTCGGCGGATTGCTTCACGGCAATGCTGGCCGCGTCGATAGTGGCCACCGTCGGAAACGACGGGCTCGCGGACGGCGCGCCGATATGGTCGTATTCGGCGAACGTGGTCCAGTGGTTGGTGATCGCATATTCGGCGCCGGCGCCGATCGTCCATCCCCAGTTATCCAGTGTCGTGCTGCCGCTGCCCAGCGTGAGTGCGTTGGTATTGCCGAATACGCTGTAGGTGGTGTCGATCCACGCGCCGCCGCCTTTCACGTAAGCCAACGAGCGGTCCCAGGCATAGCCAAGCCGGCCGGTGAGCGTACTGAGTGCATTGATGGTGCGCCCGCACAGAACGCCGCCAAGGCCGGTAAAGAAAGTGTTCTGACCCGTGATGTTCGCGGCGCTGACGTCCGCTTGAACGCCCAACACCCACGAACCAGCCTGCCAATTAGCCCCGACCTGGCCGCCGCCAAGCGGACCGGTGGCGCGGGTGGTGTCGCCAAAGCCGGCCACGTTGATGAACTTATGCAGTCCAGGCGTCGATGCGAACGGATCGGACCAGCGATCGTCGCTCCATCCGCCCCCCATGTGTCCGCCGACGTAAAATCCCGTCCAGTTCATCGCACGTAGCGCCGAGCTTGTCGCCGAAGGGGGCGATTTGGTCGGCATTGCTGTTGCGGACGTGTTCGGCGCGGGAGCGCCCCAGCGGTAGCTCGACTGTATGAACATGCCATAGCGTGCCGCGGAAAAGCCCTCCGGCTCGGAAGCGTTAGGCGTGGCCCCCGTCAGATCGAGAAATCCCGCACTCCCGTTATTGCTCATGTTCCAGGCCCAATAGCGCCCGCCGACACCGACGGTCCAATTGGCTGTCACATCGTAATCCAGCATCGCTTCAAGCATCATGCCGTTGCCGGCGTCGCCAGCGTCGAAAACGAGCAGCTGCCTCTGGGCATGACTATCGAGTCCCTGAAAGTTCACCCACGGAAGATAGGCTGCGTCCGCGGTGAGCCTTAAGCGGTCGGTCAGCATGACCTGACTCGACAGTCCAAGACGCAGCGAGTTGAAATGGTCGTACTGCGTGATGCCAAGAACACCCGGCAGAACCGGGGGTACTACGCACTCACCGAGCTCGCCGGCGTCCTGGGTGCATCCGTAGTCGTTGATCCCTTGCTGGTAATAATTGTAGCCGACGAAGGCCCCCAGTTTGGCGTTCGGCGTTCGAAGAAAATTATAGCCGGCGTCGATCGTGGCGTAGCCGATATGGCCGGAGAGATTCCCTAGGGTGTTGGAATAGACGTTGAAAGACGGGAAATCCTCGTCGTTCAAATGCCCCTGATTGAAGCCGCCAGCGCCCAGATTCCCTTTGACGAATAAGCCGCTGGTGTGATCCACGCGTGCAAACGTCTCGCCGCTTATGGCGTTCATTCCGGTATAGTTGAGATTGGAGGCGAGCGTGAGTGGGGGCGCATCGAAGAGCGGCCCTTCGTTCAGGCGGCCGGAGCTGAACCACAGACGCGCCCCGACTTCCACTTGCCAATCCTCAAAACTTGGCGGCAGCGCTTTGAGTGGCGCTTTGAGTGGAAGAAGTGAAGCGTGGCCCGACGGCGCGTCGGTAGCGTCAAAGTGGTAATTCAGCCCGACGCGGACCATGTCGGCTTTGAGATCGCTGGAATGGGTGAAGACCTGGGCCGGAAACATTGGCAGGAAACTGTTGGCCGTCGATGTACCGGCAGTGTTGCCGAAGCCGACGTGGAGGTAGTCCGCCTTGACGCTCAGGCGATTGGTGAGCGGCGCCTCGACGCCGCCGCCAACGGCGTAGCCCACCTTGGTCGTGTCGACCTTACCGGCCTCGTTGGTGAAGATACTGAGACCGAAATTGTCATCGTCGAATGTGATGTCGGTGTGGATGCGCATCACCGCGAGGCCGCCGGTGGCGTAGAAAAGCCAGTTGTTGGGCGCGACAAAGCCTAATCGCGGCCGAGCCGTCAGAAGCCAATCGCTCTGGGCCGAGGAGAAGACGCTGAAGACATCGCCCGGCGCCGCCCCCGGGGGGCTGCCCCCGGGTAGGAAACGGCGCCGCTGTTGGTCTGGCCAACGAGATGCACCGCTTCGAGATCGGCTTCCAGGCCGACCAGCCAGCGGCCGGTCTGAAAGTTGTAGCCACCTTCGATGCCGGTAACGAACCCGTTGGTTTTGATGGATTGGGTCCCGGCCGTAGTGACCGCCGCCGCGTCGGCCGCGTCCAAGTACCCGCCATTACCGGTCGCAGTGCGCGGATCGTATTGCCCCCATGCCGCTCCCGCGGTGACGCCCGCATAGAAGCCGCTCCAATTGTAGGGGGTCGGACTCCAAGGGGCTGCCACGTCGGCTGCGTCGGCGGAGGACGCGCTCAACAGCGCCGCGAATGCAGCGCCGCACAAAAAATATTTGCCCATAATCCCCCGCGCGAAGAAATCAAAAAACTCACGCGCCAAACCAGCGGGGCGAGCGTAGAGGGCGACTTTCCTCAGTCAATTGGACAATGACGCAGACAGCAAATATTCCGACGCCGTGGCAAAATTGCTCCAATAAATTATGTCAACGAACATGATCTGTTGAGATCGCAGCAAAGAATTTTCATTTCATCGGCACCACGAGTGAATAACGCTCATCTGCTGCAAGACATTGTGCTTCGGGCAGTCCAAGCTCCTTACGCACCATGTTGGTTCCGAGCACCAGCGACACGATCTTGTAGAAAGCGTGGCGGCGGCTCATGCCTTCGCGCCCCATGCCGCAATCCGACGAAATCACCAGCCGCTCCGGCGGAATGAATTTGAGCGCGGCGCGAATCTGCGCCGCCACTTCGTCGGGATTCTCGACTTGCAGCGTATGATGATCGATGACGCCGATCGCAATCTTCTTCTCGGTAATCGTCTTGCCGATCGCTTCGAGGTCCATGCCGCGGGAGCTTGACGATTCGAAGGTGATGACGTCGGCGTCGACGGTGTTATAGGCCTCAAGCGCCGGCTTGTAGCTCTGCACTTGCGCGAACATGCGCTGTTGCGAGGGATTGCCCCAGCAGGAATGCGCCCAGACTTCGGTCTTCGCGCGCAGTCCCCTGACCGTGCGATTGAAGACTTCGACCATCAGCTGCGGCGTGATCACCTTGTCCTGAACCTTACGCACCGCGATCAGATGGATCTGCGGCTCCTCGATCTGGATGACAGGGCAGCCGGCGTCGGCGAGCTCGTGATATTCCTCGTTGAAGGCGTCGGCGATGGCGAACATGCGATCCGGCGCGCTCTTATAGTGGCGGTCCTGCAGCGCGAAGGCGACGATCTCGGCCGAGACCGCGCCGAACTTGACCGGCCGCGTGGTGAACCGCTGCGCCGCCTTCCACATCGCCGTGTATTGCAGGTTGCCGCGCCCGACCGGACCGGTGATCACCGGCATCACACGGGATTCAACATAGTCGTGCAGAATGTGGCCGCGCGGAAACCAGATGCCGCCGCGGCCGGCGGGCGTCGCTTGAGGATGCTCGATGTCGAGCCCGCTCATGTGGTTGGGCGGATAGGCCGTCCAGCTTTGACCGCCGACGTCGTCGTCAAAGCGGCAATCGCCGTCGGTGAGGATGTCGAGACCGGCCAGCTCCTGGTCGCGCAAATAGCAGGTCAATGCGTCTTCATACTGCTCCCGGAACCGGCGGCTCACCATGGCTTCAAGAAAATGGCGGGTGCCGAGATTTTCCGTGTACCAGCTCGGCCGCGGCAGCGAGCCGGTGATCGTCGTCGGCAATTTGATGTCCTTGGTGCCACGGTACATGTGTTCGTCTCCTCGAATTTGCCTCCAGCGACTTCATCCGCTGAATTGGTTCGCGCCTTAAGTGCCGGTAAAGACCGGCTTGCGCTTTTCCATGAAAGCGGTGCGGCCTTCGGTGTAATCGCGGCTGGAGAAGCACTGCTCCACAAGCTCGACCGAGCGGGCGAGATTGCGCTTCGATTCGTCCTTGAGAATCTCGCCGACCGTGAACTTCACCGCTTTGATGGTGAGCGGCGCGTTCGCGCCGATCATGTCGGTGAGGTTTTTGACATACGCTTCGAGTTCGGCCGCGGCGACGACGCGGTTCACCAGTCCCATCGCGAGCGCTTCCTTGGCGTCGAACTGCCGTGCGGTGTAGAAGATCTCCTTCGCGAAGGCTGGGCCGACGATGTCGACGAGCCGCTTCAATCCGTTGTAGCCGTAGCCGAGACCGAGCTTGGCCGCCGGGACCGCGAAGCGCGAATTGTCGGAGCAAATGCGCAGGTCGCAGCAGGTCGCAAGGCCGAGCCCGCCGCCAATGCAATAACCGCTGATGATGGCAATCGTCGGTTTCGGAAACTCGGCGATGCTGGAATAGGCCGCATCCGATTTGACATTATAGGCCCGCACTGCTTCGAGGGTGGCGCGCTCGCTTTCGAACTTCGAGATATCCGCACCCGACACGAAGGCTTTGCCGCCGGCGCCGGTCAGCACCACGACGCGGACGTCGTTGTCGGCGGCGAAACCGTCGAGAATTTTTTTGGTTGCCTCCCACATTTCGAGCGACACCGCATTGTGCCGCTCGGGATTGTTGAAGATCACCATGCCGACGCCGCCGTCCTTGCGCGCAAGCATCTTGTCGGTTTGCGTCATTCCCTGCTCCTTATTCTTCACGCGCGCGCGGGTCCGCTCACGCCTAGACCGCTTTGGCCTTGTGCAAGGCCGCGATGTCTTTCTTGCTGAAGCCGAACTCCTTAAGAATCGCACTGGTGTGCTCGCCGAGCTCCGGGGGCCGCGCGACAAGCCGCGACGGCGTGCGCGACAACAGCATCGGCTGCCCGATGAGCTGCATCTTGTTTTTGTCCTTTTTGGTCACGCTTTGCGCGATTCCAATATGCTGCACCTGCGGATCGGCGAACATCTGATCGATCGAATAGATTGGACCGCACGGCACGCCGGCGGCGTTGAAGCGCTCGACCCATTCGGCGCTGGTGGCGGAAACGAGAT
>JBAPZR010000964.1:0-2747 GCA_049285335.1 Xanthobacteraceae bacterium | reverse complement strand
GCATAAGAAAGTGCGGCCTCAACATTCGGCAAGTAGGTGCCAACAGGATCATCCTCGATGACCCGGTCCCGTCCGCGTATCGTGAAGAAATATCGCTGCACTTGACTTCCATGATTAGGCTTATCGCAACCCTGTACCAACTCCGGCAGCTCGGCAAAGTTGGAGGCAAACCGACGTACCGGGGCATTAGATTTCATCCGCGAAGACTTCAGTGACGAAAGAGACCGGAGTTAGTCGGCAGACCGCTAAAGGCCCAAACGATCAAACCGACAATCAGGCTGCGCCAGGCGGCCCGTAATTCACTCACTTGGTTCGATGTCAACGTCCGCTAAATCAATCCAAGTGAAGTAATGCTGTAAATCGGCAGCATTACTGCCGATGACCTTGGCTGTGTCATCAACCACCGCAGCGCCAGCAACAGGCAGCCTAACACGCGTTCCCTTTGGAATTGTTACGGTTATATTGCGGCGAACAAGCCGGGCTCGATAGCTGTTTGATTTCGCGCTTTGTATATCCATACTGTGTCATGTTCATTCCCCTGTCTTTGCAACGCTCCAGTAGCGTGCAACGAGGAGGCACTTGGATCGCTAACAGCTTAAGTTATGAGATGTGGGCTAAACCCCAACACAACGCTACCGTGAAGATCAGAATTACGGCGATCACACCGAAATATCCGGACTTTTGTGGAACTAACGAATGCTGCCGCATTTGAGTGACCTTCACAGCGAACTGTGCTCGCGTGACTGCTCGCCGTCTGAGCAAACTTGCTCACTCTGAACCGACGGTGGCGACCGTAAGCTCTTCCTTGCGGCTTGGATTGCTGCAGCAGCTCTGGCAGCTTGGCGAAGTTCACCGCCATGCGCCGCGCTTCGTCTTTGGTGAGCAGCTTGGCGGCGGTGCGTCAGCCCGCCTACCTGTCGGAACAATTCAAAGCCCAGGAAGGCGGATGCCGCTAATACCAGGCCGGTGGTAGCTAGGATTTGCATGACAAAATATTCCTTATCCAAGCAGAGACCGATCGGTGCTTTTGCACGGCGGCTTTGGCCTCAAACCCGCTCGGCCTAAAATCACTGTTGTGGAAGACCCCAGCCATGTGGTCACGGCTGGGGGCTTATACGCACGCACATACTCGCACGGGCGCTTTGGGCGTCGGGGCTACTGAAAAGCGCCCGGCATTTGCCACTTTGAGCCGGGCGCGTTTCCGAATCTGTATAATACAGCTCATTCTGAATCGACGGTGACTAGGTGGAATAACTCCGCCCCTAGCTTTGGCGCATCAAAGAAGCTCACGTGATTGGGGGCATCGCGCGTTGGCGCCTCTGTTAGGCTATGCAGGAAACCTAACGTTCGCTCCATGCATCGGAGCCATTGTCGCCGAATGCCAGCATCCTAGTGACTCCACCAATGGCGGCGGACGGGGCGCGTGCGATTACGCCGTCATGGCGTAACGGAAAAATTGACTGCCATGATTTCAGGGGTCGTTTTGGGGCCTTTGTCTCTGCCCTGCAAAATCGCGTTTCCCCACGGCAGAGGCCGTGGTGGAGACTAGGTTCGAATACTGAGTCAGTGCGATGGAAGCCCGATTGATCGCGATGCGTTAGACTATGTCACGCGCCGCACAGATGCCGGCGAATGCCATGACGTCGTGTCCGCTTTGCCCTGCACGCCGCAGTCAGCAGCCGCGTAGAGCTTTGCGACCACGTGCCTTAGACGACGATATCAGCCCGCGTGCTAGCGACTATGGTCTTGATCTCTGCCTGTTCGGCCTGGGGCACGGCGAACTTGTCAAGGGTTTGTTGGAGATCGTCGAGAAAGGCCTCCCACTCGGTCGCGTTGATCATCAGGTCTTGGTGCGAGTCCTTCATCGAACGGCCGGTGTACTTTTGAGGCCCACCAGTGGCCCAGCAGACCATTTCAGTGACGAGGTATTTGAAGCCAGCAGGGGAAACACGATGATGGGCCTCAGCTACCCTTGGGTTCTCATTCAGGCGAGGATCGATCATGATTCGATCGATGAAGTCATCCATCACGGTGGCAATGCTGTAGACACCGCCGAGCCGCTCATAAAGGCTGGGCACACCTTCGGTAGCCATCAGTTCCTCCGGATAAACAACACCTATTAGGTTTTGTCTCTTGCTCGCGGCCCCTTTGTGCTCGCTCGCTGTGGTCTCACTGCGGCTCGACGGAATCACCACGGCGAACCCTGCCACCCTGCAACACCGATGCATACACACCCACGTTGGCGTGGTTATGCTGGGCGGCCGCGCGGAGTATCTCCACATCCTTGGGGAGATCACCTTGGGGGAGCGTTGTCATCACGCAGCGAGGACAAGAACCGGTGATTTTCAGGCGAACGGTTTCTCCAATTGCGACCACCTTTCCGATCCAAGCATCCTCAGCGAAGGCCCGTTCGCCTTCCGGAGTCTGCACCACCATATTGGGTCGGAAACGCCGGGCCTCGAAGCGCCCTTGGGGATACAGTTCCCGCAAACGGTCGAGCGTAGCTGTAGTCAGCACGTGGACGACGGCCGTGTCGAAAAACGTCCCCTCGGGTAGTGTGAAGTCGGTGACAGTGTCTCTGTGGTCCAGACCTTCTATATCGGGCCAGTACTCCTCGGCTTTGGCAGTCGAACTGTCAGCGCGCGAAGGCGCGGCGCGCTCGCGACGACCGCGATTGGCCGCGTCGAATGTTACGTTGCGAGAAAGGGCGCGCGACAGAATCTGGCTGATTTCGCGTTGATCAGTGG
>JBAPZR010000963.1:0-2290 GCA_049285335.1 Xanthobacteraceae bacterium | reverse complement strand
CTGCAAAATAGGTCTCATCATCTGCTTCGTCAGTCGCTTCCGCTGCGTTAGTCGCAGCGTTGAAGATGCGGCAGCGGGCAGCCTCTTGTCGCGCCTCCCAGGCTTTATCGGCCTTCGTCCTGTCGTCGCTCATACCCTCCTCCTTCGTAAGAACCCAAGGCGGGCGTCGCGCCACAAAAAAGAACCGCGCTCGGGTTTGAAGTTTGTTGCCAAGCCATTTTCCCGCTTGAGGCGGGCCGTGCAGCCAACGACGCCGTACTGTACGGCGAAGAAGAGCGTGTAAGCGTTTCACCTTGTTACGTAACGCCGCGCGGCGCCGAGCGGATAAACCGTTACAAACCAAGTTTTTCCGCGACCAGCTTTTCTACGTTGAAAATGGCCGTAGAGCTAGCAAACGCTGTCTCCGCATCATACGCCATAGCTTCCAACGGACTCTGCCGATAGCCGAAGCATTCCAAGCCATTCGCATACGAAAATAGAAAGCGATCTGGTCCGAGCAGTCGCCATTGAATGACGTGAACAAGCTCGTGAAAGTACATGTTCTCGTTGTTAGATTCGGTTGGCTTTAGAAAAACAGTGTCGATGTAAGTAATGCCATCGAAGTTACCGCGCTCAAAATCGGCAAAGCGCGCCAACCCCATGGAAGATAGGGGTGGCATTGGTAACGGATCGAGTATGACAACTTTTGTCGATGTCAGAGTCTTTTCAGTGAAATAGAGCGGTAGCCGCGAAAACCCGCGGGAGGCGACGGTTTGCGCCACGCGCGCGCTGGCGGTCAACGTGGTGCGAATCCAGCCGAGAAGCGGAGGATAAAATTTTGCGAATTCTTCTGGGGACATTTCGCACCTTTTGCCGCCTGACTTATCGGCCCCGATGTTTCTGCTTCCGACGTAGCCAAGGTCGCGTAGGTCCCTCTTAGGCACCATCAAGTTGGACGGATAGGGAGCGGAAGCGCCGGGGAGCATCCAGCTAACGCGCAGCGCATTTTGCGCTTGCGCTCGATACTCCGCCACGAGCGCGACAATGGCGCTCAACACGACGGCGATGCTGCCAACCCCAATTCGATCACCTCGTTAGCGTTTCCGTCGCCTCATTGCATCCCCCGGGAGGGCCGTCGCCATCATGGTACCATGTAAACAGCGCGTGAGCGGGTCACCGTCTTACCTTCGTCACCTTGTTGGCAGGCGGAGCCACGAACAGCAGCGGGTAGATCGCCGTGGCAAGGCGGCACCGGACAACACTTGCAAATGTGGAACCTTTTTGCCTTTGCGCCTTTTAGCTAGGACCAGCGCGCGAATTGCTCTCAGACAATGCAGGGCGGTACATCTTATAGCCTGATAGGGCTTACAAGCGACACTCGAGCAAGTCTACATAGAAGCAAGATGGGAGGCGATGATGAAAGCCATGCACTGTGGCGAGCTAATGAAGGGGTGCGACTTCGTTGCGCGTGGCGCGACCGAGGATGAGGTCATGAAGCAGGCTGCCGAACATGCCAAGACAGCCCATGGCATAGACAATATTACGCCGGAGTTGGCCCAGAAGGTGAAAGCGGCGATCAAAGACGAGTAAACTTATCGATGATGATGCTGGTGATAGAGGCCGCGACTTCCGCAGCGATCCGTTGCGCACGATAATCGTTGGGAGTTGGCACTGTCTATCTGGGAAATAAAAGCCTTATTTGCATTTCGCTTGGCGTCGGCAGCGGAAAGGCGAAGGGCGTTGCGACCCAACATTTAGAGCGCCATACTCATGCGATGGGACGCGAACGCAGTGAGCAAGTTTTGCAGAACCCCTTCTCGATGGATGCGGTCCGAGACGCTTCGACGCCACAACACGCCACTACAGATGCGACAGCCGAACCCAAACCGCAGGCTCCACATCTAGCTAGCGCGGCGATCTTCGCTCATTTGATACCATAGCCAATCGGTGAGGCTGGTGAGCGAAGCTCCTCCCTAGTCCTGCGCTTTTGCTGGATAGCGAGCAGGAATGGTCCAACAGCGAGGCGAGCTTCGCTCAGTTTCGCAGAATAGCACCTTGCGGCTGCCGAGAGCAGATCAAACTTGGCGCTTGGGCTCGTCCATTTGCTGACCAACAGAGCACGAGCTCAGGAGGTCTAAGGTTTACTACAGGTCATTTCTGTGGCTTTGGGAGGACAACGTCGTTGCCTGCGCTGTTCATTATTATTCAAATAGTAAGGACTGCGCCAAACCAGCTCGCGGCTAACTCACGCCGATGTCCTCAAAGTGTACTCGGTTTGCATCTAATATCATACGGCCTCACTGCCTTACGC
>JBAPZR010000962.1:0-4589 GCA_049285335.1 Xanthobacteraceae bacterium | reverse complement strand
GAGCGTCCCTCAGTCCATGCTGTTGCTCGCTGATGAGGTGATGGAATAGACGTTATTTTACTGCGGTGCATGAGTCCGCTTATGGCACAAAGCGGACATCATGATCGTGCTGAACCATGTCCGCTTTTGGGGGTAAAGCGGACATGGAGTACTTAGAGCGATTTTACGGCTGACATTGGTACAAACATCATCTACTACTCAAAATAGGATAAACCCCCGGACAAGGTCGGATAATAAGTACGTTCTCTCTGGTCGTCGAATGAGAGCACGTAGTCAAGATCGTGTGGCACAGACACGCAAATCGTTACCAGCGTTCAAGCCCACCGGGAATATCTCAATGAATACTGTCGATACTGCTAAGGCCGTTGCCGACCACACCAAGGTCGAATCCAAAACGATACGGGCGATGGTCCGCTTGCTTGCGGTCGTCGGCTTTGGCGCGATTATCACGCTCTTCGTTATCTTTGCTTTGAACGTTCAGTTCGGCGCCGATAATTCGAAATTGCCGCAAGGCGCTTTGGCGTTTCTTGAAAGCATAGGCCTCCTCGGTGCGGCCCTGATCGGTAGCTGGGGGCTTTTCTATGGGCTGCAGAAGCTTGCGCCGACGCTTGATGCCAATGCGCTTGCGCAGACGCAGTTTCTCGACACCCTCAATCTTCGTTATGTTGATCTCGCCATTTTGTTTTCCGCGGCTCTCAGCCTTTTTCTCGAATTAGCACTGATCCGCTGGCAGTCATCGGTTCTGCAATTCCTGGCGTTTTACAAGAACTTCAGCTTGCTGGCGTGCGTTGCTGGGCTTGGGCTTGGCTATGCGCTTGCCGCAGGGACTCGCCTGCCGCTGCTGATGGTGGCGCCGCTTTTGGCCGCGCAGTTCTGCTTCGTCCTGCTGGTCCGCGCAGCGTCAAGCAGCCTGAACAGTTTGGACGTGAATCCATTCCGCGAGCAGCTCACCATGGGGCTACAGCAAGGCAATTGGATCGAGGTGGTTGTTTTATTCTCGGTGCTGTCCGTTATCTTCCTTCTGACTGCCCTGACTTTTGTCCCGATCGGTCAACTGTGCGGCCGCCTGATGGAACGTCGCACGAATCTGCGCGCCTATGGCTTAAACCTGCTTGGCAGCCTGCTTGGCGTCCTGTTGATGCTGGTCGCAAGCCTCTTATGGACACCTCCGCTGGTCTGGTTTGCCCTGTGCTTGCTCGCGATTTTGCTGTTTCACTTGCGGCGACCATCTTCGCTCACTGCCGGGATTGTGTTCAGCGTCGTCTGCACTGTTGTCCTGGCGTGGTGGCCGATCGAGCCGCTGTGGAGCCGTGTCTACTCGCCCTATCAATTGATTGAGATCGGCACCGATCAGGGTACAGGACTGACCCTGATTCGCGCCGCTGGGCATTACTATCAGCACATCCGAAGCTTTGCCGGGCGGCAGCCCGGGGACGATCCTGGCTATTACGACTTTTCCTATAAAGTCCATCCCGTCCTGACCGATGTTGCGGTGGTCGGATCCGGAACTGGCAACGACGTTGCGGCGGCTTTGCGCGCAGGGGCCGGCCGAGTCGATGCCATTGAAATCGATCCGGTCATTATTCGGGTCGGCAGAGAGCGCCATCCCGACCATCCGTACGCAGACCCCCGTGTCCGCGTGATCAACGACGACGCGCGATCATTCCTCAGTCGGGCTACGGACACATACGACCTGATCGTTTACGGGCTGCTCGACTCCCACACGCTGCTGAGCCACGGTTCGAGCGTACGGCTAGATTCTTTCGTCTACACGATCGAAGGGCTGCGCGAAGCCAGAAGTCGGCTGAAGGCCGACGGGATGATATCGCTGTCCTTCACCGTGCTGTCGGACGCGCTGGGGCGCAAAATTTATCTCATGCTGCAGGAGGTTTTTGACGGGCGCGCCCCGTTCTGCCTAAGGTCGCGCGACGGCAACACGACCTTTCTGATATCGAACGATACGCACTGGCAGCCTCCGATCAAGTTGATGAATGCGGAGTTCCAAGACGCAACGGCCAAATATGCAAATTCATCGATAGCTGCCACCGTCTCCACGGATGATTGGCCGTTCTTCTATATGCCGCAGCGCGTCTTCCCTTCGTCCTACCTGATCATGATCTCGCTGATTTTTGTCCTTTCCCTGCTGCTGATCGGCAGCTTCGTTGACGAGACACCGATGTTCGGCCATCTGTCGTTTTTTTTTCTCGGCGCCGGTTTCATGCTGGTCGAAACGAAGGGTATAACCGAGATGGGGCTGACGTTCGGCAACACTTGGCAAGTAATCGGCATCGTGGTTGCCGGCATCCTTATCATGGCCTTTCTCGGTAATTGTCTGGTGAAGTGGCTCAGCATTAAGCGCTCGCTGCCATCCTATGTATTGCTGTTCGCGGCGCTTGCCGGCGGTTGGCTTTCCGTGCGGTATGGCCGATTTGCCCCGACACCCATCGGACGGCTGGAGACCGCGGCATTGCTCAGCCTGCCGATACTATTTTCGGGGATCGTGTTCTCGACCCGGCTCTCCGTTGAGCGCCGCATCTCCGGGATCATGGCGGTGAATCTGATGGGAGCAATCGTGGGTGGCCTGTTGGAGTACAATTCGATGTATCTCGGCTTCCAAGCGCTCTATCTGTTGGCGATGGTCTGCTACGTTCTGGCCTTTGTGGCGGATTGGGTGTTAGTACGAAAAGACATATCCGATGCCGAAAAAACCGTCGAATTAACGGAACCAGTGCTATGAAGGCAGTGACGTCGGGTAACCCGGCCGATGAATCAACGCTGGCCTTTTGATCGTAGCCGTCAGGCAGTTCCGATTGTGGCAAATTCCGTTGCGACGGTCAGCCAATGAGCGGGACATCGGTCAGACTTTGCGAAATGTCCGCTTATGACCCAGAGCGGACATCGGGTCGCATGCCGCGTTGGTCACCCCGTGCTAGGTTTTGACCCACCTTAGCGTGGTCTTTTTTGCCGGGGGCGGCATATGCGGCGGCGCGAGTTCATCACGCTTGCTGGCGGTGCGGCGGCAGCATGGCCGTTCGCAGCGCGCGCGCAGCAGCCAGCGATGCCGGTTATCGGGTTCGTACATCTTACGTCACCTGAAGAGACTCGGGAGTATCTCGCCGCTTTTCGAAAAGGTCTAGGTTACTCCGGCTTTGTCGAGGGTTCGAATGTCCGGATCGAGTATCGTTGGGGAGACGGTAAAAACGATCACTTCCCAGCACTGCTTGCTGAATTAGTTCGGCGTCAAGTGTCCGTTCTCGTAGTGTTGGAGAGCACGCTCGGCGCGCTCGCGGCAAAAGCGGCAACCCAATCGATCCCGATTGTCTTTATGCAAGGCGCCGATCCGGTGCGTATCGGTTTAGTTCGCAGCCTCAATCATCCTGAAGGTAATCTTACAGGTATCAATCTTTTCCTGGCCGAAGTCGCGGGAAGGCGTCTTCAGTTCCTGCGTGAAAGCGTACCTTCGGCCAATTTAATCGGCTACCTTCGCAACCCGTCCAATCCAGTTTTCGCCGAAAGCGAAGGGATAGAGGTGCAGGCTGCGGCGCGTGATCTTGGGGTAAGTCTAATTTTCGCCAATGCAAGTAACTTGGTCGAGATCGATCAAGCCTTTGCAAATTTCGCATCAGAGCGAGTGGACGCACTCTTCGTAAGCGCCGATGGCTTTCTTCTTACTCATAGCGATCATATCGTCGCCCTGGCAACTCGCTCCGGCATGCCAGCGATATACGGCTGGCGCCAAGCGGTGACGCTGGGCGGATTAATGAGTTACGGGACGAATTTTCCCGATGCTTGGCGCCAAGCCGGCATCTATACCGGCCGAATCCTGAAGGGTGAGAAGCCTGCCGATCTACCCGTGCAACAGGTCACAAAAATAGAATTAATCCTCAACCTCAAGACAGCAAAAGCGTCCGGCTTCACGTTACCACTGAGCCTGCTCGGCCGCGCCGACGAGGTAATCGAATGAGCAACTGTGGTGTTGACTCAGGCGGCTGCGGGCTTCCAGTTGCGAAGGGGGCGGTGTCGTGAACCGACTCCCGTCACCCCTCAATATGCTGCTTTCCCGACATACAAGGCGGCGCGAGTTCATCATGTTGGTCGGCGCCACAGCCGTGGGGTCGATTTCAGCCCGCGCGCACCAGACGGCGATGCCGGTGATCGGGTTCCTCCACAGCGGTTCGCCCAAGGCCTTCCAATCTCTTGTAGCCGCGTTCCGCCAGGGCTTGTTGGATTCCGGCTATATCGAAGGCCAAAATCTGGCGATCGAATACCGCTGGGCGGTCGGCGATTATGAAAAGCTAACAGGGCTAGCATCCGATTTGGTCGGTCGCCACGTAAGTGCAATCCTTGCCGGCGGCCCGCCAGCGGTGGTAGCCGCCAAGGCGGCAACAACCACGATACCAATTGTATTCACAAGCGGTGGCAATCCCATCGAGCTTGGTTTCGTATCCCGTCTCAACCGGCCGGGCGGGAATGTGACCGGAGTGAGCTTTTTGGCCGACGAACTCGGTGCAAAACGGTTAGAGTTGCTGCGCGAATTGGTCCCCGCTGCCACATCGGTCGGCTTCCTTGCCAATCCCGCGCGCCTAAGC
>JBAPZR010000961.1:0-1925 GCA_049285335.1 Xanthobacteraceae bacterium | reverse complement strand
TGCGGGTCGGCTTGCTCTATCCGGGGCCCAGATCGAGCACGGAGACCGGGAAAGTGGGGAAAGCTTCGGGCCACGGAAAGCACGACAAAACAGTCGAGGCAAATTCCGTCACCGGCAACCGCAGGCTGCCCAAGGATTGGAATGAGATCGATGTCGATCATCTGGTGTTGGCCAAAACCGAAGGCCCGTGGGCGAACTGGTTCGAGGCCATTCCAATCGAGAGAGCGGACGACGGCCTCAAGCTGCGCTGGCGCGACTACAGAAGCTTGCCACCGGTCATCCGGCCGCGGTTCGACCTGGCCCTGATCTGTCCAGAGCCAGTCTGAGTCCAACTATCCGTCCGTAGAGAGGCCCGCCAGTCCGGGCCTCTTTCTTTTTGGACAGAGCCTTCCGATCAGCCGCACGCACATCCCACAGGAGCGAACAATGATGACGTCGAAGACTGAACAGATCCGTACACTCAATGACCGGCTGCGCCAGAACCTCGGGACTGGCGTGGAAACAGCTGTGATCACGACCGGCGTAGCCGCTCTCGGTGCCGAAGCAGTCGCACGCATCGTCAAAACCATCACCGTCTATGATGATTTTTACCATGAGAACGACCCGCACGGCGAACACGACTTTGGCGTCTTTGAAGCCGAGGGCCAGGTTATCTTTTTCAAGATCGATTTGTATGAAGAGCCAAATGTCAACGATCCAAATGCAGAGCCCGTCGTCAATCGTGTGATGACGATTATGTTGGCGGAAGAATACTGACGCCACGGCGACCTGCCCCACATTCAACGTGGGGTTCTCTTTTCCAAAGCCAGGGTTACCCATGACTTGTAACGCCAACTTCGACCATTCCTGCTGCGGCCATGATGATGCGCACCAGCGCATTGACTTGTATCCGGTCGAAGGCGTTGACCTTCGCACCACAATCGCTATTCACGTAAGCCGGAGCCTGAAAGGCGCGGGAAGCGACCAAACTACTACTGGGCTACAAAGAGCCATCAATCTTGCCGGTCGCCAGCCCGCCTTACCGCAGGTGCGGCAAGCTCAGAAACGAGATCGCGTTCGTTAGACCTTCAGCGTGGCGCCTTCCGGCACCACTCCTTGCTCGACAAAGCGCCACAAGGCGATGGCCAGTCTGCGAGCAAGTGCAACGATGCCAACCTTTCTCTCTCGCATTCCCTTCCCGCCAAAGCGTTGATGCCACCACCGCGTAAAGCCGTCCGTTAATTTGGCTCTTGAGGGCACAGTGGTACGAGCTGATCGAAAGAAGCGGCGGAATGTCTGCTTATGGCACAAAGCGGATATGCCGTTCGCGGTTACGGATGTGCGCTGCCAGTATCGACGTCGTCTGGCCGCAATTTGTAGATGGACTGTTTCTTGCGTTTGCCGTAATGCGCTTTCGCAATAGTACCGCACCGAGCTGACATGACCGACGGGATAGTTCAGCGTTACTTTGTCGGCCTTTCGAGGAACACGCTCCTTCTCGCTTGTAGCAGCTTATTTGCCGACATTTCGACGGAGATGCTTTACCCGATTTTGCCGGTCTTTCTTACACAGTCGCTCAAAGCCAGTGGCAGCGCTGTCGGTTTAATAGAAGGATTTGCCCAGGCTACCCAAAATGTCGTGCAGGGATTTGCTGAACGCGTTTCTCATCCTGCGAACACAGGATATCGGCGCTTCGCTGCAGATGACTATCCTTATTTACGCTGCCTTCAATCTCGTAGCTGCACTCATTTCATATCCGGCCGGATCGCTGTTTGACAGTTGGGGTGGCAAAAATGTCCTACTCGCTGCATTTATTATTTTCCTGATCAGCTACTTGGGCTTTGCATTAACGCGGAATGCAGTTTTGATCGCCGCGGTCTTTGTGTTCTATGGATTGTTCCAGGGAATATTTCGGACAGCCGGAAAGGCGCTGGCATCGAGCTTTG
>JBAPZR010000960.1:0-1517 GCA_049285335.1 Xanthobacteraceae bacterium | reverse complement strand
TTGCAGGGGCGGGATGATTGCGGGATTTAAGGCGATGTCGGAAACGCCTACATACGCGTTGACCATCCGAGCATGAGGAGCCCGACGGCGGCGATCCAGCTTCCCGAGATGCGGACGGCTAGCCGCGCCCATTGTGCGCGCAGCGACGTCACCTGCCCGGCCATGAGCGACACGATCACTGCGAGGCAGCATGCGGTGCCGGCGATCGCAACGAGGCCGCGCGGATTGGCCGTCAATTCGGCGCCATTGGCAAAGCCATGCAGCGCGCCGATGGCCGCAGCCACTCCGAGGACCGCCGCCAAGGGCAGCCGCAAATCGGCCGCCACCGCCCCGCCGGCGAGCGCCGTTGCCGCCGCCTCGGCCCATGACGGAATAACCGGAACGCCGAGCGCCCATCCCGCCACCATCCCGATCATCCAGGCCGCCGGCAGCGTCGCCAGAAGCCACCGTCCATAGCGGACGCCGCTCAGTCCGGCGAGCAATGTCACGGCCGCGACCGGAAGCAGGTCCTCCGGCGACATCAGCGGATGCGCCAGGCCATCGTAAAACGGCCCAAAGCCGCTGTTCATCAGATGCGCATCTGCGGGCGTCGCGAACGCAACGAAGACCGCGAGCAACAGCCACGCATTTCGCGCCATAGCCATTCGAGTCACATCAAGGCATCCCACAAGAACACGGCGCCTGCGATGGTAACGCCGACGCCGCCGAGACGAAGGGTCATTTGGCCGAGCTTCCAGCGGTGAATCAGGCCGATGCCGACGCCCGTAAGGTGCAACAATCCGGTCGCGATGACAAAGCCGATGCTGTAGAGCACACCGTTTTCGTCGGGAGGAAGCTCGGTGCCATGGGCGTGGCCGTGAAAAATCGCGAAGAACCCGACGAGCAGCGCCGCGATGAAGAGCGGCGGCTGGGCCTCGGTCGCCACCACAGCGCCAAGCCCGATCGCCGACAGCGCGATGCCGATCTCGGTGCCGGGCAGCGGCACGCCCATGAGACCCAACATCCCGCCGAACGCCATCACCATCGGGAACGCGACCGGCAGCAGCCAGATCGCCGGCGCCCCGAGCTGCGCGCCCCATAGCCCGACCGAAACCATCGCGACCACGTGGTCCAGGCCCGATATCGGGTGCTTGAAGCCGCTGACGAACCCGCCGCTCTCGTCACCCAACAGATGCGCGGAAGCGGTGGCAGGCCACAGCAGCAGGAGGCAAAGCAAGGCCGCCTTGTGCAAGCGTGTACTCATTGCATCATTCACCAGCGATATGGCGGTCCATCGGACGGTCCGAAGCGCGCACACACCCCCGCGGATTTCAAGCAGAGAAAAATGAGCGCGCCGGCGTGGCGACCAGAACCACCCAAGCGATCGGCCAATCCCCGACCAACATTAAACGACGAAAACGAAAGCAAAAGATCGTTCGCGCGCGAGCCCCGTGCATCTCCCTGGGAGTCGCAAGGGGCTGGATCGAAGCACTCAATGCTGCGCCTTCTGACGAAACGAAGGCACCCATGCCGACATT
>JBAPZR010000959.1:0-3664 GCA_049285335.1 Xanthobacteraceae bacterium | reverse complement strand
GAAGGCAACACCGGGATTTGGATAGCGTGGCGACTATTGCGCGAGATGGCGGCAGAAGGAAAGGCGTGACGCACGCGACTGCCGATCGACGTAACCTAATTTTAAACCACACTGGAAATTGGACGCGGTGCTTGCTTAAGCGTTGCCGGAGTAGCCGCGCACCGCTTCGGCCAAGACACCATGCTCGTAACCCCAATTCTATTTGTGCTCGGAGTCGTCGCGCTTATTGCAATCCTGTGGTGGATTTGTCGCTCATCTGCGAAATGATTTGTGTCGAAGTTGCCCGCGGCAAGGCGCTTAGGCTTGCTTTCTATGCACCATGAGGAGCGTGACGGCCCAAAAACTGGCGAGGCCAAATATGACAGCGGCTTGTCCCCAAACCATTCTCCCATGTTACGAGGAATTTGGGGCGATTCGTTGGAGCGATGAGTCTTCTTGTCCGCGCTAAACTGCCGCGGGACACGATAGGCGATTTGAGTTGGCGGTTCGCCGCTTTTCATCGCCCTTGCTCAGGCGGACAGCACCAGGCAGAAGCTCGGCTGTTTCTATTTCGATGAGGGGCCCAGCCAGCGAGCGGCCGCCAAGTTGCTCACGAAAGACGAGGCGCGGCGGATCGTTACAGACGCGCTACGGACGACGTGCGCTTGTCAGGTAAAACGTCGAGGCCGCTACGAGTATCGATTTGTTTTCGTAACAGACGTTCTCGTTCGTTAGCGATTCTTTCCCAAGCTCTCGTCATGGATTGAAGGGTCTGTTTCTCAGCTGACCGGTCCGCGCCGGCAGCCAGCTTGCGGCATTCCTCGGCGAATTGCCGGTATTGAGCTACAAGTTCATTTGACACCAAATTCTCCGACCCGCTGATGTTAAATCCGCAAAGCACCAATTGTTCCACTGGCGTCACCGCATTCTAAGTTTGAGGAGCAAATTGCTTTCTATCGACTTCCCCGAGTGATGGGGCGGTGATTATCGAAATCCATAGTGTCCCTGGCGACTTCTACAACGAGAAGAAGTGCAACCAGAACGCCAAAAGCAAAAACCAATAGGTATACCGCTTTAGGTAACGGCTTCGACCTTTGCAGATTTTCTTGTGTACTGCCCCGTTGGGGAGACACTTCATGAAGATAATTTCTTTGGTCTTGTGATGTGCCGTAAGCGCCCCGCTCAACGTATCGGCGAATCTTGTTAATTGGTCGATTAGGATCGGCATTCAACTCAGACATTGCCCGCCCATCGAGAGTTGGCACAGTGCAATCTGCAAAGAGGCGTGTTTAATTTGCGGCCTGTCGCTTTCCTGCGGTCGTTTGGCGCAGCAACGGCTGCCCTGGCAGAGGTCTTTTTGGCGAGGGTCGCGCCAATACTCGGATAAATTTGATCGCTGTCACAGACAACAGCGCGAAATAAATGAGGTCGCCGTACTCGCGAGGATTATCATTGGCGAGACTGTACAGGGGTTGCTGTAGGAATAAATCGGCGCAGACTATTGCTACGGTAGCGCACAACAAAGCGAGGCGCCCACTAAAGAGAGCGGCAATCAAGACCACAGGGAAGAGATAGATGTAGACAAGGCTCCGGGAGCCGGCAGTCAGGCTTATGTGCCAAAGAATGGCCGTGACTGCCAACATTAAGCCCAGCGACACAACAACAGGAAGCATGTCTTTTAAGACACGCATTGCTTCCTCCCAGCCACTCTTCCGCCACCATAGCGGAAGCGGGCCGCATGGAATAGTCAAAAGATAATTCTTGCACTGGCCGCTTTGGTCGAGATCAATGCACCTGCCGCGATCCGTTATTTTCCACGGGAATGTCACCCCTAAGCCGCTATCCGCCGCGCCCTAGACACGCCGCTTTTTGCACACCATGAAAAGCACGACAGCGGTAAAGAACGCAAGACTGAGAAAGACGGCAGCTTGTCCCCAATTCATCTTCCCACTCTATGAGATTTTGCTGATCGTTTTGCGGATGCCAATAGCCGCGCGGCCGATGGCCGCCGCCGCTCTACCCGCCGACGCGCCTGTGAACTCGATGCAAAGCGGGTATGGGAATTATCGCTTCCGCATGGTGTTCTCACCGACGGTCACCCAAGCGGCAATATGAGACGTCGAGACTTCATAAGGCTCATTGGCGGGGCATCGGCGACGTGGCCGCTCAGGGCGCGCGCACAACAGCCCAACCAGCCCCGACGCATCGGCTTGCTCATGCTGTATCCCGAGAAGGATCCTCAGGGAGAGATCCGTGCGCGGGCGTTCCAGCACGAGCTCGAGAAGGCCGGCTGGACGGTCGGTGACAATCTTCAGATCGATTTTCACTGGGGCACCGGCGACACCGATTGGGTGCGATCTGCTATTGCGCAAATCGTGCGTCAAGCGCCAGACGTGATGCTGGCTAATGGCGATGCGGCAGTAAAAGCGGCGCAGCAGGCTACGCAAACACTACCTGTCATTTTCATCGCCAGCGGCGATCCTGTGGGAGATGGCTTGGTGCCAAGCCTGGCTCATCCGGGCGGCAACCTGACCGGCTTCGCAGTCATGGAGCCGAGTTTGGGAGCGAAATTGCTCGGGATGCTCAAGCAGGTCGCACCGCAAATCACCCGTGTCGGCACGCTCGTGAACCCCGATAGCCTCACACACCAACGAATTTACAAATTGCTGACGGCCGCCGCTCCAAGCTTTGCCGTCGAGATTGCGATGGCACCGGCGCGCGAGCCGGCGGAGATCAAGGCCGCCATGACGCAGTGGGGGCAAGAGTCCGGCTACGGTTTGATCGTGCCATCGGATCCCGCGACCAACGCGCAGCGCAGGCTCATCATTGAGCTGGCGGCACGCTATCGACTCCCCGCAATCTACGCATTGCGCGCAGCCACTGTCGATGGTGGGCTAATGTCCTATGGCGTCGACATTCCAGAGTTGTTTAGCCAGGCGGGTATATATGCAGACCGAATCCTTAAGGGCGAGAGGCCTGCCGATCTGCCCGTACAATTGCCGACCAAGTTTGAACTGGTAATCAATCTTAAGACTGCCAGATCGCTGGGAATCACCATGCCGCAAAATCTACTTGTCGCTGCCGATGAAGTGATCGAATGAAGCGACGCAAGTTCATCATCTGTTTTGGGGTCACCGTTTCCTGCGCCTTATGTCACAGCCAGTGATCGGTCGAGTGTGCTACTTTTTGATCGATCTTAACTTGATCTTGGCCGGGGCGGCAGATGCGGCGTCGTGAGTTCGTCACGTTGCTCGGCGGCGTTGCTGCTTGGCCGCTAGTTGTCCATGCGCAGTTGGCGGAGCCGATGCGACATATCGGCGTGCTGCTGCCCGCACCGAATGATGACCCGGACTATCACCCCTGGGTCAGCGCATTCGTGAAGAGGCTGCAAGAGCTGGGCTGGATCGACGGCCGTAATGTGCGGGTGGACGCGCACTGGGCTACCGCTAATCCTGCCGAGATTCGTAAACAAGCGGCGGA
Source organism: Xanthobacteraceae bacterium (assembly GCA_049285335.1). GTDB lineage: Bacteria > Pseudomonadota > Alphaproteobacteria > Rhizobiales > Xanthobacteraceae > BOG-931. The sequence continues at coordinate 205 of JBAPZR010000959.1, read as the reverse complement.
ATTGGCGGCGCAAGCGCCGGACGTCATTGTGGCACCTGGCACCTCAACCGTAGGCCCATTGATGCAGGCAACACACACGATTCCGATCGTTTTCCCGATCATCGCCGATCCAGTCGCCGGCGGTTTTGCCGACAGCTTGGCGCATCCGGGCGGCAAACGCCACCGGTTTCATGCTTTTCGAATACAGCATCAGCGGAAAATGGTT
>JBAPZR010000958.1:0-2053 GCA_049285335.1 Xanthobacteraceae bacterium | reverse complement strand
TGTTCGCGCGCGAAATAGCGGCCCGGCACGACCCGCAGGCCGGCCTCGCGCCACAGCCGCTGTGTCGCGATTTCGCTGCCGCCCTGCGCCGAAACATCGAGCCAGAGGAAAAACCCGCCCGCGGGGCGGCGATAATTGTAGCGGCCGCCGATGATCTGATCGGCGAGATCGAACTTCTCGCGGTAGAGCCGGCGGTTTTCCTCGACGTGCTTCTCGTCATTATAGGCTGCGATCGCGGCATGCTGCAGCGGTGTCGGCACCTGCGGCGCGGCGATGTTGCGCAGTTCGAGATAGCTCGCCAGAAACTTACGGTCTCCGGCGGCAAAGCCGATGCGCAGCCCCGGCAGACTCGACCGCTTGGACAGCGAGTGGAAGACGACGACATTGCGGAAATCCGCGCCGGCGGCTACCAGCGTTCCAGGCGGCGCGCGCTCGCTGTAGATTTCGCAATAACATTCGTCGGCGAAAATCAGGAAACCGTGCTGTCGCGCCAGCGCCGTCAATCTTTCGAGATAGGCGCGATCGGCGACCGCGCCTTGCGGATTCGACGGCGAGGCCAGATAGAACGCGACGGTGCGCGCCAGTAAGTCTTCATCGAGTGCGTCGAGGTCCGGCAAAAAACCGGTTGCCGCCGTCGCCGGAAGAAAGACTGCCTCGCAATCCGCCGCCGTCGCACCGGCGGCATAGGCGGCATAAAACGGATTGGGGATGAGCATGGCGGGGCGCCCCGCGCGCGGGCCGACAAAATTCTTCGCGGCAATCGCGGCGAGGAACAATCCCTCGCGCGTGCCGTTGAGCACCAGCACTTCGGTCGCCGGATCGACGGCGCGCCGCAGCGCGTAACGGCGATCGAGCCATCGGCCGACCGCTTGGGTGAATTCATCGAGCCCCTTGTTCATCGGGTAGCGGCCGAATTCCGCGGCGTGCGCGGCGATGATCGGTCCGACGAACGCGGGAAACGGATGCTGCGGCTCGCCGACCGCGAGAGTGATCGGCGGTTTGCCCGGCGGCATATCGGCCAGCAATTCGCGCAAGCGCACGAAAGGCGACCGCGCACTCGGCGCGCGGTCAGGCTTTGCGCCAACGGAATCGGGAGCAGCAGACTCGCGGGTCATGTTGTACATCGCACACAGCGGGTCCGCCCGCCGCACCAGAGCCTGGATACCATAGGGGCGTCGAGTTAAGACCCGTTTAACTATTCGCGTCTTGATTTCCTTGAGCTAATTGCGGCGGCCTCTTGTTTGTCCTCGATTTTACGCCAAATTTCTATTAATACGGTATTTAGCTTAATTAAGCGTTAACCTTTAGCTGGGCGTTAGCTGGGATTCCCCTTAACATGCTGCACACCACCGAGCGCCGGGCAAAGCGGCCGACGCAGAAGCGCCGCTTGACGGAACTGTTCGTCCGCAAGGCGAAGCCCCGGGACGAGGCATATGCCATCTGGGACACCTTGCAGCGCGGTCTGGCGCTGCGGGTGCAGCCGAGCGGCAACAAGAGCTGGTACACCGTTTATAGCCGTCACGGTCGCCCGCGCTGGCTATTCCTTGGCAGTGCCGATGCTATCGCCCTCGCCGATGCCCGCGCGCTGGCTGCCGAAGCCATGCTAGCCGTCGCCAGAGGCCGCGATCCCGCCGCTGAGAAGCGGGCTGAACGTGGCGCTGGAACTTTCGCCGAACTCGCTGAGAAGTATCTCGAACAGCACGCCAAGAAGCACAACAAGAGCTGGGCACAAGCCGATGCGCTGATGCGCCGTCATGCGTTGCCGCGCTGGGGCAAGCTGCAGGCATCGATCATTACGCGCGGCGACGTTAAGACGATGATGGCGCGGATCGAAGCCCCGATCGTCGCCAACCAGACCCTGGCCGCCGTCAGCGCCATATTCTCCTGGGGCGTCCGTGAAGACATCGTCGCGGCCAATCCGTGCAAGCTGGTCGAACGCAATCCGACCCGCAGCCGTGAGCGCGTCTTGTCAGAGTTCGAATTGCCCCTGTTTTGGAAAGCGCTCGATGACATCGACCCGATGCGCGCCGCGGCCCTGAGGATGATTCTGCTC
>JBAPZR010000957.1:0-2791 GCA_049285335.1 Xanthobacteraceae bacterium | reverse complement strand
GATCCCAACCATCAGGAGACTGAGATGGCTGAGGCTAATCACAAACTACCGCAAATCCCAACCACTGCACAGGCTCGCATTACAACAGCGGCCCATGTGTTGGCGCAGCTCCGAGCACGCCAAGCAGTCATCGCATCCTGGCGGAGCTGGCGTGCCTTCTTGCGGCATTCTCGTGCTGCTATTTTTCTCGTACCGCCAGCGCAGATGAAGCGGGCACGAGCTTTTGGCTTCCCGGTCAGTTCCGCGTGGCTCTTTGGTGAGCAGCTTCGCCGCCGGCCGGGCTCATCCTCGTGACAGAGGCGGCCTCATCTGAGGCTTAGATTTTTATCGGTCCGCACCAGCAATTCCTTTGATTCTGAGATTGCGTGGTAGCTGCCCCTAATCGCTGCGCGCATCTGGCGAGATGCCAGATGAATTAGACCAAGACTCCCAGCTATGGCAGCTAAAGTCTCTTGGTGAGTTGGAAGTTGTAGAGGCTGATCCGGCATGGCCGCGCTCCTTTGTGCCCAAACAGGCGGGAGCGCGATCGGTCTCTCAGCCACCGACGCCTGGCAGAGCCGTTGCCGGTGATGACAGAAGCTTAGGCCTTATTCGGACACTCCCAAAGCCAAATTAGGTCAGGATGATACGGAATTAAGGCTACGCCCAATTGGCACAGCGCGTGGCCGGCGTGCTTGCCGCGCGCTTTGCGATCACTCTGTTGCGAGTAAAGGGTTTATTTCTGGCATTTTCACCGCGATCCGCGAGCCTCTTCGGGCTAAGCATCTTCGCCGTCGATCGCTGGTTCCCGTTTGAGGCGGAACCAAAACTTTTGGAGGCCGTTCGATAAACTATGGGCCTCTCCCAAGGTGCGCCGGGAAAAAGGCCTGTGCTATCGAAAGTGGAAGCTCGGCAGGGCGTGACCGGGCAAAATGTTCGTTATGTGCTTTGGTTCGGGCTTTTGCCGCCGTCATTGTCGTCTTTGCGGCTGTGTATCTATTCTACTTTCATTGAATCCCGCCACCGGCAGCGCGCTACCCCTTTCGCAATAACTCCGGAAGCTTGGCGACGTTAGCTGCAATCCGACGCGCCTCGTCGCGGGTGAGTAGCTTGCCAGCAATCAAGAGATTGATGCTATGCCCCGAAGTCGGCCACGTCCAATTGTAGCGGCGAGCCGCCAAAAGAAGAGCAATCAAGATATTGAATGCCTACGTTGCATTTGCAGCCCCATTCCCATTTGCCGGTCGACATGTGCGGGTCGTTGGAGTCGGAATGGGGCTACGAGTGGACGGGGGGTGCTTGGCGATGACAAGCGGTAAAAGACGATCCGTGGCGCTCGTCTCAAAAGACAAGTGCAACCGTTGCGGCGCGTCGTTCGCGAACCGTGCGCACACCATGTCGTTTTTCAATACCGATATGATCTGCATGGATTGCGTTCTAAAGGAGCGTAAGCACCCGCGCTATAAAGAGGCGCACGATACCGAATGCGAGGCTGTGCGCCGGGGCGATTACAATTTCCCCGGCATCGGCAAACCCGAGGATTTATGAAAGGCTAGGCAACACTTGCCGCGTGGCTAGCCGGAAGCCGATAGCAAGGAACATGAGAGGGTCAAAAAACCGCCGATCAACAAAGCCGCCAACAACGAATTGCGCCAAGCGCAACGCATTAGGCGTGACGGCAACAATGCCGAGCGGTTATTGAACGACGCCGAGCGGCGCATATGACGAACGCGATGAGATAGCCGAAGCCGAAGCAAATCGCGCCAAAGCCTGCCAGGATCTTGATTTGCGACGGCTCACTCATCGAAGCACCTCACTGCGGCAGGCACGGGCGGCCTTGCGGCTGCCTCAAATGCCGTCGTTCTGCGCTAATGCACCAGATGATAGACAATGAGAACGACACCAAGGACGATTATGATTGCGGCAATGGCGATTGCGGAAGACCAGCCGCTATATCGCCGGGTATCTCGACGGGCAAACCGCTCTTCACTTGAGTTTCTCTCCGGGGCGTCGCTCACGCGTTTTTCCCACGGCTCCTTGCCTGATTTCGGTTCGAGCCAATTATCTATCATTCGTGTGATTCTGCCTCTAGACGCGTTCCATAGACCTCTTTCGAGGTTAGTTCGAGCTCTGACGAGTTAACCGCAAGCCACTGGCTGCGCTCAATGCCCATGCGCAGCGAGTATCGAATTCTTCGGTGTTCCATTTGACTGACCTTCACGCGAAATTGCCCTTAAACGAACTCCTCGTTAGGAGGTTTTCGCACATAGGAGGTTTCCCGCCATCCCGCGGGAGAATTGAAATGCTACAAGAAAGGTCGACGGGGCATTGCTGACTTCGAAACAGCACGATTTAAGTCTTTTATTTGTTTGTGGCTTTTTATTCGAAACTGGCGGAGTTGTGTTTCGGTTGGAATTCTTTGTTTGATTTGGTGTTTGTTCGATGTTTGTTATTTGGTTGCTGAGTTTTTTGATCGATACTAATTTCTGATGCCGAAAGCTTTGGGCGACGAGCAGACTGGGGTCTATCACCGCACTTTCTTGTTATCGAAACGTCACATATTATTCGCGTCGCTTTCCTCACCCAGCCGTCTTGCGGGAAGATCGAAATCGCGCAACTATCGACAGGTTCAGGTCGGCGGGGGGCTCGCGGGGTGTTTGACAAAATGTCCTGCCACTTTCGCCATAGCTAACACGCTACCTGACGAGTTGAATTTATCGGTAGCAAGAACCAGTGAGGGGAGAGAGTCGTGGTATTTGCGAAAACCAATGGAAACGAGTCACATCGCGATCGAATCGTCGCGCGTCTACAC
>JBAPZR010000956.1:0-2990 GCA_049285335.1 Xanthobacteraceae bacterium | reverse complement strand
TGCCAAGCTGCTGAAGGATGAGGCCCTAAGGATCGCAGCGAACTTTGCGAAGCTGCCGGAGCTATTGAGGCCGAATACCCGCTAGTTCTTGCAAGGAAGGTAACTGATGGCCAGCGAACGTTACGCGAAGTTCTCGGTCCCCGCGTTGCTGAGCTGCTTGATCGGCTTGAGAAAGCCGCAGGCGTCAGCGAGAGGCCGATGACTTCGGGCGATCTTGATATCCTCGCCGCCGCTTCATGGGAGCTACTAACAACCACCTTAGCCAATATGCCCGAGGCGCAGCGCGGCAGAAGGGTTAGGCAATTGTCCGAGACCCTGGCGGCCGATGTTGGCAAAAAGCGCGAGCGGCTTGAACTGAAGATCGCTGGAAGGCTTGACGCGCTACGGCAAGCGCCACCCAAGGACTGAGCCTAAAAATCTGGGGCCATTCTGACGAGACGCGGCGGATCGCGGTGAACTTTGCGAAGCTGCCGGAGCTTTTGCGGTCAGTTGAAGGGATTCAGTGGGGGTGCGTGTGGATATGGTTGGTCAGCCGCTTTCCTCAGCGCAGCTTCGTCTACCTTGTTTCCGTTTATGTCCTCGATCCAAACCTCCAACCCGTGGCTCCGCCATTGATCCGCTTTGAAAATGGCGTACTTGGGATCGTCGGAAATTACTTCGTTGGTCTGTTTAGCGCCCTTGGCTTTGATTTTCCAAGTCATGAGATCACCTATGGAGGCTAGGCGATCTCTATTAGCACGAAAAAGTACTCAGCAATACCGGGCCGCCGCTTCCCACCGCCCCGGTCGTGCGATGAACCATCGAGCCTTCCAACAGGCGCGACGGAGCGTGAGACATCGCGTGACATTTGTCCCACCCGCCGCAGCATGGATCGTGACGTATGTCACGCCCTGCGGCTGTCACGCGGACTGCTCACGAAGGACGAGGCGGATCGCGGTGAATATCGCCAAGCTGTCGCAGTTATTGCGGCAGGCCGCTTCTCGCCACCGGAACACCCGCTACCATAGCGCGGCTCAAGTGGGGGCTGCTCCATGGACAGGGAGGTATGACGTGTTCGGTTATCGGGTTGCGAGCCTCGGAGTACTCCTTGTGACAGCTCCGCCGCCGCGTGGAGCCTCAACTAAAAATCGTGTGTGGAAAGCACGATCCGAGTTGATAGTTGCTAAACCAGCGCCAGTGCCATTGCCATGGCCAGTCCAGCCAGAAAGGGCCAGTAATCCGGTATAAGTGCCGAGATTATTAGTACATCCACCGTTGCCTCCATGGTTGTCGGCCCTTCAAGCAAGTTATCACGTTAATCAAAGTTGGTCTGGTCGGGGGACGGGACGAAATCTTGTTTTTTTGAGACAGATAGTTGTTTTCGCGTGCCGCGAGATAAGAAACGGCAGGCTTGGTCACGATGGGGGATCAAAAAATTTGATTCAGATCAAACAGTGCGGCTTGCCCGAGCAGATAATGGCTTTGGGTGTGGCAGCTGAGGCGCGCAAAGGAGGATCGCCGTGTTCTTCTTTCAAGAAGGTTTCACCTATCGAAATTTCCTCATGGATGTCCTAGCGATATTCTTCTTCGTCGTGTGGTTCTGGCTATTGATTGTCGTTTTTGCCGATCTGTTCCGCCGGAACGACATTTCTGGTTGGGTCAAGGCCATCTGGGTAATCGCATTGATCGTCTTTTCATACTTTGCGGTCCTTGCATATTTGATCTTTCAGGGAAGGGGCATGGCAGAGCGCAATGTGCAGCAGGCTCAGCAGGCGCGTGATGAACTGAGGCGTGTGGTTGGTTTCAGCGCCGCAGATGAAATCCAAAAGCTCGATGCGCTAAAGAAAGCGGGATCGATCAGCGACGCCGAATTTGCAAGACTACGTGCCCGGCTCGTCTAGTAACGGCGCCGGACCGCGGCGAACGTGGCGAAGCTGCCGGAGCTGGGACGACCTCGGTCGCGCTTACGATAGCAGGTGCCGTGCCTTCCGCAGTGAGAGCCGGATCACAAAAGATTGGGCCGCGGATGTGATCTGGGTCACAGCTTAAGGTTGATTACCATGCTACGTGCTCGCCGTGCCGGGTAAACCCAAGTGCAGGGGTACCCAATGTTCATTCTGGACAGCGACGTTGAAATAACTGAACCTGAAGAGAAAATTCCCACATTCGACGTTCCAGATGAAGCTCTAGTGCGCGCAGCGGCAGTTTTAGACGGGCAAGCTGCGCACACGATTGGATATTGCACTCATTGGTATCACTGTAACTGGCCCGTGTGATGACCGCGGCAGAGAGTTTCCTTGTCTCGGTGCTACTGTTTCTGATCGTTGTTTTGATTTGGACGCGCTGGCGGGGCCAGCAGTGACGCCCCGCCGCTTCCCGCCGCCCTGGTCGGTCTAGGAGCTAGATGGGCTATCGATGACAAAACCGGAAAGCGAACATTCCGAAGATATCCCCGTGGCCGAGCTGCTTAAAACCGTCCACAAAGGTAACGCGGCCGCTTCGGTCTTCGCGGGGGCGGCTTTGATCGGCCTACTTGCTGCGCTTGCTTTCGTGCTGTGGCTGATCAAAACGCTGTGGGCAATCGTGTGAAAAAGTCTCGACAGCAAGGTATTGCTCTTACTGCTTTGTCGTTTCATTCGGCGCATGTCGCCTGCATGAGGCCGCCCGCGGCGGCGACATCAACAAGTGCGATAATTGCCTTTCGGCTAAGTCCTACAGCTTGAGCGGGTGCCGTGTCTGCCGCAGTGAAGTCTAATCTCAGTGGCCGTAGCCTAAGCCGTAGCCCCGCTTATACGGCGCGTTTGACCAATCCTGCGGCTTGTAATCGGCCCAACCCCAAAAAAAATCAAAAAACTTGGCGAGAGACCCTGTTTTGAAAGGCCTGGGCTCTGTGGGAGAGTTTATTTTTTGGCCTCCTAATCCGATGGTGAAAGAACCTATTTTTCGGCCACTTAATGCGATCACAAAAACCGCAACCACAACAGCGGCGAGGATTAGGTCCACGCTTAAAC
>JBAPZR010000955.1:0-2926 GCA_049285335.1 Xanthobacteraceae bacterium | reverse complement strand
AGATGGAAGGCAAAAATCAACGAGTACGGTTTCGTGCTGCTGACACCACAGCACCACGGAGTGGTGCAACAATGAAAGAGATTATGCAAAAGACCGATCCTGCGACCTTCGAGATTGTCAAAAACAGTTTTTACAAAATCGCCGAGGAGATGCGGGTGGTTCTCGCTAAGACGGCTTTTTCGCCGCTATTAAAGTCCGCTGGCGATTATTCCTGTGGCGTATTTGACGCGCGGGGCGAGATGGTGGCGCAAGGGCCCGATCTGCCCATTCACCTCGGCTCGATGCCCGATGCTGTTCGCGCCATTGTCGCCGTGTTTGGATCGGACGTACACGATGGCGATGTTTTTATCCACAACGATCCCTATTTCGGTGGGAGTCACTTGCCGGACGTGAATGTGGTACGGCCCGCATTCTACAGCGACCGGCTCCTCGGCTACACCTGCTTGCGCGCACATTGGCCGGACATTGGCTCCGCCACACCCGGCAGCTACGGCGCGGTCACGCAAATCTTCGGTGAAGGGCTTCGGCTTCCGCCGTTGCGGCTCGTCAGCGGTGGCGTGCTTAATACGGACCTCGAAAAGCTCATTTTGGCAAACGTCCGTACGCCCGACGAGCGCAAAGGTGATCTGGGTGCCCAACTCGCGGCTACACTGCGCGCAACCGAACGACTGAAGGCACTGGCCCAGCGCTATGGCAGTGCCAAGCTCATCGGCTACATGGCGCAAGTCATGGATTATTCGGAACGGATGATGCGTGCGACGCTGATGGATTTGCCGGACGGCTTAGGCACTTTCGAGGATTTTTGTGATGGCGACGGCATTGCAGATGACGCTTCCGGTGCAGATGCGCAATTCCGCATTCGACTGTCGGTGCAGAAAACTGCAGACCGGCTGATTGTCGACTTCGCTGGGACCGACTTGCAGGTCAAAGGTCCGATGAACGCGCCGCTCTCGGTCACTGCATCGGGTGTCTATTGCGGACTGAAGACCGCAATTGATCCGAATAATCTCATCCCTCCCAACTCGGGGTGCTGGCGCGCTATCGAAATTAGAGCTGCCAAGGGTTTGGTCGTGAACGCAGAATTTCCGGCTCCGGTTGTCTATGCGAACCATGAGATATCGCATCGGGTGGCCGACATGGTGATGGGCGCGCTCGCCAACTTCATGCCCGAGCAGGTTATGGCCTGCAGTCAGGGGACATCGGCGATCTTGACCCTGGGTGGTGTCGATCCGCGCAATGGCCGGCACTACGTTTCCTATGAAACGATTAAAGGCGGGTTCGGGGCACGACCAAACAAAGACGGCATCAACTGCATTGCCAGCGGTATTTCCAATACGATGAACACGCCCGTGGAAATCCTGGAGGTGGCCTTTCCGGTGCGCGTCGAAGCCTACGAGGTCAATCCGGACTCAGGGGGCGCTGGCCGTTATCGTGGGGGCTGCGGCGCCAAGCGCGTTTGGCGCATGCTGGAAGGTGCCGATGCGACTGGAGCACTGTGCATGGAACGGATGACCTCGCCGCCGTTCGGCCTGCGCGGCGGCAGCGCCGGCGCAGCAGCCGTGGTGACGCTAACGACGCCCGACGGCATCACGCGGCTTCTACCGAGCAAGGGCGCTTTTGCTGCGCCGGCAGGTTCAATCATCGACATGATCACGCCCGGCTCCGGGGGGTTTGGTCCGTTCTCCGAGCGCGAGCCGGTCGCGATCGGCCGCGACCTAATCGACGGTTACGTGAGTGCTTCGGCAGCAACGCGCGATTACGGTGTTAGCGACCCGGAGGATCTGCGCCAGATTGCTGCATCGGAGGATAAAGCGTGACCTATATTCCGAACTCGATCGAGGCGCGCGACGTTGCCAGTCTCGTGCACATGCAAACTAATCTCCGCAGACACCAATTGGAAGGTCCGTTGGTGATCGCGCGCGCCGAAGGCTGCCGCGTGTTCGACGAATCTGGCCGCGAGTACATCGAATCGATCGCAGGGCTCTGGTGTGCTTCGCTCGGCTTCAGTTCCGACCGGCTCGCCAGAGTCGCCTACGAGCAGATGCGCAAGCTCGGTTACTATCACCTTTATCGGCATCGTTCGACTGAACCGGCTATCGCGCTGGCGGAGGAGCTACTCAAGATCGCGCCGGTGCCGATGGCCCGCGTAGTCTTTCAATGCTCTGGGTCCGAGGCAAACGACACCGCCATTAAGCTTGCCTGGTATTATTGGAACGCTATCGGTCAACCGCAGCGCACCAAGATTATTGCCCGCCAAATGGCCTACCACGGCAACACTTGCGCCGCTGTCAGCCTTTCGGGAAAGCCGGACATGCACGCCGGCTTCGGCTTGCCGTTCGCCAACTTCAAGCACACCGAGTTTCCCCATTACTACCGCCGACACGAGCCGGGCGAGACTGAGATGGAATTTTCTGGCCGCATGGCCGAAGCGCTGGAGAAGCTGATCGAAGCTGAAGGGCCCGATACCATTGCGGCCTTTTTCGCCGAGCCAGTCATGGGCGCCGGCGGTGCAATCCTCCCGCCACAGGGTTACTTCGCAAAGGTCCAGGAAGTCTTGCGCAAGTACGACATCTTATTTGTTGCGGACGAAGTAATCTGCGGCTTTGCTCGCACCGGTGAAATGTGGGGTTGCCAAACCTTCGGCATTCGGCCCGATATGTTGACTTCGGCCAAAGCGCTATCAGCCGCAATGCAGCCGATTTCAGCCGTTCTGATCAACCATCGTATCCACGACGCGATGTTGGCGCAGTCGGACAAGTTCGGCAACTTTGCGCACGGGTTCACCTACGCTGGCCATCCGGTCGCGACCGCAGTTGCGCTCGAGGTGCAAAAGATCTACGCCGAAATAGACATCGTAACTCGTGTCAAACGCCTCGCTCCGATCCTGCAATCGAAGCTCGGCCAGCTGAAGACGCATCCACTCGTT
>JBAPZR010000954.1:0-4002 GCA_049285335.1 Xanthobacteraceae bacterium | reverse complement strand
ATTGCTGCCCTTGCCGTTCAATTTGGTGGCTGAGTGCTTTAGTTCGTAAAGTTCTGGGCTGAGTGGCGCGCCGGAATTCATCAGATTACCCAAGAGCTCCTCGTCACTGGCATCCGGTGCCGGTGGTGCCACGCCCATGTCTTGTTCGGCGCGATCTAGAACCGCCTTGAAGTGCGCTGTCACTTCGGCGGAATTCAATGGAAGATGAGCGACGCTGTGCAGCAACGGGACTAAGCCCGGTACCGAATGGCCAATCCGTAAGGGCCATCGTTCGTAGAAAACACAACGCCGATTACGATGCGCACTCGGCTGTGGGGCAGGGCGTTGGGGCAAAAGGTGACCGCGAGCCGCCGCAATAGACAAAAGCGTCGGACGGTGCAGACAATGACGTAGAAGCCCGGCCCTTTGCGGCGAAGCTAGAGCCTTGCGGCTCAAGACATGTTTTGTCGACGGATACAAGTCCATCATAATTGGCGTCCTGGATTTGTTTCACCGAATCGGTGACAATGGTGCGATGGCAAGTAAGTCGAAATCCGAGTCGAAAAAGACCGGCCTCTACTACGCCCGGGAGGCGCGCGGCATGAGCCGCACCGAATTGGTCAAACGCTCAGGCGTGTCTAAGCAGCAGTTGTCTCGCCTTGAAAACGGCCTGATCCGGCTTCGGCTTGATCATTTAAAACTGTTTGCCAAGGTGCTCGGTTACACGCCGGAACAGATTCTGCTTTGGGGCCGATATCCCGGGACGACTGACGATCAGATCATAAGCGACGTTCTCCCGGCAACCGAGCAAGTCGCCGAGCTCGCCTCGCGTTCAGAGCCCAACTATTCGATACTCGGGAAGCGAAGAGAAGGTCGCCACGTCGACCGCATCAAATCGGAAGGTTGGATGTTTCCGCCGAGCTTCCTCAGCAAGCAGTTACAGACTCCAGCGAAGAACCTTTTTGTGATCGAGGCTGAAGGCGACAGCATGGCGCCGACGATCATGTCGGGGGAGAAGGTAATCGTAGATACCGGTCACAAGACGCCATCTCCGGATGGTCTTTATGCCATTCGCGATTCGTTTGACAAAGTCATTGTTCGACGTCTGCAGCTACTGCGCTCGGCGCAACCATCGCGCGTCAAGATTATTTCTGATAACCCCAAGCACGCGGTCGAAGAGGTGCCGCTGACAGACATCGAAGTCGTTGGTGAAGCGCTATGTTGTCTCAAATTATTCTAAGGTTGTTTCGCAGCGCCCCAGTCCCCGACACCCAGTGAGATCGGGCCGCTATTTTCCACAGTGGATTATGGCCCTGAGTGGACGTACCCAACTCGGGCCCAAAATAAAAGCACGATCAAGCTCAGCAGTAGCCAAGCTACGACAATCATTTCCGCGGTACTCATTACTGCCTCAGGCACAACGCGCGTGCTATTTCAATACGATGGTAACGTTAAACTAGCGTTAGCCCCCCCGTGGTCACGATGCCCGCCGCGAAAACGATTTTGATTAAGAGATCAAGACATTTGAGCCAACGCATCTTGGACCGCGACAACAGAAACGCACAGGCGTACACTGTTCAAAGTCGACGCAACTCAAGAGTGGCGCGGCGGCATCATGGGTGGAAATCGCTGACTGCTTTCATGCAATCCAAAGGACAGCACCATGGCAAAGGGGCATCGCGGTCTTGATGGCCGCCACCGTGACAAAAGCGGCAAAATCGACAAGAAGCACGGTAACACCAGGATAGGCTCGCTGCGCAAAGAATACGGCCCCGGTTTCGCCGAAGGACGTCGCAAGGACATGATGCTCAAGACGCTCCTGGAAGAAACCGGCTCGTCCTCATTGCACGACTATCTACGACAACACCACAGATAATCCTCCCGTACACGCGGAACTTGAAGCGAGCGGCACCAAATCACCTGCGCCGTGGGCGACCTCGCGCTTGGAAAACCATTGAAGCGAAGAGCTTCACGAACAAGACATGAGCAAGACACGGGAATGTGAAACCCTTCGCCATGGAGTCTAAGCGCTGCGGCGCTATCGTTGGTCGACGAGGTGGGAGAGGCGAGAGATCCGAATGGACGATTTGAAAATGCGGGTCCGCCAAGAAACCGTCTGACAGCTTTTGGAAAAAGGGGAGTCAATCGCAGCAGGGGGAATTGAAACTCAGGAGGAGAATTCATGAGTATTCTCGGCAACATCGTATCTTCCATCTTTCACCACGCGTCCTCGTCGGTGTCGGCGGCCCCGGCCGGCGCGCCGAGCCCCCAATCCAAACCGGCAACGCAGGCCTCACCGCCGCCAGCCGGCGCGACGGTCGATGTCGCCGCCGTCATGGACAAGCTTGCCAGGCAGTCTAAGGAAAAGCTCGATTGGCGGCACTCGATTGTCGATATGATGAAGCTTCTCAATCTCGACAGCAGCATGAGCGCGCGCAAGCACCTTGCCGAGGAGCTACACTACACCGGCAATACGAACGATTCCGCGACGATGAACGTCTGGCTGCATAAGCAGGTGATGATCAAGCTTGCCGAAAACGGCGGCAAGGTCCCGAACGAGCTCAAGGCTTAGTGCCAATTTCGCGCAGGTTGGTTCGCAACCTAGTGTCCCCATTCCGAAGTTCGCCACACCCTGCGGCACACTCTTAGCGGACTTCGGAAGCAAAAGGACACCAATAGTCTATAATTCACGCCTGGTTTTGGATTTGAAGTTCTTACGAGTCTGCTGCAGAACAGTTCGACTTCAAATCCACCGCCACACCAGGGCGTAGCGGCGACCGGCCGCTCCGTTGCGAACTGACGCGCGACTATAAGTGTTGCCCCGCCTGAAAAATCGTGAAACGCTAGAGGCGCTCTATCAACTAACGCCGCGCGTTGGTCTATTCTTAGTCGGCATCAAAAAGTAGACCGTGATGTGAAATCGCGGAATTTGGCAATAGGGAAGGATATGAACGACGCCGCCGCAGGTCCCACCACAAAACAAATTTATAAGGTCGCGCTGGCGAGCATCGTCGGCTCGGTGATCGAACAATACGATTTCCTGGTCACCGGCATCATTGCCGCCACCGTGTGGGGCGAGGTCTTCTTCAAATTGCCCGGCCTTGCGGCCATTGCCGCGGCGATCAGCGTCTACGGCCTCGGCATCATTATCCGGCCGGTCGGAGCTTTCCTGTTTGGCCATATTGCCGATCGGCACGGGCGCAAGGACGCAATGGTCTACGCGCTGGTCTTGATGGGCGTCGCCACGCTCCTGATCGGTCTTACGCCGAGCTACCAGAGCATCGGCGTCATCGCGCCATTGCTGCTTATCGTGTTCCGGCTCTTTCAGGGCATCAGTTTCGGAGCAGAGTTCGGCACCGCCTCGACCTGGGTGGTCGAACAGGCGGCGCGATCGAAATACCGCGCGTTCTGGGGCGCCTGGGTGGGATTCGCTATTCCGATCGGTCTTTTGCTCGGCTTCAGCTCGGTGATTTTCGTCAAATCAATGATGACGCCGGAGAGTTTCGTCAGTTGGGGTTGGCGTATCTTCTTCATCATCGGATTTTTGGTGGCGATCGTCGGGCTGATCATTCGTGTGCGCACCATGGAAAGTTTCGTGTTCGAACAGCTCAAAACGCAAACCTCGGGGCTTAAGTACCCGGCAAGTCAGGTTTGGCGGGAGATGCCGTGGACGATCCTGCGTACGTCGTTGGTGAATGCCATGTTCGGCGGCGCCTTCTTCCTCTATTTCGTGTTCGGCACCGGCTACATGAAGGCCGTCGGTTTTCCGGGAAACCAACCAGAGATCATTGGCCTGATCGCCGCGGCGGCCATGCTGATCTTCATGGTCATCGGTGCGCTGCTCGCCGATTATATCAATCGAAGAACGATACTGTTGATCGCCGCGGTCGTGTTTCTGATATTTGCGATTCCCTATTTCTATCTGGTCAATACCGGAAGCTTCATTCTGGCGATGATCGCCGAGATCGTCGGATTCGGCTTCGTATTCGGTTTCGGCTACGGCGCGATCCCGACCTTCTACAC
>JBAPZR010000953.1:0-4791 GCA_049285335.1 Xanthobacteraceae bacterium | reverse complement strand
CGCCGGCAGCCGGCGCTCCCGCATCGGCTCCCGCGCCCGCCGCCGCGGCGGCGATCACCGGCCCTGACGACCCGATCGCCGATGAGTTGCGTAATCTGAGCAACGGCAAGTTCGACCACATCATCGGCGACAAGAAAGATCGCACGCAGATCGACGCATTCTACGCCAGCCGCAACTACGCACCGTTATGGCTCACCGACGGCAAAGCCAATGCGCACGCTACCGCCGCGATCAAATATCTCGCCCATGTCTATGCCGACGGGCTCGATCCGGCCGACTATGCGGTGCCGAATTTCAGCGCGCTGAACACGCCGACCGATCTCGCCGATGCCGACATCAAATTGACGATGGCCGTCGTCACCTATGCGCATCACGCCAGTGTCGGGCGCGTGCACTGGTCGCGCGTCAGCCCCGACATCGAATTCACCACAAAAGCTCCCGAGCCGGATGAGGTTCTTCGCGCCATTGCCGATTCAAACGACGTGGCGGCGACGCTTGATTCTTACGAGCCGCATACTCCAGGCTATCTGGCGCTCAAGGCCAAACTGGCCGACATCCGCGCCGGCAAGGGCGATGGCGGGAAAGCGGCGATCGGCAGTGGCCCGGCGCTTAAGATCGGCGTGCAGGACGATCGCGTGCCGGCATTACGCGAACGGCTTGGCATTGTCGCAAACGGCAGCGCCGTTTACGACAAGACGCTCGCCGAAGCCGTCAGGAAATTCCAGCAGCAACACGATCTTGCCTCGACCGGCACGCTCACGCCGGCGACCGTCGAAGCGCTAGACGGCAGGCAGCCCGATCACGTCACCGACATCATTCTCGCCAATATGGAACGCTGGCGCTGGATGCCGCACCAGTTTGCGGACACTTACGTCATCGTTAATCTGCCCGACTTCACGCTGCGCGTGATGCACGACGACAAGCTGGTCTGGACGACCAGAATCGTGATCGGCAAGCCGGACATGCCGACCCCTATCATGACAGCCGATATGAAATACATCACGATCAACCCGACGTGGAATGTGCCACCGTCGATCGTTCATCGTGAATACCTGCCAGCGCTGGCGCAGGATCCGACGGTGCTCGCGCGCATGGGTCTGCGGGTCGATTATGGACCGGGCGGCGTCCATATTTGGCAACCGCCCGGCGATAAGAATGCGCTCGGTCGAATCCGTTTCAATTTCCCGAACAAATTCCTGGTCTATCAGCACGACACGCCTGACAAATACATGTTCGCCTTGGACAAGCGTGCTTTCAGCCACGGCTGCATGCGCGTGCAAGATCCGGCGCACTATGCCGAAGTGCTGCTGTCGCTGGTGCGACCGAACGACGGCTATACCGAGGACCGCATCAAAAGAATGTTCGGTCCGAACGAGACCGATATTCAATTTCCGACCTTCGTGCCGGTCAATCTGACCTATCAGACCGCCTTCGTCGACGACGCCGGCAAACTGGAATTTCGTGACGACGTCTACGGCCGCGACAAGGCCCTGATCGCGATTCTCAAGGGCAGCGATCGCAAGGTGGCGGACATCCCAGTCGAGCACAGAGAGGAAGGCGGCCACCGCGAGGCGCTCGCTATTCCCGATGACCCGTCATGGTTCGGCAACCGCGGCGGGTACGGCGGCGGCGGGCGCGGCTACTATCAGGGCGGCGGCTATTACGGCGGCGGCTTCTTCTCGCGGATGTTCGGTGGCTATGATTCGCAGGTCGCGCCGCCGATGCCGATCCGTCACCGCAGTGCCGCCCATGCCAAGAAGGTCAGCCGTTCGGGAGAGGCGGTCGAGCGCTAGTCTTCAAGGGCGGCGGTGCGGCCGAATTAACGCTTTTCCCGAAAATCGCGCGCGGGCCGGGTTGAAGCCGGCCCAGAACCCGCCAGCGGCCATTTTTTGCCACACTGGGACGATAGCCCTATTCACGTCGGGGGTGGGGTGACGGCTGCTTCTCGTTAACCCTTCCCAAAATAGCGATGCGTTAGCGTTGTCCGTCGCGGCGGAAGCTGCGGCGGGTAGCTCTGTCGACGCGCCTATGCGGGATTGCTCAGTGCACGTTAAAAACGCGCGCCTGAATGCTCGTGGGTTATTCGCTGCACGGACCGGTTATTCGTGCGGCTTGGCGATCCTCATTTTCCTCTTCGGTTCGAGAGCCCTGCAAAACGCGGTCGCCGAGGGCGACACGCGCACCATTTCGATGCATCACCTGCATACCGGCGAGGACATCACCATCACCTACAAGCGCGACGGACGCTATGACGAAAGCGCGCTGGAAAAGCTCAATTGGTTCTTGCGCGACTGGCGGCGCGCCGAGCAGACAAAGATGGATCCGCACCTGATCGATCTGGTGTGGGAGGTGCAACGCGAAGCTTCGACTCAAGAACCGATCCAGGTCGTCTGCGGTTACCGATCGCCGCAAACCAACGCCATGCTGCGGCGGAGCAGCCACGGCGTGGCGCGTTTCAGCCAGCACATGCTTGGCCACGCCATGGATTTCTCTATTCCCGGAATTCCGCTCGAACACCTGCGTGAAATCGGCTTGCGGCTGCAGCGCGGCGGTGTCGGTTTCTATCCGGAATCCGGGTCGCCCTTCGTACACATGGATACCGGCGACGTGCGGATGTGGCCACGCATGACGCACGAAGAGTTGGCGCGCGTCTTCCCGGATGGACGCACCGTGCTTATTCCGAGCGACGGCAAGCCGCTTCCCGGCTATGCGCTGGCGCTCGCCGAGATCAAAAAGCAGGGTGGCGCCCCTTCGGATAATTCGCTGGACGCCGCCCGCGATGCCGGCATCGATGTCGGCCCTGTCGTGGCCAGCAACGAGCGCTCCGGCAATCCCTTCGCCAAGCTTCTTGGGCTGGCCCGCGAGGACGACGACGAAGACGCCGGACCCTCATTGGCGATCGCGTCGGCAGCGACGCCTGCGGAAACGCAATACAAACCACCGGTCCACGTACCTCTTCCCATGCCGTCGCCCGTGCGTAGCGCGAGCGCGAAGTCAGCCCCGGCAGCGACGGCCAATGAGGGCGGCGCCAAGCTCGTGGACGATGCGTCGCTTGTCCATGTCGCTGGCCTTGTGCCGTTACCCTCGGCTCCGCCGGCACCCTCCGCGCCGGCCGCCAGTGCGCAATTGCCGCAAAACCAACCGCCACCAAACCAGCAATCGGCGAACCAACAGTCGGTGAAACAAGTCATCAGCGCCCGCGGTTATTGGGAGGGCCCGCCCGACGGGATGGCTGTGATCAATCCGACTCCGGCCCGTCCGTCGCGCCGCCCCACTGCTGCCAACGGCAACAGCGATACGCCGGGCTTGGTCGGCCCCTTTGGCGATCCGCGCGTCGATCGTGTCGCGCCGGAACTGGCCTATGCCGAGCAGCCGCGCACTCAAGCGCGCACTGTCGCCAATAGCATTGTCGAGATCCGGCCTGCCGCTCTCACCGAGCAAACCACGTCTGACGATCAAGCCGCGGAAACGGCCGTGCCGAACGGAACGACGATCGTCATAAAGCGCCTCGCCAGTCAGGCGGCATCCGCGGTCATGACCACGGGCGCGTCGACGATCGTCACGATCAAAACCGGCATCCGACTGGAAAATCCATGGATGCGCGCAGTCGTACTGGCGCCGAGTGTGCACCGCTTCCTCACCACGCTAGCGCTTGGCACACGCGATTTCCGCACGCTCGCAGCCCTCATGGTCAAACCGCGCCGTTCGGTGATGATGACGTTTGCGGCCGATCCCAATCCTGGGCTCGATCATGACCGCTTCAGCGGCGCCGCCGTGGTTTTCGTCTCGACGGTTAACTATCCGGCGCGCACCGAGGCTTTTTAAAAGGATCCGGGCTGACGCCGCTATCCCAGCATGCCTAGCGCGTGCAGATAGGTCTCGAGAATGGCCTCCTGCTCTTTGCGCTCGTTGATGTCCTGCTTGCGCAGCCGCACGACCACGCGCAAAGTTTTGACGTCGAAGCCATTGCCTTTGGCCTCGGCATAAACGTCGCGGATATCTTCGGCGATCGCCTTCTTCTGTTCCTCGAGCCGTTCG
This sequence comes from Xanthobacteraceae bacterium, assembly GCA_049285335.1. Lineage (GTDB taxonomy): Bacteria > Pseudomonadota > Alphaproteobacteria > Rhizobiales > Xanthobacteraceae > BOG-931. Next base: position 753 of record JBAPZR010000953.1, on the reverse strand, counting down.
ACGCGTTCGACGAAGGCTTTGAGCTGATCCTTGGCAAAACGGCGGGCGGGCTGATCGTCCTTGGCGGCAGCTGCGGTAGCCATTCGGTTACTCCCTGGCGCGTTCCTTGCGGCGCCAGCAGCTTTCAAAGCTGCGCCATCCGCGGTCAAGCGAGGAGCCGCATCATCCACAGCACTGCACAGGCATGCCGTGCAGCGGAGCGACGATCAATGCTTTTGACTTGCTTTTTCGAACGCCGGCTTCTGATCGGCCGACGCTTCTTTCTGATGCTTGGCGCGCCATTCGTCGTACGGCACGCCGTAGACGATCTGGCGGCTTTCTTCTTTGGTCATCGCAATCCCTCTGGCGTCGGCGGCGTCCTTCATCCAATTGGAAAGGCAGTTACGGCAAAAGCCGGCCAGATTCATCAGATCGATGTTCTGCACGTCGGTGCGGGAGCGCAAGTGCTCGACCAGCCGGCGGTAGACGGCGGCTTCAAGCTCGGTCTTGTCGTCGGTAGCCATGGTCTTCTCCGCGTTCTAGTTATGACAAAGATAGAGGCGGTAGCGCCGCCTTTCCATAGTCCGGGATGATCATGGCGGCGTCAGCGCGCGAATTGCTCGAATCGCTGTTTCGGACTGCGGTCGCGGCCGCGCACCCCTCGCACTGCCTGCCGCCGAACCTGCCGGAACCGCCGCCACGGGGCCGCCTCATCGTGCTGGCCGCGGGCAAGGCGGCGGGGTCGATGACGCAGGCCGCGGAACAGCATTATCT
>JBAPZR010000952.1:0-1775 GCA_049285335.1 Xanthobacteraceae bacterium | reverse complement strand
GGGGGACTCCAAATGGTTCGCAGCCTTTTGGTGGTCTGCGTAGCAGGCTTGATCATCGATCTTAATGCGCCGACTGCTTTCGCTCGATGTAGAGATTACCGCGCTGTCTGCGCAATGATGACAGATTGCACCGACAACTCGGTCGGCTTCTCAACAGAAATAGAACAAGGTCATGCTACGGATAATGGCCACCTGGTGTGGCAAGGTCTCGATGATTGTAATGCCAACGAGGTCGGAAAAAGCGGAATACGAAATCAGTGCTGGGGCGATTGTACCGCTGGCTGTAGTGATGACGATTATCTGATGGCCGCTACGGCGTGGCATAACCGCGATTGCAATCAACTTCCCGTTTTTACAACAAAAAAGCAGTGATCACCGAGGCCGCCTCAGTTGGCGGCCTCGTTTGGCCTTGCCGGTGCTCGGCCTAACTTGTGCATCGCGCTTTTCGACAGTTACGCGCGCTTTCGCTGAGTTGGGACGCAGCATGATCCGCCAGCGCATAAATGCCGGGTTTAGAAGCCGGTAAGACGATGGGTCGGCCTCCGCATAAGCGCCGCCGTTGAAAAGCGCATCCAGGCTCAATTGCGAGCCGGGAAAGGCATGATCAAAGTCGCCCGTGAAGTCGGCGTGGGCACTGGCACCGTGCATCGCATCGCGCGGGAGATGGGCGGCCCTTTCGACGCCGCCGCGTAAGGAGGCATCGCTGAGAAGTCGTTCGAAATAACGATTGCAGGTTATCACCTCTTAAACCCGGGACGGCCTACGTCCACTTTACCCCCAAAAGCAGACATCGCGCCAAACTGATGGGATGTCCGCTTTGTGCCAAAAGCAGACACCGTTCAACTTACAGGCTGCGCCGCAGGGAACGTCCATTTTCCATCCAAAATCTCGGGACGTGGTCGATACAAGCGCACCATATAGTTCCAGCCGGGCATCGTGGGTAAGCAATTAGGGATTTTCCCGTCACAGCCGCCAAATTGAACAACGACCGCGCCGTCGTCGCTCTTCTTCGCCGTGATGTTATTGAGCGTATAAGCGTCGAGGGGGTTTTTCTGCAAGTAACCTTCGGCGTTATAGACGCTAATCGACCAGAAGCCATCGACGGGCACATCTTTGACACTGAGCTTGTAGATAACGCTGCCGTCGCTCTGGACCGGTGTGACATTAAGGTAGAGGGCGTCCTTCTCGGGATTGCCACCCCATGCCGAGGCGGCTGTGATCAAGTGCCGTACCGGATCGACCCGGCCTCTGGGACCGAATGCGCCCTTGGTATCGGGCATTGTCGAAGCCAACGCCAAAAGCGCGTCACGTACTTTTTTCTGGCTAGCCTGATCCCAGTTGGGTACCTCGAACCCGCCCGGGTTATTTTGGCTGACCTTGATCGCGTCCTGCAGAGCGTGCACCTCTTGGACGTCTTTCGGGTCGTTTGGATCGACTAGTGTGCGGACGGCTGTCATGACATACCGCGTTCCGATCTGCTGTCTGTCGAGGGTGTATGAGCCTCCGCCGTAAACAACCATCGGCGTGTATTCGTCCTCATCGATTACCTGCATTGACATAAAACGCTTGCCTGCATCGGGCAGCGTGACGGTCACAGGTCCAGCATCAAGGTCGAATACCGCCGCCGAGTAGAGCGTGTCGCGATTGGGCCGGACGACGGTTTGATGCTCAATCTCCATTGGCTCGCGATAGTGAAAGAACTTGCCGAACCCACCCTCCTTAAGGGCGACCGTCCCAAAGTAGAGGTCGCTTTCCGCACGAATGAAGTCATCGAC
>JBAPZR010000951.1:0-3293 GCA_049285335.1 Xanthobacteraceae bacterium | reverse complement strand
TTGTTACACTGTCGCTCGCAGGTGCTTTTCGCATCGATCTAGAACGTATAGTGGACAATCGTGGCTTCTTCGCGCGAACCTTCTGCGCGGACAAATTTCGCGCCCAGGGTCTGGTCACACAATTCGTTCAACACAGTGTCTCCTTTAATGCGCAAAAAGGGACGCTTCGCGGACTGCATTATCAGGCCAATCCCCACGCGGAAACCAAACTCCTACGCTGTACTGCGGGCGCCGTCTTTGACGTTCTGGTCGACCTACGACGCTCGTCTCCAACTTTCGGACGTTGGCACGCGGAGATGTTGACTGCGGACAACCACGTCATGCTCTACGTCCCAGCCGGCTGTGCCCACGGCTTCCAGGCACTCAAAGACGGCTCAGAGCTTTACTACGAAATTGCGCCGGCCTATGTGCCGAGTGCCGCCCGCGGCATCGCCTTTAATGATCCCTCGCTGGGAATACCGTGGCCGTTACCCAATCCGATTATGTCTGTTGCTGACCAGACTAGACCGCCGCTCGCCGACGCGGAAATCTTTGCATGACTAACCGTGTCTTACTGACGGGCGCAAGCGGCTTTATCGGCAGGACGGTAATTGAACCGCTGTACCGAGCCGGATTTGAAGTTCACGCTCTTGCTCGTCGTCCACTGGATATTAGGCAGACAAATCTTACATGGCATGCCATCGATCTTCTCGATCATGAACCGATGAAACGTTTGATGAGAAGGATCGCGCCCAGCCATTTGCTACATTTCGCCTGGTACGCCGCGCCTGGCAAATATTGGGCCGCACGAGAGAACCTCCACTGGCTCGGCGCTAGTCTCGCTTTGCTTCAAGCCTTCGCGGAAAGTGGCGGAGCCCGCGTCGTTATGGCGGGCAGTTGCGCGGAATATGGCACGACTGGCGACGTCTGCTACGAAAACTCGACGCCGCTTATCCCGCATACGTTATACGGGACCTGCAAGCACGCTACGCAAACTGTGCTTACCGCGTATTCCGGGCAGTTCGGGTTAAGCAGCGCTTGGGGTCGCGTTTTCGTCCCTTACGGACCGCACGAGCATCCAGCACGATTGGTTTCCTCAGTTGTCTGCGCGCTCCTTGAAGGACGGTCGGCGTTGTGTACTAGCGGCGAGCAGGTCCGTGATTTCATCCACATCGACGACGTGGCCAATGCGTTTGTGGTTTTGCTTAGCTCCCGTGTTGAAGGTGCTGTGAATATTGCGTCTGGCCGGGGAGTGCCGGTAAAGGAAGTAGCCATGCAGATAGGCGACTTGCTTGGCCGCCGCGATCTCGTGAAGCTCGGTGTGCGTCCCCATGTGCAGAATGAGCCATCGTTTTTGGTGGCTGATCTGCGACGGCTTACCGACGAGGTCGGTTGGCGGCCGACGATAAGCCTCGAGAAAGGCCTAGCGACGACGATCGATTGGTGGCGCAAACAAACGATGAGGAAGCCTAGCGCATCCGACGGTGTCGCCCGCCAATAAGCGGCTTAAGCAATGGCGGATATTGGAGTTGTTTATCTGTGTCGCTTTGCCGAGGGCGAAGCTCCAGTCCGCAGTTTTCTTGAGAGCTATCAGAAGCATCCGGCGGGCATCGAGCACGATCTGCACGTCCTCTTCAAAGGATTTCCCAGTCCAAGCTCTTTGGCCCTAACGCGCGCCTTGTTTGGCGATCTGCCAATCAATGCAATTGTTTTGGCCGACGTGGGTTATGACATCGGCTCGTATATTGCCGCAGCGAGCTCAATTCCCAATCGCCGCGTCATCTTTCTCAATACCTTCAGTCAAATCTTAGCGACGGGGTGGTTGCAATATTTCGACCTAGCTTTAAACGATTCGGAGGTCGGAGTTGTTGGAGCTACCGCCTCTTGGCAAGCGAATACGTCTCGCGACGAGCGAGCGATAAAGACAATTCTCTACAACATCGGACACCTGCCAAGTTATATGCGCCAAACAACTCTACTGAAAAGGCGGACTGGTGGTGCCATAGATGAGCAAAGGCGCAAGCGCCCGGTCGATCGCTATCTGTTTTTTCCGTTCTATTACGTCGCCAATCTCTATAAATTCGGAAGGTATCCAAATCCACACATCCGTACGAACGCATTCATGATCGAACGGGGACGCTTTTTGAGTCTGCGACGTCCGTCCTTCGCTCGCAAACGTGGCGCGCTCAAATTTGAAAGCGGGCGTCTCTCAATGACGCGTCAGATATTAAAGCACGGTCTCAGACCCGTGGTCGTAGGCCGTGACGGCAACGTGTACGACGTTCCCGAGTGGAATTCTTCATCCACTTTTCATGCAGGCGCGCAAAAAAATCTCATCATCGGAGATAGGCGGACGCAGGAGTATTGTGTTGCTGCTCCCGAGCTTCGCCGTTTCTTAGAAAGCCAAGCGTGGGCTGATCCGTGGTTGTGGGTGCCGTGATACGACCGCGCATTGGCTATGCCTCGTTGAGCGCGAACCTCGAGACGCCGGCCGATAAGCGTCGGTTTGTCGCTTATGCTCGAGCGCGAAATCTGGCATTCGAAATCGCCGACGCGAACGAGCGATACGATATTGTTGTTTTAACTGAAGGCGCAGATATAAGCATTTGGCCAGACTATGGTCATGGAAAGATCGTTTACGATCTTATTGATTCTTATTTGTCCGTCCCGCGAACAAATCTGCGGCAGCTGCTGCGCGGTTCGGCATGGTACATCCTAGGCAGACATAAAAAGTTGTGTTTCGATTATTTAAGCAGCGTTCGTGCCATGTGCGCGCGCGCCGATGCAGTCATTTGTACGACGCAGGAACAGAACGATCTGATAACGAAGATGTGCGATAATGTGCACATCATCCTCGACATTCATTCGAGCGTGGTGAAGGAAATTAAACAGGATTATGTGGCCGACGCGCCGCTACGTTTGATTTGGGAAGGCTTGCCGAGCAATCTGCCTCAGCTCATCGAAATAGCTCCAATTCTCCGAAGGCTCGGCCAAAAATCCTTCGAACTCCATGTTGCCACCGATTCGAAGCAAAAAAGACTCGGAAGGTTGGGTTATATTGATACAAGACAATTTCTAGCTCGTCATTTTGCAAATGCTATTTTTCATCCGTGGGAGGAACAAACAATGGCGAAGATTATTACCCGATGCGATATAGCGTTAATTCCAATAGATCTCGATGATCCATTCACGCGAGGCAAGCCAGAAAACAAGCTGTTGCTATTGTGGCGTCTCGGCATGCCTGTCGTCGCGTCAGCAACGCCGGCCTATACCCGGGCTATGGCAAATGTCGGCACGTCTGAACTCGCCTGTTC
>JBAPZR010000950.1:0-3176 GCA_049285335.1 Xanthobacteraceae bacterium | reverse complement strand
CCACCGGCTGTTTCCCGAAAGGGAAATGCAATGAATCCCACCGGATCGAGGCAAGCGGATCCGCCCGTGCCACTGCTGGAGGCGCAACGGCTGTGCAAGAATTTCGGTGGGGTCCGTGCCGTGCAGGATGTCTCGCTGGCAATCCTTGAACGCACAGTTTTCGCCATTATAGGTCCGAACGGCGCAGGCAAATCAACGTTGCTCAATTTGCTGAGCGGCGTGTACAAGCCTGACGCCGGACAGATTCGTTTTGCCGGCCTCGATCTTGTCGGCATGCCGGCACATCGGCGCGTGCGCCAAGGCATTGCACGCACCTTTCAGAAAATCCGGCTGTTCAAGCATCTCTCGGTTCTGCAAAATGTGCTCGCCGGGTATCACATACGGCACTCCATACCCCCGCTGCAGTACCTGTTTCATGGTGCAGCATTCCGAGCCGACGCGCGCCGCTGTCGCGATGGCGCACGTGAGCTGTTGGAATTCATGGGGCTAGCTCATCGGGCAGCTGTGGCCGCCGGTTCGCTCGCCTATGGCGAACAACGGTTGCTCGAAATTGCGCGCGCGCTTGCAACATCTCCGCGGCTTTTGATGGTCGACGAGCCGGCGGCCGGGCTGAATGGCGCGGAGGTGGCGGCGCTGTTGTACCGGATTGCGAGCATGCGCGAGCGCGGCGTTACCATTGTGCTGGTCGAGCACAACATGGATTTGGTGATGACGGTAGCCGACCGCATTCTGGTCATGGATTATGGGAGGCGTCTGTTTGAAGGCGCGCCGAGTGAAGTTCGGGCGCACCCGGAGGTAATCACCGCTTATCTCGGAGCCGAGACATTATGACTCTGCTGTTGCAAACGCAGGCGCTCGAACTGGCTTATGGTCAAGTGGCGGCCTGCTGCGACATTTCGATCGACGTGAACGAAGGGGAGATCGTCACGCTGATCGGCGCGAACGGCGCAGGAAAATCGACAACCTTGCGCGCGATCGCCGGGGTGCTGCGGCCGCGCTCCGGCACGATCCACTTCGCGGGCGAAGACATTACCGCCTTACCCTCGCATGAGCGCACCAATCTGGGAATTGCACTGGTGCCGGAAGGACGCCGGGTTTTTCCGTTCCTCACCGTGCGGGAAAATCTCGAACTCGGCGGATTCAAATATCGTAAAGATTATGCACGCGTTCGCGGCCACATGGAGGCAATGTTCGACATGTTTCCCCGGCTGCGCGACCGCGCCACGCAAAAGGCCGGCACGCTAAGCGGTGGTGAGCAGCAAATGCTTGCGCTCGGTCGCGCGATGATGTCTGAGCCCCGGTTGCTTTGCCTCGATGAGCCCTCGCTCGGTCTTGCCCCGCTCGTCGTGCGCGACATTTTCCAGAGGATTGCGTCGATCAATGCGCGCGGCACCGCCGTACTGCTGGTCGAGCAGAACGCGCGCTACGCGTTGCAGGTCGCGACGCGCGGCTACGTGCTGCAGACCGGTTCGATCGCGACCAGCGGTCCATGCAGTGAATTGCGCGGCGATCCCCGAGTGCAGGAAGCGTATCTCGGCCGCAGCGCGACATTCGCCGGAGTGTCGGTGTCATGACCGAGAAGATGCTGAGCGGGAAGGTCGCTGTCGTGACGGGAGCGGGGAGTGGGATCGGCGGCGCAATTTGTCTGAGCTTTGCGCAAGCGGGCGCCAAACTCGCGTGCATCAATGAGTTCGCGGCGGCTGAAACCGCGGCCGCTTGCGGTCGCCATGCGCTGGTCGGGCGGCGGATACACGACGACCTGAGCGTCAGCGCCCGAGAATCGCCGACCCCGTCGCGCGAGGATCGCGCTTGCGCCAGGCACCGACGTCGACGGTGTGTAGGAAGTCGGCAACGTGCTGGTTGAACGTGACGGGATCTTCCAAATTGATGGTATGGCCGGCGTTTGGCATCACCAGCAGCGCGGCGGTCGGGATCGTGCGTTTCATCAGGAGCGCAGGCTCCAGGCAGGGCCAGTCTTCATCACCGGTCATGATCAAGGTCGGCGTGGTTATCTCCTTCATCTGATCGACGAGATCGAACAGAGAGGGACGGCGCGCCTGAACGCCGCGCATGGTACGCGCCGAACCCTGGGTCGAGTGCTCGGCGAGCTGCGACGCAAATTCGCGCCAGCCGCGCGGATCCTTGTTTTGAAATTGTACGCGTGTCGGCCCGAGCGCGTATCCTTCCGCCGCCTTGCTCATCGTTTGTTGTTCGAACTGCGTCGCCGCGGCTTCGGCCTCGGCGGCGAACTGAGCGCGCTTGTCGGGTTGCGCGCCGTAGCCGCACCCGGCGACCACGAGCGAGCGAGCGCGCTCGGCATAGGTGAAGCCAAAATGCAACGCGGCGAAGCCGCCCATCGACAGCCCGACAATATGCGCCTTTTCGATGTGCAAGGCGTCAAGCACCGCGCGGATATCGTCGCGCGCGCGTTCCTGAGAATATTTCGTGCCGTCGGCCGGCACGTCGGACGGCGGGTAGCCGCGTGCATTGAATGCGATGCAGCGATAGCGCTGGCCGAAGTAGCGCAGCTGCAGCTCGTAGGAACGCACGTCGCCCGCGAACTCATGCACGAAGACGATTGGAATCCCGTTGCCGACCTCCTCATAATAAACCTTGATCCCGTCGTCGGTGGTCAAATGCGGCATGGTGGCCTCGTGCTTAGAAATTGAAACTTCGCGCGGACAAACCGGCATCGATGGTCACGACGGAGCCGCTGTTGTAGCTGCAGCGTTCGGAAGCCAGGAAAGCGATCATCGCTCCGACTTCCTCCGGGGCACAGCCGCGCGCAAACGGCAGCGGCTTGAAAAGCTCGCGCCAATTTTCGGCACCGCCGGTCCGATCCTGCGCCTTTTTCATCATTAAGCTGATCAGCCGGTCAGTCTCCACCGGTCCAGGGTTGACCGAGATTACCCTGATGCCGTCCCTCGGACTGACGCTGCCAAGGGACTGGCTGAACGCGGTCAGCGCCGCATTACCCGCCACCCCGCAGATGTACTCCGGATCGTGCGTCTGCGCTGCATTTCCGGTCACGTTGACAATCACGCCGCGCCGGCGCCGTTTCATCAGTGCATAGAATGCTCGGCACATATTGATGTAGCCAAAGACCTTAAGGTCCCACGCCTTGCGCCAGGTTTTCTCGTCGATGTCGAGCAACGCGCCGCCGGGAATCGCGCCCG
>JBAPZR010000949.1:0-5634 GCA_049285335.1 Xanthobacteraceae bacterium | reverse complement strand
CGTCGCGAGCAGTCCGTCCCCCGTCGTCACGACTTCTTTTCCGCGCAAATTCTTCAGCTCTCTACGGACGGCGGCGTAATAGTGATTCATCACCTGTGTCCAACGCGAATCGCCCAGCCGCGCGGCTTTTTCGGTGGACCGGACGATATCGACAAACAAAATCGTGGCGAGCGCCTGTTCGAGTTCGGCGCCACGATTGGCAGGTCGGCGCCGGATCGCAATATTTTCAGCCAGCGGTTCATAGCGATGGCTGCGTCGCCGCGCGATTGCGGTTCTTGCATAGTATTTGGCACGCTGCGCCGTGCCACAACGAATTGTTTTCGCCCGTGGCGGAAGCGTCCAGTAAATCTTTCGCCCATCTCCCACGCCGTGGACCTCGACAGCGCCCCACTTCAGGAAAACTGTCGAGCCAACCCGGCGAACCCACCATGCCTTTGATGTGTATCCGGAAACGTTTGACTGATGGACTCCGATACGAAGGAATTTGGGCATGTGCGTATGGCCGATCGAAGGACCGACTAAGATAAAAAGTGATCATACATTCCTGGCAACAGTACTCCCAATCGAAAATTTGGCTCTGGCTCGCGGTTAATTCGCGTTCGCAATAGACCCCTACAAGAGCGCCGTCGAAAAGGCCGCAGTTGAGAACAAATGAACCTCTGGCTTGCGGGCTATCCAAAAACGCCGGGCTTCGACGTCCGCTTTGGGTCACGTGTGGACGGCGCCTTGGCAAGAACTTTCTGACGTCGCCTGCAGCATTGGTCGGGTGCGGTCACGTGTCCGGCCGGTTGATGCGCGGATGTGCCGCTGGCCTTAATGCTCTGCGCGGATTGGGTCCCAATCGTTAGCACGTATTCAAAAATGCTCGAATCGTGGCCGACTCCGTGTCGGGCATCTGACGAACCGTTTCGTTTTATTATACGTACGTAGTCGATTTCGATATCAAGGCGTAATAGGACCGGCGGAAACGACCCGTGAGCGGCCGAGTTTAGCGATTAGCGCGGCCGGGTGATCCTCTCGGTCGTGGAAGTGTGGCCCAGGGATGGCTCCGTCCCCCGACGCCCCTTTCTATGGGCCACACCGCGTTTTCTCAATCGACTGCGGGGTCGTGTCCGAACCCGGCCCCGCCCTTTCAGTGTGGGGACGGCACGTGAATAGCCGAGCTGCTTGAAAAGCTGATTGCGAGCTCAGTCCCGAAACCAATGGCGCGCGCGTGGCAGTGTTTGGTCATCGAAGCTGACGGTAATCGCTCACTCAAGGAAGAGCCGCATGCGCCGATCGACGGCAATGCTTATGGCTGGCAGCTTGGCAATGGCCGCCTGTTCAGGCCACGCTCCGCCAGAGCCCGCCGTTTCTTCCACCCGCTCGCAACTGGCAGGGCCGTGGCGTCATCTGCCTACGCCGGTGAGCGATCAACAATTCAAGCAAGACAAAGCATATTGCAGCATGACGAGCGAGATTGCGCCAGCCGACGAAGGCTCTATTGAGATCAAGCGCGCAGTTACGTTTTTGGACTGCCTGCGCTCGAAGGGATATGAACGTGTCTTGTCATCTCAAAGCCAGGGCACCGCCACGCCGAATCCGGTTCTTCCTGCCGGAACGCAAGCAATCGGCGAGCCTTACGCTCGTGCAATCGATGCCTACCTCAAAGGTAATTATGACACTGCAGGGCGCCTGATGCGGCCTCTAGCAAAAAAGGGCAAGGCCCCGGCACAATTCATCCTCGGCTACGCCAACTTCATAAATCTCAATTACCCCGCCGCCGTGAAATGGTATCAGCGCGCTGCCGGCCAGGGATACGCTGAGGCACAGAACACATTAGGCGAAATGTACCTCGGTGGCCTCGGGGTGCAGGAGAGCACCATGCAAGCCTATGTGTGGTTCAGCCTCGCCGCTGCCAACAATGATCCGCTTTGCGACGAAGAAACGCGCGACGACGCTGCGCACAACCGCGATCTAACTGCCGTCAACATGACAACAGAACAAATTGCTGAAGCGCGGCGACTCATAAACGAGTGGAAACCCAAGCCGGAACCATATGCAAGAATTAACGAGACGGAACAGGCAAAAGCGAAAACCCAAGTCGCGCGGCCGGCAGACGCCAAGCGCAAACTCGCTGAGTCGGGAGTAGCTCGAAAAAAACGAACTCAAGCCGACCTACTCGGCATGTGGCTGCGAGAATTCCGCGCGTGGCTGCGGGGATTAGTATCCTGATGCGCAGCTCTCCAAAAGTCGGCGCTTATCAGAGGATCGTGTGCGCTGGCGTCGGCCGCTTTGGTAATATTGAAGGAGTGGTCGTAACGTTAAAAGGACTCTGAGGGCCCTTACTCTTAGCGCTCAGGATTGCATTCGCTCCAGGCTTCGCCGTCCACGAAGGCTGCATCCGCGGCGCAATCGCTGGCGGTGTCGCAGGTCATTTGACTGGTCACCGTGTACTCACGGGCGTCGTCGTGGGCTGCGTAACAGGTCACACAGCATAAAAAGTGCACGAGAAAGTGCACGAGAAAATGCGCGAGAGGGCGGCGCAACAACGTGCCCAAGAGCCGCCGCGGCGCGAAATTGAGGTGGGGAACCGGTACTGCACCGGCACGTGTGCCCAGCGTCCACAACAGAACGCCGTACATGTACGTGCCACCACATCGCGGTGTTAGCCAGACGCACAAAATAACGCTAACGGCGAAGGTCTCGCCGATCACTTGCCTGACGATCTGGTCATTCGCCGCTATCTCGAAGAAGGCGAAAAGATCGCTCGCGACATCACCGGGCGCTACGCGAACTGAGTTAGTCCTATAACGAGTTCGCGGAGAAGGTATTGCAGTCGGAAATTTTGCCTGAGTTGAAACCGTTCAAAAACCAACGCTTGCGCTGCGCCGAAGTGCCGTGGGTGAAGGCATCCGGGACTACGTAGCCTTGCGTTTCCCTTTGCAGCCGATCATCGCCAATAGCTGAGGCGGTTTGCAGCGCTTGATCGATGTCGCCCGGGTCGAGGAAGTTGTGCTCTTGCTGGGCGTGATTCGCCCATATGCCGGCAAAGCAATCGGCTTGTAGCTCGACGCGGACTTGAAGCGCGTTGGCATCCGCCTGGCTTGATGCAGCCTGCTGAGCTTGCGTCACGCGCGGCAGGATGCCGAGTTCATCCTGCACGTGATGGCCGATTTCGTGGGCGATGACATAGGCTTCGGAGAATTGGCAGGCCTTGCTGTTCGAGCAGCCGCCAAACTTATTCTGCAGATCGTTGAAGAACGAGATGTCGAGATAAACGCGCTGATCCCGCGGGCAATAAAATGGACCCATGGCCGATCTCGCGAAGGCACAGGGGGTCGGTTCGGAGCCGGAGAAGAGCCGCAGCTTCGGTGGATGATACGTACGCCCATTGGCAGCGAAGATCTGGGTCCAAACATCTTCGGTGCTGCCCAGTACCGCGGCCACGAATTTACCGGTCTGGTCATTTGGCGTCCCGGTCTCAACCTCGGGCGCTGGGCCCGTCTGCTGCGTGGCTTGCCCATCGCCGGTGAGGATCTGTGCGCCGCCGATCAGGACGCTTGGATCGATACCGAGCGCCCAGCCGATCAAGCCGAGAATGATGACCATGCCGATACCGAGACCACCACCGCCACCGGGTATGCCGCGCGATGCGCTCGCCTCGCGGTCATCCTCGATGTTGGTGCTTTGGCGCAAATCATCCCAGCGCATATTTCTCTCCGCTCAGAATTTCAGCCGTCCCGTTGGTAACGACCGCCTAGCCATCTCTCAATCCAATCGCGGCGGCTCGCCAGCGCGTTCTCTGAGTTCACGCATCTTGGCATCGTACCAAAGACGAAGAAGGTACGTGAACCTCGAATTTCCGGTGACGATCGGGCCGCAGAAAAGAAGAAAAATGATATTTAAGACCAGTCCTAGCCCAGACAGCCAAGCTATCGATCGGTCAGTGCTCGGGATACTTCCAAAGTGAAGAGCTTGAAAGATGTAGATCGCCCCAACGACGGATGCGACAAGCAAGAAAAAGCGCAAAATACGCATGGCACGTACTCATCGTGCTCGAGAGGTTCGCGAAGCGCGGCTCAGCATTGGCGGCTCACATCGCATTACTGAAATGGGCAGCAAGGCTCAAGCCCGCAAGCCATAAATGATCAACGTCGGTAGCCGCCATGCTGCAATAAAAAATAATGCCCACGAAACAATCAGCAAAAGATACGTTGTCCAAGACTCAAGTAGTCTCACTTTGACACTAGATCGATCAAATTCGGCCGCAGCGATTTCCCAAGCGGCCAGTGGGAGTCCAATTCCGACAATAAACATTCGAATTGAGGATTGAATCGCACGTGTAAAGTGTATCGCAACATCGGGCGTCTGGTTTCCATTCGCCGCAATTAAGATGACGCATGCGAGCAGGCCCAGCGCGTTGAGGAGGATCAGTGCAGTGGTCAATCTGTGTCCCATGCGTTTGCTCCTTTGCTACAATTGCGGTCGAGCACATCAGGGCGGCTCGTATCGCAAAAAAGGGGGCGTCCCGCAATAAAGCCTAATGTATATGTGCCGCATCGCGGCAAAACGGGAGTGCAAACGCCCGATTTGTGTCAAAAAGCAGACATTGCAAGTCGTCCGTAAAATGTCTGCTTTACCCTCGATAGCGGACAGCGCAGCGATTTAATGAGTGGTTAGTCGGTGCCCACTGCGGATGCGATCAGCTTTCCGGCGATTGGCCCAGGGGTCCAATGGTCACCGCGTAGCGGCGTCACCTTGACACTAGGGATCAATCCGCGCTGTAGGCTCGGATCGAAGTAGCGCATTGTTCGTTGGTTGAGGTCAATAATGCGACCTGGCTCTAAAGGCCCGACATCGTTTATTTTGACGATGACCTTCTTATTGCCACCCTCGACTAGCGCAAATCTGGCTTTGCCGCCATGGACGCCACCAAACTTTTCACGCAAATCTGTTTGGATCGCAGCGGTCCACGCAGATGGGTCATAGCGTTCGCCGGAAGATGTCTCTGGGCCGCCCTCCCGAAATCCGGGCCGATCGGGATTGTACGTTGATGCTGTGCCAACAATCGGTGCGTCATGGGCCACTCGATTGTGAGCCATTGCGGCCGACGAACAAGCAAACATGATTGCCGCGCCGAAAACTCCGGCGCTTAAGCGCACCACCATTTTAGATGCTCCTGTGTAGGGGCCCCTCCAGCTGCAGCCCCTACTTAGAAATCAGGGATAGACGTGCCCTTACGAATGAATGACAAAAAGTTATGAATTGCGGTCAGGAAATTTTGACAACTAAGTTCGATCGCGAACCTCGACGCGACAGGCCGCCGCACCTTAATGAACTTTAATCCACTGCTGCCTTGCATAGGTGCCGGCAACGCAGCATCTCGTTGTTGGAAACCCAAATACATCTGCCACGGCGCAAGAGCGCGCCGCCGTGCCACGCGTGATCGATTGGTTGAATTCCGACTTAAATCGGAGGCGAAGGTGGCATGAACTATTTAGTCATATTCACCGCCGCTGTCGCCATCACCTACGCAATCGCTTGGCTCACTGCCAAGTGGCTCGTATCAAGGATCGAAGCGCGGCAATGATATCTCAAGGTGCGGTAACGTATACCAGAATTAGAGGTTAAGAATGACGACCTGCACTAAGT
>JBAPZR010000948.1:0-2297 GCA_049285335.1 Xanthobacteraceae bacterium | reverse complement strand
GTCTTTCATTATGCCCTCAAGCCGGATGGCATTTTGTTCCTCGGTCCGGCTGAAGGTGTGACCCGTCACTCCAAGCTGTTTGGCCCACTCGACAAAAAGCATCGTATTTTCCAGCGCCTTTCAGCCGAAATCACGCTTCCCGATGCCCAGTTGCCTTCGCCAACGCTTCCAGCGGTGCGACGCCCGGCTGCAGCATCAGCAATCGCCCAGGATACAGACAGAATGGGGCGAAGCGCGAAGCGCATCGCGGACAAATATTCTCCGGTCTACCTCGTGGTCAATAAGAGTAATGAAATCTTGCGCTTTTCCGGCGGCGAAGCGGGTCGGTATCTTGAACCCTCCGCCGGTACTGCAAGCCTCGGGCTGTTTGACATATTGCGAAAACCGCTGCGGCCAATTGTGCGGTCTGCTCTGCAAACGGCGCTCGCCCGCAAAGAGGCAGTCGTGCGTGATGATGTGTCGATTAGGATCGACAATCAGTTGCAACTCATCACGGTAATCGTTGAGCCGATTATGGAACGCGGTGTCGATGCAGAACATTGCGTCGTAGTTTTCCAAGCTTCGCGCGCCCTTAACGAGCGGCGTGACGTTGACGCGGGCCCCGAAAGCGACAGACTGCAGGCCATGGAACACGAGCTGAGGACAACGAAAACGCAGCTTCAATCTACCATCGACGATCAGGAAGCCACCAACGAGGAAATGAAGTCAGCCGTCGAAGAGTATCAGTCGGTCAATGAAGAGCTGCAATCATCCAACGAGGAACTTGAAACCGCCAAAGAAGAGATGCAATCGATCAATGAGGAGCTTCAAACCGTCAATGCAGAATTGGCGCACAAGAACGAAGCGATGACGCGAACCAATAGCGACCTAAAAAATCTACTCGATAGTACCGAGATTGCGACGATATTTCTCGACAACGATTTGCGAATAAAAAGCTTCACTCCCGGCATGAGCGACATCTTTCAATTGCGCGACGCCGATCGCGGTCGGTCGGTCGCTAATTTTGCCACGGCACTGGATTACCCCGACTTGGTGGACGATGCTCGAACCGTGCTGCGCAAGTTGTCGGTTGTGGAGAAGGAAGTGCGGCTTAAGGACAAGCGCATGGCATTCCTCATGCGCATTCGTCCCTACCGTACCGTGGACAATGTGATCGATGGCGTCGTCGTCACGTTTGTGGACATTTCCGAACGAGAACGATTTTCGGACCAGCGCGCCGCATTGATACAAGAATTAAACCATCGGGTAAAAAATTCGCTGGCAACAGTCCAGTCAATAGCAGCACAGACTTTTCGATATACGGAGACCCCAGAAGCGTTTCAGGAATCATTCGAGGCTCGGCTCATGGCACTCGCCAAAACCCACGATCTCCTCACCAAGAGCGGCTGGGAAACAATTTCACTGCGTGAACTGCTGATGGCAGAGTTGGAACCTTATGGAGTACATGAGTCATCACGTTTTATCCTCAACGGGCAAGATGCCCAACTCACGTCAGCAATGGCCCTCGTCCTTGGTCTGGCATTCCATGAACTGGCGACCAACGCCGGTAAATACGGCGCGCTTTCCGTTGCGAGCGGCAGCGTTGAAATCGCGTGGAAAATAGTGGCCGGTGAGCGTCGCCTGCGTTTGAATTGGATCGAAACCGGGGGGCCGGCGGTCAAAAAACCAACTCGAACGGGCATGGGCTCCAGATTGATCGAGAAGGGTCTCTTGTACGAATTTGGCGGCGAGGCACGGATCGATTTTGATCCTTCGGGAGTTCAGTGTTTAATTAACATGCCGCTGCCGGACCATGGGGACCGATAAGCCTCATGAATCGGGTTACGGGGAATCCCCATGACAAAGGTATCGCGGGAACAGCCCTCGAAAAAGCGCCTCCGCGTTTTGGTGGTCGAAGACGAAATGCTCTTGGCCATGCTTGTGGAGGATTCGCTCGTAGACTGCGGCTGCGACGTCGTGGGACCGGTCGCCCGCGTTGCTGATGGCGTCAAGCTCGCCAGCTCTGAAAGGCTGGATGGGGCGATATTAGACATCAACATAGCTGGAACCAAAGTCTTTCCCGTCGCATCCGAACTGGACCGGCGGAGCGTTCCATTCATCTTTGTCTCAGGCTACGACTCGGACAATCTGCCAGAGGCATGGCGCGGGCGTCCGATACTTAAGAAGCCCTTCCGGCCGCGGGACTTGGCGCGAAATATGAGAAAAGCGTTTGCCCATCGTCATTGGGGCCAGACCGCCGACTAGGGGGCTTCCACAGCGGCCCTCCTTCGCAAAGGAGGACCTTCACACGCGATAGC
>JBAPZR010000947.1:0-15389 GCA_049285335.1 Xanthobacteraceae bacterium | reverse complement strand
GGCGAGCCGGAGGCGGACGCCAAGAAGGGCAAGATCTCCATCACTTCACCGCTGGCGCGCGCGCTGGTCGGCAAGAAGAAAGGCGCGCAGGTCGAGGTCGTCACGCCGGGCGGCGCCAAGGCCTATGAAGTCATGAAGGTGGAGTGGAAGTAAGATCATCCGCTCCTGCCCGCTTTTTCCAACCTCAAAAGCCGGCGCGACGCCTCAAACGCGTCACTGGGGTCGAGGTGATGGACCCAAGGCGGCGGCGACGTCCTGTGGGGGACGGGGGTTGCATATCTTGCATAGCTCCGCAGAATCCTTAGATAAAGTAACCGCTGTGCTGCGTCGGCAGCCGAGGTTTCACCGCGGCCATTTGGCGGGGCATCAGGGCGCCGGATTCGGCCGCCGCTGCAGAAATCGGGATTAGCCGGTGCCCAAGACCATCAACGCCAAGGTGACCATCAACGCCAAGGTTGTGATCATCGGATCAGGGCCCGCAGGCTATACGGCGGCGATTTATGCCGCGCGGGCCATGCTCGATCCGATCCTCATCCAAGGCATAACGCCCGGCGGGCAACTCACCATCACGACTGATGTCGAAAATTATCCGGGCTTCGCCGAAGTCATCCAGGGGCCTTGGCTCATGGAGCAGATGCAGAAGCAGGCGGCCCATGTCGGCACCAAGCTCGTGGCCGATCACGTCAATAAGGTCGACCTTGCGCGGCGGCCGTTCCGCCTCGAATGCGATTCCGGCGATATCTATTTCGCCGACTCGCTCATTCTGGCGACCGGTGCGCAAGCGCGCTGGCTCGACTTGCCGTCCGAGCAGAAATTCCGCGGCTACGGCGTTTCCGCCTGCGCCACCTGCGACGGTTTCTTCTATCGCGGCAAGGACGTTTTGGTGATTGGCGGTGGCAACACCGCGGTCGAGGAAGCGCTGTTTCTCACCAACTTCGCTTCCAAGGTAGCGCTGGTCCATCGCCGCGATGGCTTGCGCGCCGAACGCATTCTGCAGGAACGCCTTTATGCCAACCCCAAGATTTCGGTGCTCTGGAACACCGTGCTGGAAGAGGTGATCGGCAACGACGAGCCGCTCAAGGTCAAAAGCGCGGTGCTGCGCAACGTCAAAACCGGCGAAATCACCGAGCGGCAGGTCGACGGCGTTTTCATCGCCATCGGCCATTCGCCGGCGACCGAGCTTGTTGTGGGGCAGGTCGAAATGAAGCCGTCCGGGTACGTCAAAACCGCCCCGCACTCGACGGCGACCTCGGTGCCTGGGGTATTCGCCGCCGGCGATGTCGCCGACGAAGTTTATCGGCAGGCGGTCACGGCGGCAGGTCTCGGCTGCATGGCGGCGCTCGAAGCCGAGAGATTTCTGGCGGCGCACGGCGAAGCCGAACCACGGATGGCGGCGGAGTGAGCTTGGCTCTCGCGGCACGCGGCACAGGCAGAAAGCATGCAAATGGATTGGGATAAGCTCAAAGTGTTCCACGCTGCGGCGGAAGCCGGCAGTTTTACGCATGCCGGCGAGCAGCTCGGACTTTCACAGTCCGCAGTGTCGCGCCAGGTCAGCGCGCTCGAACAGGAGCTGACGGTTTCGCTGTTTCATCGGCACGCGCGCGGTTTGATCCTCACCGAGCAGGGCGAATTGCTCTATCGCACCGCGCACGATGTCTTCATGAAGCTTGAAGCGGCGCGCGCAAAGCTCACCGACAGCCGCGAACGGCCGAACGGCGATTTGCGGGTGACGACGACGCCCGGCATCGGCGTGCACTGGCTCACCCCGCGGCTCGGCGAATTCGTCGACCTCTATCCCGAAGTGCGCATCACGCTTCTGACCACCGAAGAAGAGCTCGACCTTGCGATGCGCGAGGCGGATGTCGCAATCCGCTTACGGCAGCCGACCCAACCCGATCTCATCCAGCGCAAACTGTTTTCGGTGCATTTTCATGTTTACGCCTCGCCCGAATATCTGAAGAAGTTTGGCACGCCGCGCACCTTGGAAGATCTCGACAGCCACCGCATCCTGGTGCTCGGCGGCAACGTGCCGCCTTACCTGCAGCGCTCGCGCTGGCTGATCGAGGTCGCGCGCGACGGCAAGGGCCCGCGAACGCCGCACCTCGTCATCAACAATATTTTGGGCATTTTGCGCGCCTGCCAGCGCGGGCTCGGCATCGCCATGCTGCCGGATTATCTGGTCGAGGAGAACGGCGGGCTCGTGCAATTGTTCGGCGAAGCCGAGGCGACCGCGCTCGACGCCTATTTCGTCTATCCCGAGGAACTTAAAACCGTCGCCCGCGTCCAAGCATTCCGCGACTTTCTGGTCGCCAACGCGCAGCGCTGGAATTTCTAGGTCAAGACTTGTAACCATAGTGATCGGTTCGCGCCGTGGCGCTCTCGATTTTTTGATCGACAGCCGCCCGGCAGGCAGACCCAGCGCGGCCGTTCAAGTCGAATTTACCAAACAGAGAACTGCTGCTGCCGCCGCGCATGGCTGACATGCCTCGCCCTGCGTTGTCCCGACCAGGGTCGAGTTGCATACTTTTGTTGTTCTGCTTGTTGGCCGTTGCTGCGTCCTCCCAAACTGGCAACGCAGACTAAGCAGTGGTTCCCCTCTGGAAGTATCGTCGGCGCCCCCACGCCGATGAACTAGGCCGGGCTCGCAAGAGCCCGGTTCTTCTTTTTCCAGTCTACCGGGGCTCGGTTTCCTCTTTCTTTCCTCCGCGAGCGTCAATTCGGTTCGAGGCCTTTCGCCTTGATGACGCTTTTCGCTGCGGGACTGCCGAGGAAATCGATCAGCGCGCGGGCGGCCACGCCGTGGACCGCGCTCCTCGACAAGGCCGCGGTGAATTGCGTAACGGCCTGCACCGCCGTCGGCAGTGGCCCGACGACGTCGATCTCGGGCACGGCCAAAAGCTCCGCCATCTGCTGAATGCCTATCTCGGCTTCGCCGCGCGCCACCACCAGCGCCGCGAGACCTTTGGCGCCGCCGGCGCCGTATTTGGCCTTGGCCTCGATTTCCGCGGTGATGCCGAGCCGGTCGAAGACCTTGGCCATATGCGCGCCGCTGGCGCCGCCGCCGACCGGCTTACTGAGCGCAATCGATTTTGCGCGCAGCATCGCCTGTTTGAAACTCTCGGCCGAAGAAAGGTCCGGTCTGGTCGCCCCTTTGGCCACGCAAACCCCGATCAGCGAGCGCGCCACGTCGACGAGGCTGCCGGCGGCGAACGCGCCGCGCGCCAGCAAATCCTCCGCGCCTGCCCGCGTGACGATCGCAACGTCGGCCGTTTCGCCTTCGGCCAGACGTTTCTCGAGCTGCAAGGACGGCCCGAGATTGACGGCAAGCCGCCAGCCGTCGCCGCGCTCGAACGCCGGTGCGAGTTCCTCGAACACCATCTTCATCGCCGTGGTGCTCAACACTTTAAGCTCGTTCGGCGAAGTCACGCATTCCTCCCTTACCCTGCCGCTTCCGCGCAGAATAGCCGATGTGGCGCTTGGCGGTACCCGGCACCAAGCGACCGAATCATCCCTCTTCGCACCATCAACTCTGTGTGATTTTCCTCAACCTTATCATCAAATGATGGTCGCCCCCGGCCCGCAGCCAGGGAAATTAAGCTATGAATGATCATATTCAGCGCGAATGCGCCGAAGCCCTCCTAGGGGAAGAGCTCTTGGGGGAAAGAGCGATTGAGGAGACGACCCACATGTTCACGCGAAGACATTTCTTTTATGCCGGCACGGCGGCCGCGGCGCTGGTGGTTGGCCGCTTGGCGCGCCCGCACACGGCGCGTGCCGCGAGTCACGCTTACGAAGTGAGCCATAGCGATGACGAATGGCGCAAGCTTCTGACGCCGGAGCAATATGACGTGCTGCGGCACGAGGGCACGGAACGGCCGTTCACCAGCGCGCTCCTCAACGAGCATCGTCCCGGCACGTTCGGTTGCGCCGGCTGCGACCTGGCGCTGTTCTCGTCGAAGACGAAGTTCGAAAGCGGCACCGGATGGCCGAGCTTTTGGGCGCCGCTGGACGGCGCGGTCGACGAGGCCGACGATCGATCGTTCGGAATGACCCGCACCGCCGTGTCGTGCCGACGTTGCGGCGGGCATCTCGGCCACGTCTTCACCGATGGACCGAAGCCGACTGGCCTGCGCTACTGCATGAACGGCGTTGCGCTGAAATTCACGCCGGCGCCCGCGGGATCGAGTTGAACGATTGAGCTCGAAGTCCGCACTTCGTCATGGCCGGACTTGTTCCGGCCATCCACGTCTTTTTGAGACGCATTTAAGTCGTAGATGCCCGCGACAAGCGCGGGCATGACGGAGCCTCTTCAGCGCGCCGCCGTTGGCGCTTGCGGCGTATTGATGGCAATGCCGAACAACCGCCACTGATTGGCGACGTTCTGAAATAAGGGATCGAAATCGATCTGCTGCGGCCGGGTCGGGAAAAATCCGGTCAGGTGGAGATATCCTCTTTGATCCAGCGCCGGCACCGCCGTGAGCTGCGGCGCCAACAGCGCCGCGCCGTAGAGGTCGAAATTGCGTCGCCGTAGGTCGGAAAAAATCTGCGACAGGTCGGCGGCGGTATTGCGGCCCTGGAAATCCGGCGCGGCGAGGTCGCGTAGCACCGTGTAATTGCCGGAGCGATTGGCGTCATTGAGCGTCAATAGCGTCGAGCGGATCAGATAAAGCGCCTGCTCGGTGCTCACCGGCATCGTTGCTTGTTCTTGTTTCTTCGGCGCTCTCGGCCGACGCTTTTTTTTCGGGCGCGGCGGCGGCAGGTTTTGGTTTGGCAGGCTGCGGCTGCGCGGGCGCGTTCGTGAGCGCCCAGGCGAGGCCCGCGGCAAGGAGAATGCCTGGCAGCCAGCGGAGGATGATGCCTCGACTCCCACCGTCGCTGCCGGCGCGACGATCGCGTCCGACTTCTCTCTCGCTTGCGGGGGACGATTGAAGTGCCAACGGTGGCGGCCCGAATTGGTCGATCTGACGAGAAGGCTCGGGCGTCGCAGCAGCCGCGTGAGTTGCCTTAGCTACTCCCGCATGGTTCGCCCTAGCTACCGCCGCATGGTTCGGCGCAGCCGCGTGATTCGTCTTCGCTACCGGCGCCGCACGGTTCGCCGTGCCTGCCTCTGCAGGGTTCGCGGTACCTACTCCCGTATGGTTCGCCGCAGCCGCGTGATTCGTCTTCGCTACCGCTGCCGCACGGTTCGCCGTGCCTGCCCGCGCCTGGCTTGAAGCCAACGCCATCACTCTATCGAGGTAAGCGTCAGAGCTTTCAGCCTTCGGCATCCGCTAGGCCTCCTACCACTCCCAGGCAAAGCCCACTCGTCCGACCTGCTCGCGGCCGCCGCCATTGCCGTAAGCGCCGGAGAAATAGATCGGGATAGTGGTACCGGCGAGACGATGGGAGAACGCGAAGCCGACGCCGCCGACGCCATCATACGAGCTGCCGTTGACGGCGAAGGTCGTGCGTCCCGGACCGGACGGCGTCGCCACAAAAGCAATGGCGGCATTCGCCGCGATACCCTCCCGTATGCTCCCGATCTGGCTTTGCAGGCTGGCAAGCTGGCCGTTGATCGCCGAGATCTGCGATGTGGTGGCAAGCCCGAGGCCGGCCGCGGTGTTGGTGGCGAGATTGCCGCCGGCGTCCGACGTCACGATTTGCAGAGGACCGCTCTGCGCCCCAAAGCTCGCGGCCGACGTAATGCCCGGCGCGGTGTAGGTGTTCAACGCCGTGCCGAACATTTGCTGGTTCGCGCGCGTGGCGACGGCGCCGTTGCCGAACGCGGCGGAACTGGCAAACGTCGCCGAGGCGCCGTTGCCGATTGCAGTTGCGTCGCCGGTGGCGTTGGTGCTGCCGCCGATCGCAACATTGGACACGCCGCTGCCGTTCGCGTTCGCGCTTAATCCCAGAGCGACGTTAGCGCTTGCGCTGCCGGAGGCGTTGGCGCCGGTGCCGGTCGCGATGTTGAAGCCGGTAGCGCCGCTGGCGTTGGCGCCATTGCCGGTCGCAGTGTTGTTGCTGCCGGCGCCGGAGGCATTGGCGCCAAACCCTGTCGCAATATTGACGCTGGTAGCGCCGCTGGCATTGGCGCCTTGCCCGGTCGCGATATTGGCGCTGGTAGCGCCGCTGGCATTGGCGGAGAATCCAGTCGCGATATTGGTGCTGCTAGCGCCGGTGGCATTGGTATTTTGCCCGACCGCGACGTTTGCGCTCGCGGTTCCAGTAGCGCCGCCGGATGCGTTCGCGTTTGTTCCCGTCGCAATGTTATTACCGGAGTCGCCGCTGGCATTCGCATTAAAGCCACTGGCGGAGTTGTTGCTGGCATTGCCGCTGGCATTCGCTCGGAAGCCGGCCGCAGTGTTAAAGCTCGGCCCAGTTGTGCTGGTTCCGCCGGAGGCGTTCGCATTGAGTCCAGTCGCGGCATTGGCGCCACCGACGCCGGAGGCGTTCGCGCCTGCCCCGGTTGCAACGTTGTGGCTGCCGTCGCCGCTGGCGTTGGCGTCAATTCCGGTCGCGACGTTGTTGCCATCGCTGCCGCTGGCATTGGCACCGAATCCGATCGCGGTGTTGAAACTGTTAACGTTGCCGCCATTGTTACTCGCATTGGCTGAATCGCCGACCGCAACGTTGTGACTGCCACTTCCGCTGGCGTTCGCGCTGTTTCCAGTCGCAACATTGAAGGCGTCTACGCCGCTGGCATTCGCGTTGTTTCCGGTTGCGATGTTTGCGGCGCCGGCGCCGAGGGTGGTGGGGCCGCCGCTGGCATTGGCGTTTGTCCCCGTCGCGATGTTATTGCCGGCGGTGCCGCTGGCATTGGCGGTATTGCCAGCGGCAAGATTGCTGCTGCCGTTGCCGCTGGCATTCGCCTGGTTACCGGTCGCGATATTGGAGCTGGGGGTTACCGTGTTGCCGCCGGAGGCATTCGCGCCTGATCCATTCGCAATATTATTACCGCCGTCGCCGCTGGCATTCGCTAGGATACCACTGGCGGAGTTGAAGCTGCCAGTGCCGCTGGCGTTTGCTTGGAATCCAGTCGCGATGTTGATGCTGCCAGTGCCGCTGGCATTCGCGCCGCCCCCGGTCGCGATATTGGCGCTGGGGGTTACAGCAGTGCCGCCGGAGGCATTCGCGCCTGATCCTGTCGCGATGTTAAAACTGGCATCGCCGCTGGCAGTCGCATCGAAACCACTGGCGACGTTATGGCTCATGTTGCCGCTGGCAGCCGCGCCGGCGCCGGTCGCGATGTTGAAACTTTGATTGCCGCTCGCATTCGCTTGGCTTCCGGTCGCAACGTTTGCGCTTGCGCTACTACCAGGAGCGCCGCTACCAGAGGCGTCGGCGCCGTTTCCGGCAGCAAAATTACTGCTGTCGTTGCCGCTGGCAATCGCCCCAGCTCCGGCGGCGAAGTTGAAGCTGCCGGCGCCGTTGCTATTGGCTTGATTGCCGGTCGCAATATTCTGACTCGCCGCGCCGCTGGCATTCGCTTGATTGCCGGTCGCAATATTGGCGCTACCGCCGCCGCTGGCATCCGCGCCGCCCCCAAACGCAATATTGGCGCTCGGGGTTAGGGCGGTGCTGCCGGAGGCGTTGGCCGACGTGCCGATCGCAATGCTGTTGCCGGCATCGCCGCCGGCATTGGCGCCGTTGCCTCCGGCAAAATTACTGCTGCCCGCGCCGTTGGCATTCGCCTGGAAACCGGTGGCGACATTAAAGCTGTTATTGCCGCTGGCATTCGCTTGAGCTCCACTCGCCGTGTTGCGGCTATTGGTGCCGTCGGCGCCCGCGCTGTCCCCGACTGCGGTGTTAAGGCTGGGCGTCGCGGTAGTGCCGCCAGTGGCGTGCGCATCGTTGCCGAGCGCGGTGTTACTGCTGCCGTCGCCATTGGCGTTGGCGATAGCTCCGAGTGCGACGTTCAAGCTGTGCAGCCCGCTCGCGTTGGCCTTTACGCCGAGCACGACATTTTCGCTGAGGTCGCCGCTCCCATTCGCGTTGCTGCCGGTAGCGATGTTACCGCCCTGCAAGCCGGCGGCGTTCGCGGTGTTTCCGGTTGCGATGTTAGAGGCGCCATTGCCGCTGGCATTCGCTTGCAATCCGGTCGCGATATTGGCGGACTCGAAGTCGGTCGGATTACTGAGGGCGACGTTGCCGCTGGCGTTTGCCCCAACTCCAGTCGCAATATTATTGCTGCCGGTGCCGCTGGCGTTCGCTCCATTTCCGGTCGCGGTGTTCGCGCTGGGGGTCGCAGCATTGCCGCCGGAGGCGTTGGCGGCAATGCCAGTCGCAGTGTTGGCACCGGCGTCGCCGGAGGCATTGGCGTTTTCCCCCGTCGCAGTATTGGTGCTGGCGGTGCCGCTGGCATTTGCGGCAGTTCCGGTTGCCGTGTTCGAGCTTCCTGTTCCACTCGCGTTGGCGTTGGTGCCGCAGGCGACGTTGCCGGCGCCGCCGGCGGCGGTTGCGCCGGCGCCACTGGCGGTCGCCGGAGGCACGGTTGCGCCGTTGGTGTTGCCGACGCAGACGAATTGCGCCTGCGCTTCCGGTGCACCGAGCGCCAGCACAAGCGCCAGCGCGGTGCCCGCCGAGGAAGCCAAGGATAAATGAATGCGACTCAATGCACGCCCCCAGCTAAAATTGGCGAAGTGTTAACACGACCGAAAAGACAGCCGAATACAGTTTGATGATATTTCAGTTGAGCTGCGTGATATTTCTTGCGCGCGTTGCACGTGCGCCACGTTTGTTCGCAAGAATTTAATCAAACACTATAGTGAAGTGAGCTGCGCTCATCTGTAGTCGTCATTGCAGACGGCAGCGACGCAATCTTGATCTCACGACTCGCTGCACACATCGCCGCAACGCGCCGCAGCGTCGCCGGTCAGGTGCCGACCTTGAGCTCGGCGACAAGCCCGCGCAGCGCCGCGATCGCGCTTAGCGGCACGATCCGGCCGGTGCGCGGATTTTCAGATGGGATTCCTTCGATCGCCATCGAGAAGCGCGCGGTGTCGGCATCGACTTCGATGCGGTGGGTGTTGCGCGTGAGCGCCGGGTCGGCCCAGATTTCAAGGCGCGTTTTGTCCGGCCCGATCCCGGCGAGGCTAAGCGCGGCCGCCACGTTGACGTTGGCTGGAAAGCCGCGCGCGCCGTCGCGCGCGCTACCGTCAAAGATTTTCAGCGGCGCCTTGAGCTCCTTGAGCGAAATGCCGCGCTCGAGAAGATAGGGAGCGCCTTCAAGTCCGCTCGGCGGCTTTCGGGTGATCATGGTGACGGAATGGATCGTGCCTTCGGCGGCGGCGCGTACCGCGTCGAGACCAAGGAGCGCCCCGGTCGGCACCAGAATGCGCGCGCCGCTGCGTTCGGCGCGCTCGATCAGATCCCAATTGTCGAGAAGCTGGCCGACGCTGAGCGGCATGAAAATTTTACCGTTGTCGATCACCGAGAGGCCGACCGGCCGGAATAGCTGCGGCGGCAGACATTCCACGACCACGTCGCAGGAATCCGCCAACGCTTCGGCGGCAACGATTGGAATCTGTTCGCCGGCGCCGGGCAGATTGCGCCGCGCCTTGTCGCGGTCGCGCACCGCGACGCCGGCAAGAACAAGTCCGGGTATGCCCTTTTGCAGCCGCCGCGCCACGCCGAGGCCGACCGCGCCGAGGCCCGCGATTCCGATTGCAAGTCTCTTATGCGGCACCGTTAACTCTCCCGCACTAGCAGCCAAACGCCTATCCGGATAGAAAGCGGAGCGCCTAGCCGGATAAAAGTCGACGGCTTACATTCTCTAAGCGCGCTGTTTGTGACGCGCAACAGGGGCGGACGCAGCGATGACGGAAGGCAACAAACGCGTTTTTATGACCAATATCAATCCGAATACATTCACGACGCGTCCGGAGATTGAAGGCACGTTCGGGGTGGTGACCTCGACGCATTGGATCGCTACCGCGGTCGGCATGGCGATGCTGGAGAAGGGCGGCAATGCCTTCGACGCCGCCGTAGCGACGGCGTTTACCTTGCAGGTGGTCGAGCCGCATTTGAACGGCCCGGGCGGCGACGTCCCGCTTATCGTCCACGACGTGCGGCGCGGCAAAACGGAAGTGATCTGCGGCCAAGGCGTCGCGCCGGCCGGCGCCACCATCGCGCATTACCGCAGCGAAGGACTCGATCTCGTTCCCGGCACCGGGCTTCTCGCCGCCGTGGTGCCCGGCACGTTCGAGACCTGGATGATGCTTCTACGCGATTTCGGCAGCATGCGGCTTGCCGACGTGCTGGCGCCCGCGATCGGCTACGCGGAGAATGGGCATCCGCTTCTGGAACGCGCTCATGCCACGATCGGCACGGTGGCGACAATGTTCCGCGACTACTGGCCGACCTCCGCCGCGGTCTACTTGCCCAATAACGAAGTGCCGGCCGCCGGTTCGCTGTTCGCCAACAAGGGACTGGCGGCGAGCTATCGGCGCATCGTCAAGGAAGCCGAAAGCGCCGGCGGCGACCGCACCGCGCAAATCGAACGCGCGCGCCAATCCTGGAGCCGCGGATTTGTCGCCGAAGCCATCGACCGCTTCTGCCGCACCCAGGCGGTGATGGATACTAGCGGCGAGCGCCACCGCGGCGTTCTCACTGCCGACGATATGGCGCGCTGGACGCCGCATATCGAAGCGCCGCTGGCCTACAATTACGGCCGCTACACGGTCTGCAAAACCGGCCCCTGGGGCCAGGGTCCGGTGACGCTGCAGCAGCTGGCGCTGCTCAAGGGATTCAATCTCGATGGACTCGACCCGGTCGGTCCCGATTTCATTCACCTCATCGTCGAAGCCTCGAAACTCGCTTATGCCGATCGCGAAACGTTCTATGGCGATCCCGATTTCGTGGAAGTGCCGATGGCGACGCTTTTGTCGGAAGCCTATAACGCCGATCGCCGCAAGCTGATCGGCGAAACCGCATCGCGCGAATTGCGTCCGGGATCGATCGAAGGATTCGGAGCGGTCGTGAAATTGCGCCGCGAGCCGGCGACGTTTGCGGCCGGCGCGGGCGAGCCGACCGTCGGCCGGATGGGCGGCATGAAGGGCGACACCGTCCATTTCGATATCATCGATCACGCCGGCAATATGGTTTCGGCGACGCCGTCTGGCGGCTGGCTGCATTCCTCTCCCGTTATTCCCGAGCTCGGCTTCTGTCTCGGCACGCGGGCGCAGATGTTCTGGCTCGAAGAAGGCCATCCGGCGTCGCTCGCGCCCGGCAAGCGGCCGCGCACTACGCTCTCGCCCACCCTCGCGCTGCGCGACGGCGAACCGTATCTGGCCTGGGGATCGCCGGGCGGCGACGGCCAGGATCAATGGATCACGCAGCTGTTCTTGCGCCACGTCCATTGCGGCATGAATTTGCAGGAAGCGATCGATGCGCCGGCTTGGCACTCGGAGCATTTTCCGAGCTCGTTCTGGCCGCGCACCGCGCGGCTTGGCGTCATGGCCGTCGAAGGGCGAGTGCCGAAAAAAACCGTCGCCGAATTGGAACGCCGCGGTCACATCGTCGAGGTCGGGCCGGTTTGGTCGGAAGGCCGCCTGACGGCTGCTTCGCGCGAAGGCCGTAAGCGCCGCGCCGTAGCCAACGCGCGCGGCATGCAGGGTTACGCCGCCGGCCGCTAGGTCGAGTCCCTAATCTAAATCAGGCGTGGCGCTAAGTCGCGGATCGCTGGCGCCAAGGCCCGTCCGTCAGCTGCCAGGGCAAGGCGACAATCAAAAAAGCCACCGCGACGAGCGCGGTGAGGATAAACGCGCGCGCCGGCCAAGGCCCGAGCGCGGCAACAAACGGCGGGATCTTGTCCGCCGGCAGATTGCCGAGATAACCGTAGTCTGCGCCGACACGGATATCGAACGGCGCGACGAAGCACACGTAAATGACGCTGACGATGTACGCGCGCCGCAAATCCAGCCAACCGGGCCGGAAGGAAAGAACCGTCACGTCGAAAATGGCGAAGCCCAGAACGATCGTGTGCTGGGCCCAGAACCACCAGAACAGCGGCAGGGCCGGACCGGCCGCCAGCGCAGGCTGGATAAAGGCCTGACTGGCGAGTGCGAAAGCCCAAAAATAGAGCGTTGCGCGCAGCCAGCGATTGAGCGTGAGCAGCGCGAGCGGTGCGATCAGACCACTGAGGTCGCAAATATGCAGCGGCAAACCGATGGCGGGATCAAAGCCGTTGCGGTTCCACCAAATATTGTAACTCAACCAATAAAGCAGCGCGAAAATGCCGAGCGTCCAACGCATCGCCGTTTCGTGCGCGCAAAGCCTGCGCCCAGCCGCGACCAGCGCCGCGATCAACAAGAGGCAAACGCAAACCGTAAAGACGTGAAATCCGCTATAAGGAACAAACACACTCCAAGAATCGTCGGGGAAAATATTCACCGGCTGTCCGATCGGAAAAAATGGATGCGAGCAGCGAAGATCGCAAACGCACTGAAAGGTTTTTGAAGCACTCTGACTAGGGTTTAGCGGCCGTGCCGTGCAAGCTGTGGGAAGCGTCTTTGACGGTGAAGAAGACCACATCGCCCTCCTCGCTCGCCTGCCCCGAATGCACGACATTGGCGGGCACGTAAATCACCGAACCCGCCTTGGCCTCGACCGCCTTGCCGCCGATCTCGGCACGGAAGACGCCCTGCAGGATGTAGATCCACTGTTCGTTAGGATGCGAATGCGGTGCAGCCCCCGTTCCAGCCGGCATGTGCATCAACCCGACGATCATCCGATCGCCCTCGACGCAAGCGCCATTCGCGGTCGAATAATCCGGACCGCCGAGGATGTGATTGACGCTTGAGAGATCGAAGACGTATTCGCCGGGTCCGGCGCGCTTGGCGCCGGGCGTGCGGGCCGTACGGCCGGCCGATTCTTCAGCCATTGGCTAACTCCTCTGCTGTGGAGAAGATCGTAATCGAGGGCCTTTACGGAAGCCAGATCGGCCGTGATAGAGCATGATCCCAAAAACTGGGCATCGGTTTTCGGAAAAGATCGTGCTCAAACAACAGACTAAATCGAAATACCGAATTCAACCTAAAATCATTTCGCTTTAGTGACCTCTTCACGCTTCCGACACTTTTTTGACGCCAAGGTCTTTTTGACGCCAGATCGAGGGCGATGGGGGATTCTCAATGATCCGGCTCTGCCGCGCGGCGCGGATTTGCGGCCTGGTGATGGCCGCGGCCGCGCTTTTCGGCTGCGCCGACAAGGGCCCGCCGGAAGGCCAGCCGACCTTTTATCAGGACCTCGCCGGGCCAACGGCGACGCTTGACGCCGCCGCCGCGCAATCGATGATTTCCGGTTATCGCCACAACAACGGCCTCGATGCCGTCACGCTCGATCCCGAACTGATGCGGCTCGCCAACGAGCAGGCGAGCGCCATGGCGGAAGCGGGCAAGCTCGATCACGCGGTCGCCCGCCCCTTCCAGGAGCGCATCCGCAAATCGCATTTCGACGCCGGCGTCGCGGTGGAGAATATCGGCGCGGGCTATCACACGCTCGCCGAGGCGTTCTCCGGCTGGCGCGACTCGCCGCCGCATCGCGCCAACATGCTCAACGCCAGTGTGACGCGCATGGGTATCGCCGCGGTCTATACGCCGAAATCGAAATACAAAGTGTTCTGGTCCTTGATCCTCGCCGCGCCCGACGAACGCCATAGCTGATCGCGTATCCTGAAGCTTTGCCGTGGCGTGAGCCGCTGATCGAAAGCAGCGAGCACGGCTGCAACAGTGAGGCGCTGATACCTGACACAAGAATAACGACCATGGTGATCGCTTCCCGCCATCGGTCGCAACGGCTTTTTCCGAACGCTTGCACACAGTTTCCCCGTTCCGGATCATGCTCTAGACTTCTTTGAAAGGCTTGGGGGAGGAACGTTTGCCCGCCTCCTGATGACCCGGTAAGAACCGGATAGCGTCGGAGATAACTTATATATTCCAATAAATACATGGTGTTAGGTATATACTTTTGCCCGGAGAGCGGGTGTCGGTGACATGGCTGAGCTTGGGCTGGTGAAGAGTCTCGCCCAGCCAGGCGGCAATCTGACAGGATTTGTCGCAATCGCGCCAGAAACCGCTGCAAAGCGTTTCGAGGTCATGCGAGAGATTAAGCCTCTGGCGCAACGTGCGGCTGTTCTAGCAAATCTTGACGGCTCCAGCGCCAGACTTGAATTGGGTTTCGCTAAACAGTTCGCTTCTGCAAACGATTTTGCCATTGCGCTTTATGATGCGCACGAAGTTGAAAAGTTGAAGAGTGTACTGGCCCAGATTCCTCAATCCAAGCCTGATATTCTTGTCGTCTTGAATGATCCTTTCGTGTTCACATATCGAAAAATTATCGTTGACATTGCTAACCAACAACAGATTCCGGCTATCTACGGGTTTCGTGAATTTGTGGACGACGGCGGACTTGTGAGTTACGGCTCCGCCATAACTGATACGTATCGTCGCGCCGCAGGATACGTCGACCAAATTCTGAAAGGGGCGAGCCCGGCCAATCTTCCCGTCCAGCTGCCAACTAAATTCGAACTGGTCATCAATCTCAAAACTGCAAAGGCACTCGGCCTTACAGTGCCGGCCAGCCTGTTGATCGCTGCCGATGACGTGATCGAATGATAGATCGATGTCCGCTTATGGCACAAAGGGGACATCACGAACGCGCGGGGGCCATGTTTGCTTTTGGGGGTAAAGCGGACATCGACTGGCGGCACTTCAATGTCCGCTTATGACCCAAAGCGGACATCGCCGGGCATTCGCCTAACGCGACCCCGATAGGCCGGAACCGGGATCGACTACCGGCCTAAGGACTTGAGTTACGAGAGGTACCTTCACTAACGAAACGCGATCCGTAGTCCCGTGTCTGATGACGTAGGAGTGCGCCATGCCTGACCCTTCGCAGTTCAACACCGACCGCACCTATCCGGGCCGGTGGACGATCACCTTCAGCAACCCACCGATCAACATGTTCGTACCTACAACGATCGTCGAATTGGGAGCGCTGATGACCGACCTCGAAGCGGACCCGTCCGTGAAGGTCGTAGTGTTCCAGTCGGCGAACCCCGAGTTTTTCATCGCCCATCTCGACGTAGCCAAGGCAGCTGCACAGCCAGGCGTGCTGGGTCTTTGGCGCGACTTTGTGCTGCGCCTCTCGTCTGCGCCAGTCGTGAGCATCGCGAAGATTCGCGGCCGCACGCGCAGCATCGGCAACGAATTCGTGCTGGCCTGCGACATGCGCTTCGCCGGCCGGCAGAACAGGCTATTCGGCAATCCTGAGGTCGGCGTCGGACTGATCCCGGGCGGCGGGGCGCTGGAATGGCTCCCGCGCTTGGTCGGCCGCTCGCGCGCACTTGAAATCGTCCTCAGCGCCGACGATTTCGATGCTGATATCGCCGAGCGCTATGGCTGGGTGAACCG
>JBAPZR010000946.1:0-13630 GCA_049285335.1 Xanthobacteraceae bacterium | reverse complement strand
GCGGAAAGGTGGAAACCGGCTTTCCGAAAAGATCATGCCGCAACAGAAGCTCCAGGCTTGTAGCATCGCGTTCCGATCCCGTCACTCAGCGCGACGGAAGGCTGCCATGCGTCAGTCGCGCGACGACCTGCGGCGGAATGAGCTGCGATTTTATTCGCGTGGGGTCGCTGGGATGCCGGGCGACCCAAACCCGCGTTTCGAAACCTTCGGCCGCGAGCGCACCGGCCATGGTCAGGCGGTGCTCAAGCTTAAAGCTCGAACGCCCGCAGGCCACCACGGCGGTTTCGATCGCAACCTCGTCGCCGAAACGCGTCGGCAGCAGAAATCGTGCGCGCGTCTCCGCCACCGGATGGCCCAGAAAATCAAAAGCCTTGAGATAGTCGATCTTTTTCATGCCGACTGCGCGCTCAATGAGGACCGTCGTCGAAACGTCGAAGATTTCGAAATAGCGCGCATAAAAAATAATACCGGCGGGGTCGCAGTCGCCCCACTCGATGCGTGTTTTGCGGATGTTCGTGAACATGCTATCGCGGCGCCATGCGCAGCGCGCCGTCGAGCCGAACCACCTCGCCGTTGAGGTAACGGTTCTCGATCATGTGGCGCACCAGCGCGGCATATTGCGGCGGCTGCCCGAGCAATTTCGGAAAGGGAACGGACGCAGCGAGGCTCTGCTGCGCGGCGTCAGGCAGCGCGTGCAACATCGGTGTTGAAAAAATTCCGGGCGCAATGCCGGTGACACGGATGCCGAACTGGGCGAATTCGCGCGCTGCCGGCAGGATAAGGCCGACAATGCCGGCTTTCGATGCGGCATAGGCGGCCTGACCGATCTGTCCCTCATAGGCCGCCACCGAGGCGGTGCAGACGATGATGCCGTGTTCGCCGTCCTGCAGCGGTTCGAGCGCCTGCATGGCGGCGGCCGCAAGCCGCATCACGTTGAAAGTGCCGATCAGGTTGATCTCGATGACGCGGGCGAATTCGCCTAGCGGCATGGGTCCGTCGCGGCCGACGATGCGCTTGGCGGGCCCGACGCCGGCGCAATTGACGACGATGCGCGCGGTGCCGTGATCGGCGGTCGCCTTCGCGATCGCCGTCTCGGTCGCGCCGGCATTGGTCACGTCGCAAGCGACGGCGACGCCGTTGATGTCGATCGCCACTTCGGCGGCGGCCTTGGCGTTGACGTCGAGAACAGCGACCTTGGCGCCGGCCTGCGCCAGCATTCGCGCCGTCGCCGCGCCAAGGCCCGAACCGCCGCCGGTTACGATCGCGGCCTGTCCCGCAATGTCCATGTCTCATTCACCTCATCTTTTTCGCTTGGTCCAAACTCACAAAAGCGTTCGGGAAAAGCCGTCGATTGCAACGGCTACCCAATTCTCAGCGACGGGGCGAAGCGATCACCATGGTCGAGTCTCGGCCTAGTTCACATCGGCCGCCTGTCTAGCGCCAGCAACGATGACGTGAGACGCCGGCGCCGCGGCGTAAAGCTCTTCGACGATCGTTGAGCGATGCGCAAGCACCGCGCGCTGATTGATCGAGCCTTTGTCGGTCATTTCGCCGATATCGAGTGACGGCGGTTCGGCGAGCAGAACGGCGCGGGTCACGCGGCTCGAGGTCCCGGTGCTTGCGGCGGCGAAGGTATCGATCAACCGCGCAAACGCTTGCATCACGCTCCGATCGGCGAGCAGTAGCCGCGCCGGCGCATCTGCTGGCAATGGGGCAGCGATTTTGCGGCAGGCGTCGAGGTCCGGGAAGATCAGCGTCGTGACCTCGTCGCGGTCCGCCCCTGCAAGCACGACGTCTCGGACCAGCGGAGCAAAATGCGCGATGAAGGCGGCGCGCAACGGCCCGACGCTGACCCACGATCCGGTGGCGAGCTTGAAATCCTCGGCGAGACGCCCGTCGAACAGCAGGCCCTTGGCCGGATCGCGTGGGTCAGCGAATTTCAGCGCATCGCCGATCTTGTAGAAGTACTCGTCGTCGAAGGCGTCCGCGGTCAGCGCCGGCGCGCGCCAATAGCCGGGCATGATGTTTTCGCCCTTAAGCCGCGCCTCGAGCTTGTCGTCGCGCGGGACGAGCTTGAGCGCGACGCCGGGCAGCGGCAGCCCGACATTGCCGACGCGGTCGCAGTCCCAAGTGCACGACAGCGCCGCCGGCGCGGTCTCGGTCGAGCCGAGGCTCGACATGAACAGGATACGCTCTCCGGTGGTACGCACCGCAAGCTCCTCATAGGCGTCGAGCACGTGCTGGGCGAGCGCGGCGCCGGCATAGAACATCACTTTAAGTCGGCTGAAGAAAGTTTCGCGCAAGGCCGGTTCGGCGGCGAGATAAGGTAGCAGCATCTCGAAGCCCTTCGGCACGTTGAAATAAATGGTCGGTGCGATATCGCGCAGATTGCCCACCGTTGCGTCGATGGCGCCCGGCAGCGGCTTGCCTTCATCGATGTAGAGCGAGCCGCCATTGTCGAGCACCAGGCCGAAATTGTGATTGCTGCCGAAGGTATGATTCCACGGCAACCAGTCGACGATGACCGGCGGCTCGTCCGCAAGGAAGGCGAGGCCGGCGCGGATCATCGCCTGGTTGGCGCATAACATGCGGTGCGTGTTTTCAACTCCTTTCGGCCGGCCCGTCGAACCGGACGTGAAAAGGATTTTGGCTGGCCAATCGGGCATAACGCGCGCATGCGCCGTTTCCACGTGCGCCGTCGCGGCTGTTTTGGCGAGTTGCGCGAACAAGGTTGTTGCGCGCTCGGGAGGCGGGTTATTCGTCACGACAACTTCGATGCCGCGCGGCAGCGCGGCTGCGATGGCGCGGAGAAACGCGGCGCCGTTGGCGGCAAACACCAGGCCCGGCGCAAGCACCTCGACAATCGCTTTGAGCTTGCCGAAATCCTGGGACAGCAAGGAGTAAGGCACGGAGATCGGTGCGTAGGGAATGCCGACATGCATGGCGGCAAGACCGAGCAAGGCGTGTTCGATGTCGTTGCCGGAGAGAATAGCGACCGGGCGGTCGGCATTGAGGCCGCGTTCAAGGAGCGCGGCTGCGATCGCGCGCACGGCCGCGTAGGTTTCGGCGTAAGTCATCGTGCGCCAAGCGCCGCGCGCGTTGCGCTGCGCCAGGAATACCCGATCCGGCGTGGCGCTCGCCCAATGGGCGAGCCGTTCGGTCAACATGCGCGGATAAGCCGGCAAGGGATGTGGCGAACGCATCAGAATAGCGCCGTCGCTGCGCCGTTCCACGGTGACACCGACCGGTCCGAGCTTCACTGGCCGCAGCGGCGCACGCGATTGAGCGGCGATGCCGCCGTTCATGTGCGCGTCACCTTTGGCGCGCGCTTTTCCAAGAACGCCTTGAGCCGAGCCTTGGCCTCGTCGTCGCCTTGTGCAATCGCCGCAGCCAGCGCTTCGGTGACAAAGCCCGCGGAAGGATCGCTGCGAGCGATGCGCGGGAGCAGATGCATGATCGCGAAATTGGTGAACGGCGCATTGCCGGCGATACGGTGCGCGAGCTCGAGGCCCTTGGCGACGCCCTGACCCTCGTCGACCAGATATTGCGAGAGACCGATGGTCTGGCCTTCCTCGGCGGACAATGTGCGCGCGGTCAACATCATGTCCATCACCCGCGCCGCGCCGATGAGCGGCGGCAGTCGCACCGAACCGCCGCCGCCGACATAGATGCCGCGGCTGCCTTCCGGCAAGGCATAGAAGGCGTTGCGCTCGGCGACGCGCACATGCGCCGCCGCCGCCAATTCAAGTCCGCCGCCGACCACCGCGCCGTGAAGAACGGCAACCACCGGGACGCTGCCGAACTCGACGCGCTCGAAGGCGCGATGCCAGGAACGCGAATGCGCGATGCCGGCGAGCGTATTTCGCTCGGCAAGCTCGGTCAGGTCGAGCCCGGCGCTGAAATGATCGCCCGCGCCGCAGAGGACGACGGCGCGGATGTCGTCCGGCACCAGGGAGAAAAACGACTCGATGCCCGCCACCATCGTGTCGTCGAGTGCGTTGCGCTTGGCGGCGCGATTAAGCCGCAAAACAGCGACTGCACCATGCCGCTCGGCTTGCAGGGTCGGCGGCAAATCGGCAAATGGCGCGCTTTTATCTGACATCGCGCCGCCATTTGACCCTGTCCGCCGCGGCCCGTAAATAGCCTGCAAGGGACGAAAAAGGCCTGAAAATGGAACGGGCGATGCGGGACGTTTTCATTTGCGATGCCGCGCGCACCGCGATCGGCCGTTACGGCGGCGCGCTAGCCAGGGTGCGCACGGACGATCTCGCCGCGGTTCCGATCAAGGCCCTGGTCGCGCGCAATGCCAAGACGGATTGGTCGCGGCTCGACGAAGTCTATTTCGGCTGCGCCAACCAGGCCGGCGAGGACAATCGCAATGTCGCGCGCATGGCGCTGCTGTTGGCCGGATTGCCGGATTCGATTCCGGGCATCACCGTCAACCGGCTCTGCGCCTCGGGATTAAACGCGGTCGGCGATGCGGCGCGGGCGGTCCGCTGCGGCGAAATCGATTTCGCCATTGCCGGCGGCGTCGAATCGATGACGCGAGCGCCGTTCGTGATGGGCAAAGCCGGCGAGGCGTTTTCGCGCTCGGCGGAAATCTACGACACCACGCTCGGCTGGCGCTTCGTCAATCCGGTGCTCAAGGCGCAATACGGCGTCGATTCGATGGCCGAGACTGGAGAGAACGTCGCCGAGGAATTTCAGGTGACGCGCGCGGACCAGGACGCTTTCGCGCTGCGGTCGCAACAGCGCGCCGGCAAGGCCGCGGCCGCCGGCTACTTCGCCGAAGAGATCGTTGCCGTCGAAGTGCCGGGCGGCAAAGCCGGTCCGGTCGTGGTGAACAAGGACGAGCATCCGCGGCCCGACACCACGCTCGAAAATCTGCAAAAGCTCAAACCCATCGTGCGCAATCCCGGCACCATCACCGCCGGTAATGCGTCCGGCATCAATGACGGCGCCGCTGCGATCATCCTCGCCAGCGCCGAGGCCGCCAAAACGCATGGACTTCAACCGCGCGCGCGCGTTCTCGGCATGGCTTCCGCCGCGGTGCCGCCGCGCATCATGGGCATCGGTCCCGTTCCTTCGACCCGGAAGCTGATGGAACTGCTCGGGCTGAAGATTTCCGATTTCGATCTGATCGAGATCAACGAAGCGTTCGCGTCGCAGGGCCTCGCCTGCCTTCGCCAGCTTGGCGTTGCCGACGACGCCGAGCACGTCAATCCGCATGGCGGCGCGTTCGCGCTCGGTCATCCGCTCGGCATGTCGGGCGCGCGGTTAGCGCTTACCGCCGTCCACGGATTGGAAAAGCGCGGCGGCAAACGCGCGCTGGCGACGATGTGCGTCGGCGTCGGCCAAGGCGTCTCGCTGGCGCTAGAGAGGGTCTGACGGGTCATTCCGGGGGGCCGTGCAAAGCAAGGAACCCAGAATCCATAATCCCCGTATCATAGGGCCAAGATTCACAACCGTGGTTGGTCGCTTCGCGCCATCGATCGCAACAGCTACTGTCGCTTCCTGATTTACTCGGAAAATAGGGTAGGCGTTGCAATCGACGGCATTTAGCGAATGCTTTTATGAGTTTTGACCCCAGAATAGTGTCACTGCGTGCAATTCGAAAGTCTCGGCGGTTATGAGTTCCGGGTTCGCGCTTGCAGCGCGCCCGGAACGACAGAAGGAGAAATTCTCAGTGCCGATGTCGCCCGGTTACATCCCCTTTCATCCCAATCCGTCGAAGCCGAAATTCAAGCCACCGGCGGGCGCGGTCGATGCGCATTGCCACGTGTTCGGGCCGGAGGCGAAGTTTCGCTATGCGCCGGAGCGCAAATACACCCCGTGCGATGCGCCGAAGGAAAAGCTGTTCGCGCTGCGCGACTTTCTCGGTCTCGACAAGAACGTGATCGTGCAAGCCTCGTGTCACTCCAAAGACAACCGCGCCATGATCGATGCGCTCGACGCCTCGAACGGCCGCGCCAAAGGCGTCGCCTTTGTCGGCGAAGAAGTAACGGACGACGAGCTGACATGGATGGACAAAGCCGGCGTGCGCGGCGTGCGGTTCAATTTTCTCAAGCGGCTGGTCGACTTCACCCCGCGCGAGGTTCTGCAGCGGATCGCGACGCGGGTGGGGAAGCTTGGCTGGCACATCGTCGTCTATTTCGAAATGCCGGATCTGCCGGAGCTTGAGGATTTTTTCACCGCGCTGCCGACGACTGTCGTGGTCGATCACATGGGCACGCCCGACGTGAAGAAAGGCGTCGATCATCCGGAGAACCAACGTTTCCACCAGCTATTGGACAAGCACAAGAACTTCTGGGTCAAGGTCACCTGTCCGGAACGCATGAGCATCGCCGGTCCGCCCTATGATGACGTCGTGCCGTTCGGCCGCGCTCTGGTCGAGCGCTTCCCCGATCGCGTCATCTGGGGCACCGATTGGCCGCACCCGAACATGAAAAAACAGGCGCCCGATGACGGTCTACTTGTCGACTACATCCCGAAAGTCGCGCCGAGCGCGGCGGCACAGCAGGCCTTGCTGGTCGACAATCCGATGCGGCTCTGCTGGGCCTAAGCAACGAACGGATCGGCAATGACCTTGCGGTTTACGGGTTTGGTTCTGATCGCGGCGATGGTCGCCAGCTTAGGGCAGGGGCTGGCGCAAAGCCCGGCACCGGGAGCGGGTCAAGGCGCAGGTCAAAGCTGGCCGCCACTGCCGACGACGGGATTTGTTTCGGGCCGCGCCGCGACCGATAAAGATGTCGCCGACGGCAACGCGGTTTTCGCGCTTCGGGCCTATGGCGTTGCCTTCGGCAAGCCGCTCGATGTCGTCATTCCCCAATACGCCTATTTGATTAGGAATGGTCAGCAAAAACTGCCCATCATCGTCGTTCAAGCCGAGGATGGCAAGGGCATCAAGATCTTCGGAGTTCGCGACTTCGATGGCAAAACGGCGACAGCCAAACAGTCGGAGCTGCAATTGCTCGGCACGCATCCGCCGGACTAGCCACGATGCGCACCGCCGGATGATGTTGCCAAGCATTGCCGCGCTATATATGTCAATTCGGAGCATGATCCCCTCATGCTCCATTTAAAATGAGAGAAACGGCGATGGCCCGCGGACGGCAGGACTACGACGACATTCCGGGCACCTTCGTGTTCGACGCCGAACGGTCCCGGCAGGGCTTCGGCATCAACATGTTCTGCATGTCGCTGATGAAGGACGAGAACCGCAAGGTGTTCAAGGCGAACGAGGCGGAATATCTCAAGAAATTCAACCTGACGCCCGAACAGACCGACGCCGTCCTCAAGCGCGACTACAACCGCATGCTCGAACTCGGCGGCAACATCTATTTCACGGCCAAGCTGGGCGCCGCCGACGGACATTCGTTCCAACACCTGGCCGCGGTCATGACCGGCGCCTCGCAGCAGGATTATGCGGCGATGATGCTGGCCGGCGGGCGCTCTGTTGAAGGCAATCGGTCGCGCTCCGGCAAGAACGCCCCGTCGAAATATCTGAAGGCCGCCGCAGCAAAGAAAGCATCCGCCGCGAAAGGCAAAGCCAGTCCCAAATCAAAAGCCAAAACCAAATCCAAAACCAATCCTAAAACCAAGTCAGCAAAACGGAAGTGAAGCCGTGGCCAGGATCGTCGCAGGTATAGGTTCATCGCATGTGCCCGCAATTGGCGCGGCGCTGGATAATGGCAAGACCGAGGAGCCCTATTGGAAGCGGGTGTTTTCGGGTTTCGAGAAATCGCAAGCGTGGATGCGCGAGACCAAGCCGGACGTCGCTATCATCGTCTACAACGACCATGCCTCGGCATTTTCGGTGGAGATGATCCCGACCTTCGCGCTCGGTTGCGCCGCCGAATTTCCGCCCGCCGACGAGGGCTGGGGTCCGCGCCCGGTGCCGGTGGTGCAGGGCCATCCGGCGCTCGCTTCGCATATCGCGCAGTCGGTCATTCTCGATGAGTTCGATCTCACCATCTGCAACAAGATGGAGGTCGATCACGGCATGACGGTGCCGATGAACCTTCTGTTCGGCAAGGTCGACAAGAATTCGCGCTGGCCCTGTCCGGTCATTCCGCTCGCTGTCAATGTTGTGATGTATCCGCCACCCACCGGACATCGCTGCTACATGCTCGGCCGCGCCATCCGCAAGGCGGTGGAATCCTATCCGGAGGACCTCAAGGTCGTGATCTTCGGCACCGGCGGCCTGTCGCATCAGATCTCCGGACCGCGCGCCGGTTTGATCAACAGCAAATGGGACAAGAGCTTCCTCGACAATCTGTCGAAGAATCCACAGAAGCTCGCCAAGATTCCGCACATCGACTACATGCGCGAAGCTGGCGCCGAAGGCATCGAAATGGTGATGTGGCTGATCATGCGTGGCGCGCTCGACGACAAGGTCGACGAGGTCTATCGCTTCTACACCGTGCCGGCGTCGAATACCGCCGTCGGTCATATCATTCTCGCCAACCACTCGCGGACCGGTGCGCGCAAATCGACGGCGAAACCCAAACGCTCTGCCGGCAAGATCAAACGCGCCGCCGCGCAGGCGAAAGTGGAGCGCCTTCGCGGCTAATCGTCATTGCGAGGAGCCAAGCGACGAAGCAATTCAGGGCCGCCTCATCAGGGCTGGATTGCTTCGCTACGCTAGCAATGACCAATGCTCATGACGATCTCGGGTGTTTTGGAGAAACGAAAATGAAAATTTGCGTAGCCGGGCAGGGCGCGTTCGGCCAGAAACATCTCGATGCGCTGAAAAGAATTCCCGGTGTCGAAGTAACGTCTTTGGTCGGCGGCAACCAGGATGCGACCGCCCAGGTCGCCAAGAAATACGGCATTCCGCATTTCACCGGCGAACTCTCCGAAGGTATCAAGCACGCCGATGCGGTGATTCTGACCACGCCGACCAAGTTGCATTTCCGCCAGTGCGAGCAGGTCATGCGCGCCGGCAAGCATGTTCTGGTCGAAATCCCGATCACCGACAGCGTCGAGGACGCGGAAGCTTTAGTGAAAATCGCCAAGGAGACCGGCGTCACCGCGATGGGCGGCCATGTGCGCCGCTTCAATCCGAGCCATCAATGGGTGCATAAGCGCATCGAAAAGGGCGAATTGAAAATCCAGCAGATGGACGTGCAGACCTATTTCTTCCGCCGCAAGAACATGAACGCCGCCGGCCAGCCGCGGAGCTGGACCGACCATTTGCTCTGGCACCACGCCGCCCATACGATCGATTTGTTTCAATATCAGGCCGGCGAAACCATTTCCGATTGCTACGCAGTACAAGGTCCGATCCATCCGCAGCTGCACATCGCAATGGATATGGGGATCGTGGCGAAAACCCCGTCCGGGGCGGTGCTCACCCTGTCGCTGTCGTTCAACAATGACGGCCCGCTCGGCTCGTTCTTTCGCTACATCTGCGACAACGGCACCTACAAGGCCTATTACGACGATCTCTCCGACGGCAAGGACAACAAGATCGACCTGTCCAAAGTCGACGTCTCGATGGACGGCATCGAACTCGAAGACCGTGAATTCATCGCCGCGATCAAGGAAAGGCGCGAACCGAACGCGAGCCTCGCGCAGCTCCTTCCCTGCATGCACGTGCTCGGCAAGCTCGAAAAGATCGTCGATCCGCAGCGTCAGGCGCACGCTTAGAGGCGGTTGACGGCAATCACATGCCTGTTCGGCTGAAAACCCAATCTTTGGCTTTTTAATCGCCAGAAAGTCTTGCGACTTTTCGATAGGGTGCAAGAGTCGCCCCACCGGAGCGGCTCCTGCGTAGGTTCATATTCACGCGGCGTCGAAGGCCTCGTCCGGCTGAGCCGAGACGAACACGCTCCCAAAAGTAGTGGTGAAAGTCCATCCAGTATTTACGCCATTGGGACCATTCGATCCAAACGAAACGCCCGTAGTACCGCTTGGTGCTGACGGGGGTGCTCCTAATCCGCCTGCAACTTGGTCAATCTCCAACGCGCTGAGTTCAAACATCGCTTCATGAGACATCACAGTGATCCTTTCCATTTCCAATCGACGAAATTTTTCGCAATTGCAGCACCGCTGCCGGGCGAAATTTCGCGCCGAATAATTACCAGCAAACCAGTGAAGCTAATTTGACAAACGGCTTACAACTAACTTTGTTGAGTCTAACTAAACTTTGTTGAATTATTTTCTTGTTTTCTGAACCTGCCTCGTTTTTTCGAACGGCTAACCTGAGATAGCCGCAGCGTACTGCTCCTTTGGATTCTCTTCCAGGACAACACTCCAACGGGCGTGGCGCGAAACGTCCGGATCACGCAGTGGCCCGGTCCGTTGCGGAAGCCGGCCTCTGCGTCGTCCGGCTTGGACTTCACGACAAACTCCGCCGGCGCCAAATAGGGCTCGAATGCTGACGAACTTCCTCGTAGTGGCGACATCAGACCGCAGGACCGCGACCATTCCAGGTTCGGCTTTCGTTGCGGAGCTTGCCCGTTAAGGCTTTCGCCTGCGCCATTCAGCCACCGCTTACCAGGATCGAAGCTGAGACAAACCGGTCGCTAGACAAGATCGGGGCGGGATGTTGGTATGCGGGCCAATACGGGATTGGCTCGATGGAGGAACGCTATGATTCATAGGTATTTTCTGGCCGTGGCTTGCGCCGCCGCCGCGCTGGCGGCGGCCGAGACTGCGCAAGCTCAGGACGTCAAGATCGGCCTTATTTTGCCGATGACCGGCCAGCAGCAATCGACCGGCAAGCAGGAGGCCGCGGCCGCCAAACTCTATATGGCGCAGCATGGCGACACAGTTGCCGGAAAGAAGGTCGAGCTGATCATCAAGGACGACGCGGCGGTGCCGGACAATACCAAGCGGATCGCGCAGGACCTGATCGTCAACGACAAAGTGACTTTCCTGGCCGGCTTCGGCATTACGCCGGCGGCGCTGGCGGTCGCCCCGCTTGCCACCGAAGCCAAGACGCCTGAAATCGTCACCGCGGCCGGTACCTCGATCATCACCGAGAAGTCGCCCTATATCGCGCGCACGAGCTTCACGCTGGCGCAATCCACGGTGCCGATGGCCGATTGGGCCTCGCAAAACGGCATCAAAAAGGTGGTGAGCATGGTGTCGGACTACGCGCCCGGCGCCGACGCCGAGAAGTCCTTCAAGGACGAATTCACCAAGAAAGGCGGCCAGGTGCTCGACACCATCCGCTTCCCGCTGGCCAATCCCGATTTCGCGCCGTTCCTGCAGCGCGCGGCCGACCAGAAGCCCGATGCGATCTTCGTCTTCGTCCCTTCCGGTCAGGGCGGCATTTTCGTCAAACAGTTCGTTGAGCGCGGACTGGACAAAGCCGGCATCAAGATCATCGGTCCGGGCGACGTCACCGACGACGACCTGATCAACGGCATGGGCGACGCGGTAATCGGAACCATCACGGCGCATTTCTATTCGGCGGATCACGACTCGGCGGCCAATAAGGCCTTCGTCGCCGCTTTCAAAAAAGCCAACGACGGCATGCGCCCGAACTTCATGGCGGTTTCGGCCTATGACGGCATGAACCTAATGTACGAGGCATTGAAGAAGACCGGCGGCAAGACCGATGGCGATTCATTGATCGCGGCGGCTAAGGGCCTCGCCTGGGAAAGTC
Organism: Xanthobacteraceae bacterium; assembly: GCA_049285335.1. Lineage (GTDB taxonomy): Bacteria > Pseudomonadota > Alphaproteobacteria > Rhizobiales > Xanthobacteraceae > BOG-931. The sequence goes on along the minus strand of JBAPZR010000946.1, from coordinate 2,013 downwards.
CGCGCGGTCCCGTCTCGATCGATCCGGATACCCGCGACATCGTCCAGAACGTCTACATCCGCAAGGTCGAGAAAAAGAACGGTGAACTCTACAACGTCGAATCCGAGACGTTTCCGAGCGTGAAGGATCCGATCAAGGCCGCGGAGGCGAAGTGAGGGGCGGTTCGCGCCACTGTCGTGCCTGTTTGTAGAACGGCGCCGCCACGTCGATTGCCGCGTCAAGCCCGGCAATGATGCAAGAACAAAGTTCATCGGCCATTTTTGTCGGATGGAAAGTCTGGACCAGTCATGCTGACCATCCTGTTCGACGGTGTTGCCTACGGCATGCTGCTGTTCGTCCTGGCATGCGGGCTCTCGGTGACGCTCGGGCTTATGAATTTCATCAATCTTGCCCATGGCGCGTTCGCTATGGCGGGCGGCTATTGCACAGTAATTCTGGTCAATCGGCTCGGCGTTCCATTTGCGCTCGGACTGCCGATCGCTTTTTTGTTCACCGCGCTCCTTGGCGGCTTGTTCGAGCGCACGCTTTACGTCCACGTCTATCCCAGAAGCCATCTCGACCAGGTGCTATTCACCATCGGTCTCGTCTTCATGTCGGTCGCCGCGGTCGACTACACGATGGGCTCGTCGCAGCAATTCGTGCAAATCCCGGAAGCACTGCAGGGACAGTTCGAAGTCGCTGGCGTCGGCATGGGCAAATATCGCCTGCTGATCATCGTGATCTGTGGATTGCTGACGATCGCGTTGCAGTTGATCCTCGCCAAGACGCGGTTTGGCAGCCGCCTGCGCGCCGCCGTGGACGATCAGCGCGTGGCGCGGGGGCTCGGCATAAATGTTGGCGCAGTGTTCGGCATCACCTTTGCCTTCGGCTCGGGACTTGCCGGACTGGGCGGCGCGCTGGGGGCGGAAATCCTCGGTCTCGACCCGACATTCCCGCTCAAATACATGATCTACTTTTTGATCGTGGTGACGGTCGGCGGAACGTCCAGCATCACCGGACCGTTCTTTGCGTCGATCCTGCTCGGCATCGGCGACGTCGCCGGTAAATATTATGTGCCGAAGCTCGGCGCTTTTGTCATCTACGCGATCATGATCGTGGTGTTGATCTGGCGGCCGCAGGGCCTCTTCGCCCGCAGCACGGCGCGGTGACGGCGATGAAGACGCGCGCCGCCGAGATCGCTTTTTATCTCAAGCGCCGTGCGCGTTGGTCGCCGTTCGAAATCGCTTTTTGGGTCTTCGCTTTTGCGACGATTTGGCTGTTTCCGAGCAAATATCTGATCTTGAAGGACACCGCGATCTTGGCGCTGTTCGCGCTGTCGCTCGATCTTATCCTCGGCTATGCCGGCATCATCTCACTCGGCCAAGCGGCGTTTTTCGGTCTGGCCGGATATTTTTCTGGCCTGGTCGCCAAATACGGCGTCATTAACGAGCCGGTGGTCGCGCTGTTCTGCGCGGGCCTGGTTGCGGCCGCGCTTGGCTTCGTGACGAGTTTTTTGGTGCTGCGCGGCTCCGATTTGACGCGGCTGATGGTGACGCTCGGCGTCTCGCTCATGCTCGGCGAGGTAGCCAACCGCTTTTCCAATATCACAGGAGGCGCCGACGGCCTGCAAGGCGTCGACATCGCGCCGATTCTCGGCCTGTTCCGGTTCGATCTCTACGGACACAATGGCTACGTCTATTGCCTGGTCGTGCTGTTTATTTGCTTTGTCATCGCGCGGCGCATCGTCTATTCGCCGTTCGGCCTGTCATTGCGTTCGGTCAAGGGCAATGCGCTCCGCGCCGCGGCGATCGGCATTCCGGTCAAATGGCGGCTCGTCGCCATCTACATGATCTCGGCCGGCTTCGCCGGCATTGCCGGAGCGCTGCTCACCCAGACGACGGCGTTCTGTTCGCTCGACGTGTTCTCGCTGGAACGCTCGGCCGACTTGTTGCTGGTGCTGATCATCGGTGGCACCGGTTATCTCTACGGTGGGCTGATCGGCGCGGTGATCTACAAATTCCTGCAGGACTGGAT
>JBAPZR010000945.1:0-2949 GCA_049285335.1 Xanthobacteraceae bacterium | reverse complement strand
GCGTATTGAAGCGGAGAATAGCGGTCTAATCATCCGGCTCATCAGCGAATAGCAGATGAAAGAATGCGGGGCGCGGTTCGATGGAAATGCACCAGGTTCGCTATTTCCTGGCTGTGGCACGAACGCTTAATTTCACGCGCGCAGCGGAAGAGTGTAACGTAGCGCAACCCTCGCTAACCCGAGCCATCCGCCAGCTCGAAGACGAGCTGGGCGGCGAACTGTTCCGACGCGAGCGCCCGCATGCACAGCTCACTGAGCTCGGCCAGCGCATGCAGCCGCCGTTGCAGCAATGCTATGAGAGCGCGCTCGGCGCCCGCTCGTTGGCCTCGTTGTTCAAGTGTGGCGAGGTAGGCTCGCTTCGCGTTGCCGTGTCGGCGACGATCGAGACCGCGCTGCTGATGCCGTACATTCTCGAGCTTCGCAAGCATTTCAAGCATCTTGAGGTGAAGCTCATGCGCGGAACGGCGACTCAAGTCGCTGAATTCATGAAGAGCGGCAGCGCCGAGCTCGCTATCGCCTCTTCCTTAGGCACCATCTGGGATCGGCTTGATACCTGGCCACTATTCACCGAGGGCTTTGTCCTTGTGGTGGGCGGCAGCCATCACTTCGCTGAGTGTAACTCCATCCAATTGTCGGATCTTCGCGGCGAAGCACTGATAATGCGGACCTGCTGCGAGCATTTCGAATCGCTTGCCAACATGTTGCGGAGCCAGAACTTTGCTGTCGACCAGGCACACGAGGTGCCTTCGGAGCATGATCTTGAAGTATTCCTCGAACGGGGCCTCGGTGTCGCCTTCGCGCCGCGGAGTGTGTTGTTCCCGGATCGCGTGAAGCGAGTTCTCGTCAGCGGCTTGGATCTTCGGCGCACCGTGTCGTTATACGGCGTCGCCGGCCGGCAACGAACGCCAGTCGCCGATATGATCATGAAAATGCTTCGCGCAGCCGATTGGTCACGCTACGCGATGACTTAGTGGCCTTTAGGAGAGCTCTATGTTGCGCTGCCTAGTGCCGCGACTAAATCGTCGATAGCCATCCGCTTGCGATAATCCGGATCAACGAACCGCGCGCTGATCCTACCGCTGCGACCAACAACGAACGTCGCCGGGATTGGAAGCATCCAGGATTCGTTACCCTGGAATTTGGCAATGTCGCGATCTGGCCGCTGACGCATGATCTCCTTCATCTCCTCGCCCATCCAAAAAGTTAGATTGAGCGACATGGCGTAGCCATTGTCCATGTCCGTCAGGACGGGAAACGATATGTGGCCGTTGGTTTTGAACTCGGTCGCGTATTGCTGCCGCTCCGGTATGATAGCGACGATTTGCCCGCCATCGCCGATAACGACGTCGTGTGCTTTAGCGAGAGCATTGATGCTGATCCGGCAGTAGGGGCACCAATGACCCCGATGAAACGTGACGGCGACCGGACCTCGCCGCAGCAGTTCTTCGAGGCTCACTAATTGCCCCGTTTCATCCGGAAGGACAAACGCCGGCATGAGGTCGCCCGGCTTAGGGGCGGTTTCTCCAACTCCACTTTCTCGCAACCGTCTCACCAGGCGCTCTGCGGCATCGCTAAACGCGGGCCGCCGGGTGCGGACGGCTTCTGCAAAGGTCGCCAGACGCTCGGCCAGCGAGGCGTCCATCTCACAGCATTGCTCAAACACGTCGTCGAGTGACGATGAAGCAACTGACAAGATACGGTCTCCGAACTCGGTGGGTGTAACTATAGCAAATTATCAAACAACGTCTTCGGGGGATCGGCCCAGATCTGTTGAACCTGGCGCAATTGGAGCCGTCAGCATCCGCACGCCCCCGCGGCACCTTACGCTGCGTCGAGCGGTGCTGCCCGAGCGCCGCACAGGCGCGGCGCTCGGCGAAGCGCCAATCAATTTCATCTCACCGTGCGCCTACATCGTAGAGGATCATAGCCTGAAGGTTCATAGCTAGGGGCTATGGAATTCATAACCAAATAGCTCTTTCACTCTCGTGCGGATTTCTTGACACTTTGCGCGGCATTCGGCTCCGTTGGGACGCTCTACACGGACACGGCGAAGGTCTAGGCCAGGCACCGTGGGCAGGCGTTTTCGATCCGTTGAAAGTTTCATTTTGCACGAAGCCGAAACCGGTCGCATGAAGTTCGAAGGCTAGAAATTCGCAGTCCGAACACTTTGAGGGTAGCGGTGAGATGTCTACTGGAAGATTTGGAAGTCTTGCCAGAATTGCCATTGCGGTGACCGCGATCACTCATCAGGTTCCTGCGCTGGCGCAACGGGCCGCGCCACCACCGGCCGCTGATAGTGATCGCACCTCGACGTATTGCATAGGCGAGGGCTATCGAATCCATAAAGACTCGGCATTTCACCGACGGCTACCTTGTCGATATTACTCCGCTGGGTATTTCGCAAAAATGGACATGGAACTCATGCCTCTGCGATGTACCTCGAAGCAAACAGGAGTGAAACTATGAAGAAACAAATAATGACGATCGTGCTTGGCGCTGTCGTTACGCTAGGCACAGCCACCACTTTATTCGCGCAAAACGGTCTCCCGACAGGCGGCTACCCGTCGGTGGCGGGCGGCGCGGCTGGCAATCTCGGTTTTATGTCTGTTCAGACGCCCAGCGGAAAGACCGTGCAACTGCGAACTATGAAAATCCGCGGCCAGATGATGATCTTGGTGCCGATGTCTATGTCCTGCGACGTCTTTCACGTCTATTGCTAACCGCCGCTGCTGCAAAGAAAAGGGCACCAAACCGTGGCCCAAGTTGGTTCAGGCGCGCCTTCTAAAGGAAAGAGGCCCGATAAATAACACGGACCTGACGGCGTTTGTGCATTCCTGCGCCAAAGTCGGTGGCCTTCACCATCGACAATGCAACCTTCGTGGTTTCCGTGAAACGTCCAGGCCGACTGCGGTGGCGCAAGAAGCGGCGCCGCCGCCAGCAGCCGATAGC
>JBAPZR010000944.1:0-1564 GCA_049285335.1 Xanthobacteraceae bacterium | reverse complement strand
TGCTCGGCTTCTGCTTGGCTCACATCATGCTTTTCGATACTTTTGCGGCTGTTACCTTGGTCCCATTCAAACCCTTCGATCTGCGCGAGATCAAGCATTGCTGTATATTACCATCATATACGATGCTAAGCAAACGCGGACGAAATCGAATTCATCGAAGGAGAATGGCGGTGGGGCCGGGATGCGGGCTGCAAGGGCGGTTCTGGAAGAAAAGCAGCCGGCGGTGCACACGGTAAGTGGCGAAGCGGCAGATCGTTCGCCAAACGACCCCGCTGGCTACCGGAAGGTCGGCGTTTCCTTTCTTGTGGTTTGCGGCGATCTAACACCTGGAGCGCGTGTGGTTCACGAGAAGCAGCGTAAAAGCCGCCACCACCTGAACAGCGCTCAGCCGGGGCAAACTAGAGGCCCCTGCGACTTTCTAGCTACGCTGTTGAAGTAGAATCGGACTGCACAATGTCGTTGCTTGGGCTCCGCGACAGTGGGTGGCTCTTCAACCACAGTGCGCGAGCATTCACGCTTGGATCGATACTGACCTCCGCCCACCAAGCAGCTTCATCACCGCAGTGATGGACTTCGCGATGATGTCCGCGGCACAGCGGGACCGTGAACTCGTCGCTGACCTTGCGGCCAAGGGCCGGCGACTGCGCGAACCTCAAATGGTGAGCATCGGCAGGACGCCGACCGCACACGAGGCAGGGCTGCTTGGCAACCGATTTGACGTGCTCGCGGTCGCGAATGCGACGCGACGTCGGTATCGCTAAGATGCTTTTGGCGACGACAGCGGCTCGGCGGCCACGAACTTGGCGGCGCACCGGCAATTGAGTCAGCGCGGCTGTGGTTGGAAAACTCGCCAGTCGCGCCTTGAAGGCCTCTTCCACGCGTTCAGCATCGAGCGCACCCAATTTATTCTTGGCCGCTAACTTTCGCTGTGCCCAGTGCGCGGCATCATACGCGGCTCGCGCATTGCTCGGATGGTCTCAATCGGACCTAGCCAGGTACTCAGGAATTTCTGAACCAACTATCGCTCGACTGGAGTCGGCCGAAGGGCAATTGGGTGGCCGAGGGGAGACGGTAAAGAAAATCCGAGTCGCACTTGAAAGAAGCGGCATCGAATTCATTGACGAAAACGGCGGAGGGCCGGGGGTACGGCTGCGGACGCAACAGCAGAGGAAAAAGACCTAGGTGAGAATGGCAACGAATCACGAAACGAACCCAAATTTGGTGGGCCGGGGGTACGGCTGCGAAACCGACAGCACAAGAAAAAGCGTAGCCAAAATTACGAAACATTGTAATCGCGCCGGCCTATGACGGATGAGTCGGCGCGACTCGGATAGAGCTTGGTCGTTAAAAGCAGCAGTGAAGTTGTCTAGAATTTTAGAAGCAATTCGGCTTCCGGTAGGTTACATGTAACCACTCTGGGAGTTGCCGATGACGTCTCGTTCGAAGCGCCGCTCAATACCAAAGCTTTTATCGTCTCGCGACAAGGTCCGAGCTCATCGTAAGCGGTTGCGCGCGCGAGGGCTACGGCCGATTCAGGTTTGGGTACCCGACACGCGCACCGCGG
>JBAPZR010000943.1:0-3768 GCA_049285335.1 Xanthobacteraceae bacterium | reverse complement strand
GTGCCACGCCACATTCCTCTCAGAACATGGCCACCCCGATTAGACGCAAATAACAGGATGGCTGTCCTTGACGTAAATCAACGCCAACACGACAGGCTTTCTGTTTCTTTGGAGCGGCGTTGCAAATAATCGACTTGAACTACGGGCGAGGCGGTTGGACCTAGTCACCCTGTCCGGTTTAGTCTGGTCGAAGCTGTTGCGCAAAGCTTTCAAGATGGAGGCAGAATGCAAACCTTCGTCTCATCGGCGTTAGGTCAGCAACACGAATACCGCTCCTGGTTTTCCGATCAGGTGGGACTGGTGTTGCTGGCCAGGTCACCGGCGCAAGTCGGCGGCGATTTACTGTGCCGCCCCAAAGGCGACACCGGCGATTACAAGCAGGTCTTTCATACTCATTCAGAAGTCATGCAGGTGTTATCGGACTTCGATGCGGCGGAATTGAAGAGCCGAAGGTAGCGTCAGTACTTTCAAGGCAACGCTACTCACAAAGAAAGGCTCGGATTGGCTTGTACGGCCCGGCACCTATAGCCGTCCGGACTAGCAAGCCTAATTTGGGTAATGGCACGCGAACAGCCCCAAGCCAAACTCTACTTGGGGTTTATTTTCTTGAGCTGATCGTGGTCCCTACGAAGGACTGTGGTGGATCGCTGCGAATTTAACGAGCCGGCCGGAGTTGCTACGAAAATCCGACTAGCAAGCAAATTCGGACAGGCAAACGTCCCCGTTCCGACGGCAGTTGTGCGGGCATTTACAAACACGTGCTCCTGCGAACTTGAATTCATGGACGCGACAGCAGACCCCGCACCGTAACCAAGTTTTCCATTGAGGCGGCACAAAACGCAGGTCATCTGGGTCGGCGTTCAGCCCGCTGTTAAATGCTCGCCCAGTCTTCGCACACGAGAATATTACACAGTTCATTGCACAGCAGCCGTCTCTGAGAATATCAGCGACCGAATGTAGGAGTGGTCGAACAGACGATCTGTGATCGGCAACACGTCGTTCGAAAGTTTAAAATGGTGGTTAACAGCTCCTTCTCTCCTTTGCTGACCCTGATCCTCTACCGCTGATTTTTACGAATGATCAGCTAGCTAAGTGAAGCGCTGCAAAGTGACGCAAGTTTGCCGAATTTTACGCAACATTGTCACTAACAAATAAAACACTTAACGTGCGCTTGTTGGCGTCGCGCGAAGTTACGCGGTTTTGCAATAAGCGTCGCGCGGATCGGCAATCTTGCGGGATACCATACCGGAGCGAGACCGCAGATTACCTTTTTGAACCCCGCGCCGTCCAACTAGCCATCCTCACGGACCTCTATGCTGCCAGGCCCAATAATGGGATCCGTGACGGCCATCGCGTTTGGCGCTTTGGGGAAGCGACATTTGACGGTGCGGTGATTGCCCTACGCATCCTGCAGCTCAAGCGGGTGCTTGCCGACGCCGCCTTAATAGAACAGCAACATCATCAAACTCCACATCAGCATAGCGACTATCACGCCCGCCACAGAGAACGCTAGGGCTTTCGTCGCTTCGGGGTGACCCTCAAACTTCTCGGCCTTGACGGCCAATCTTCCGCGAAGAGATGGTATACTCTCTTTCATCGTGCCCCTCTTTAATCGATTTGCGCTATGACCGTCACGATCGCCATGCCGGTGGTAAAGGTGAAGGCGAGGATCATAGCCACGAATATCTTTTTCATTGATGATGATCCTCCCTGTTCAGCGGGATATCGAAACGACATCATGCTGAAAATTTCGATATTGCTCTTAGGGGAAAATACCTAGCACTTGGTTTATAGTTTTCACGCAGAATGCAATAGGGAAAGCAAAAATGGGACCGCTCGAAGAGATCAAACGGGTACTCAGGAAGGCCGGCCTGACAGATGACGATATCACGCAGGCGATTGCGGGTATTCGGACACTTCAAGAGGTGAAGCCGATCCGCGATGGAGAACAGTACAGAGCCTATGAAGAGCAGTATCGAAAAATGATGAAAGACGCCGGATTTGTCGGTGGCCAGCAAAGGACCTGGGAAGAATACATGGATTACGTTCGAACGCCTGCCGGAATGTTGGCTCTTGCTACCTTCAACAGGATGGCCGAATGGAAAAAAGCGAAGGGCGTTCCATAAACATTAACGCGCATGTTTTGTGCGTGAGCGTGTCGATTACTGCGGCACTCGAACCAAAAATTTCGGAGATGATTGGCGGCAGGTCGTTTTTCAGAACGGGTTTTGGCAGCCACTTCAAAAACAGCGAAGCCGTCAGCCCTGTCGTAGCCAACGGCTTCGCCTCGTTGCCGGCATCCTCTCTGGGGATCGGGGGCCAGCAATCGAAAAATACTCCTGACCTACCGCTGCGCCTGTGATAGCCAACACAAGAATCCATTTCCGATCCGTCGGAAGTTCAGACAGCAATGCCGCCAGCGCGGGTGAGCAGATGGCGGCATTGCCTTCGTCCCCAAAGCGATGCCGCCATAGGCATGGCCGGCGCATCGTCTGGTGGTCGAAAACGGCAATGAAGCGGCTAACTTCACTGGCGCATTCCGCTCCCTGGTGCGTAGAGGCGGGATGCCCGTACCGACTGATCAAGTATGGCGTTACCGCCAAAGCTAGTCCCGGGCCGCAAGGGCGGCGAATTTTCGCGCAAAAAAAGCCTCGACGCCGCGCCATCTTGCCTGCGGCAGTCGAGGCAGTTTTCTGACGTCTACTAAAGACCGAAAATGACGTCAGCGTCCCTAGGCTACACGCCTCATTGGCGCGTCGGTGGCGCTTCGAAGGAATTACGGTCATCCTTAGGCTTCGTTCGCACTGTTTGGCCACAAAGTTCCGGCAATGAGCTTTCAGCTGACTTCTACAACTCGCCGCTGCCTGTCGCGCTGGCTGGTCCAATAGTGGCGCTAATATGGGCGAAGATTTTGTCGGCGTCCTCATTGGATTCGCCAGAGTTGCCACCAGTAAACGCGCGTTTTCACGAAGAAGCGCGATAAGACGCCGAGCATGCGGCTTTACAGAAAGCGCGCCCTCGAGTTTGAAGAACTGGCTGAGGCGAGTTTGCTCACTGAGGTACGGTACCGGTACCGAGTGAAACCGACGTCCACTTTTGCGGGACTCCTTCTTAAGGTTCGACCCGGTACAGGCGCCACCGCTCCGGCACGCCTTTGAGTCGATGAACGCCGCGATCCTTAAAGCGGATTCCAGATTGCGACATCAGATTCTTGACCGCGCTCGAAACCAGGACTTCGCCGGCACGCGCCTTCGCGGCGACGCGAGCGCCTACGTGAAACGCGAGACCAACCACGTCAGCCCCACTCACTTTGTATTCGCCTGCGTGCAGCCCCACCCTAATCTCTAGCCCCAGCGTGCGCACTGCCTCGCGGATTGCAGTCGCGCAACGGACCCCGGAAACCGGTGCGTCGAACGTCGCGAGCAGTCCGTCCCCCGTCGTCACAACTTCTTTTCCGCGCAAAGTCTTCAGCTCTCTACGGACGGCGGCGTAGTAGTGATTCATCACCTGTGTCCAACGCGAATCGCCCAGCCGCGCGGCTTTTTCGGTGGACCGGACGATATCGACAAACAAGATCGTAGCGAGCGCCTGTTCGAGCTCGGCGCCACGATTGGCAGGTCGGCGCCGGATCGCAATATTTCCACCCAGCGGTTCATAGCGATGGCTGCGTCGGCGCGCGATTGCGGTTTTTGCATAGTCTTTGGCACGCTGCACCGTGCCGCAACGAATTGTTTTCGCCCTTGGCGGAAGCGTCCAGTAGATCTTTCG
>JBAPZR010000942.1:0-1548 GCA_049285335.1 Xanthobacteraceae bacterium | reverse complement strand
GCAGGCGGTCAAAACAGCCAGCCTGCAGGAATCTTGAAATCGTATCTGCGCCGCCTTCAACCAGGATACGGCGTAGCCCGAGCTTAGCCAGTTCGCCAAGAATGGCCGATGGTGCGATGCACCCGTGCGTCGCTGGCAGCCTCAGGATATCAACGTCTCGTAAATTGCACGGTGATTGTTCAGAGGTCACGATAATCCTCCGCGCAGTAGGCGCTAAAACGTGGGCATTGGACGACAGCCGACCATGTGGGTCTAGGATTACGCGCACGGGATTCGCACCTCGAACGTGCCGCACCGTGAGTTGCGGGTTGTCACTGCAAACAGTGCTTATCCCGATTACGACCGCGTCCACGACAGCACGCAGACGATGCAGGTGGACGAGGCCCGCCCGTCCGTTGATGCAGTGCGACTTGCCCGTTGTTGTCGCCAGACGACCGTCAATGGATTGGCCAATTTGGCCGATCACAACGAGATCATCTTTTGTACCGGCTCGGAGTGTGCCGAAGAGGACCTCCCATGGATCGGGTAAGGAAGCGTTCGTCCCACGAAGCACATCCCGTATTTCTAGCCAATCCTCCTCACAATCAGTCAGACCGAACCTGGCGTCCGTGCCCAACAACACTTCATGTTCGGCGATGCGTTGTATATTCATGGCTGGCTAAGCACTCATAGTCTCCCCTAAAGTCGGGAACAACGATAACCCGGAGAAGTTCCGTCGGCTTGCAGACGAAGCGAATTCCAGCTCGATGATGAGCTCTCAGTGCGTTGTTGCCGCTCACCGCACCGTGAGCTCATCGTAAAGAAAATGCTTGCTCGTGCGCGCGGCGTTGCTGCGCGCCGCGGTCGCAACCGCACTTCCACCGGCATGATGGGGGGGAAGCATCGCTCAGCCGTTGGCGCGACAAGTGCTGGCCGACCGCGCTCGGCAATCACGTACAGTTTCTCGCCTAAGTCGCGTAATGTACTGCGCGCTCACTAAATGCGCAATTTCGGAACGCGCGCTGCGCTTGAGAGCGGCCAGCTCAGCGCCGGGATCACGGCAGTCAGGCAATTGCGGCTTGCCGCCGCCCTGGACTCGCTAGTTTTGGCGGGATTAAATTGGCGCGTAGATGTTCAGAGGCTTCATAGTCGGGATTATTTTCACTGTCTTGGCTGCAGCAGCCGTGGGCTACTATGCCTTGAGCGACCGCCTTATACCGGCAAATGCCGACGCAAAGCCGGGACAAATCGAGAGGTTCATTGCCGGGACATCTCTCCAGGCGACCCTCAACAAGGATGCTCCCAAAGAGCCGAATCCGGTGCAACTGACTGACGAGAATCTCGTCAACGGCATTAAGCTCTACGGGAGAAACTGCGCGATTTGCCACGGCACAGCAGAAGGAGACACTTCCGCGTCGCCCATAGCCAAGGGCGAAAATCCCGACCCCCCGCAATTGGCTACCGATGGCGTGGAGGACGACCCGGAGGGCCAGACGTTTTGGAAAATAAAACATGGCATCCGATGGACTGGAATGCCCGCGTGGAAAGATGAGCTTTCGGACCAGCAAA
>JBAPZR010000941.1:0-3412 GCA_049285335.1 Xanthobacteraceae bacterium | reverse complement strand
GCCTTATCGACCGCATTGTCCTAACGCCAGAGGGGGAGGTGCTCCGAGCCGAACTGCACGGCGATCTTGCGGTGCTGGCACGCTTCGCCCAGGCAAAAGAAAGCAGGGCTGAACCTCCCGGAGATTCAGCCCTGCGATTGTCGGTGGTTGCGGGGGTAGGATTTGAACCTACGACCTTCAGGTTATGAGCCTGACGAGCTACCGGGCTGCTCCACCCCGCGCCAAAACCTTTGATTTTTCTGGGGGTCATGTAGCAAGCCACCCCTGAGAAGGGAAGTGCGGAAGCCACATATTTCGTCATATTATACCGGCAACGTCACCTCGCGCTGCCATGCACGCACTCACAGAACCTGAAATGGCCGACAAACCCGCCTTGCAGCCCGACGCGGCTATAGGCCCGGCGGTGCGGGCGATTGCCGGCAATATCCTGGTAAAGGCCCGAATCGCGCTCACCGATCCCGAACGCACCGACGAGGCGGCGGTGCACGATTTCCGCCGCGCCGCCAAGCAATGGCGGGCGCTGATGCGGCTACTGGCGCCGTTCATTCCGGACGCTGATCGCTGGCGCCGGGAGGCGCGCGATCATGCCCGCTCGCTCGCGCATGCGCGCGACGGCGCTGCCGCGCTCAACGCGTTCGACGGGCTGGTCGACAAGGGCATCCTTCATCTCTCTAAGCGCACGCACACAACCGTGCGCGGCCGCATCGAAGCTCTGCGCGGCAGCGAGGAGAAGGCGGTGCTGACGCCGGGACTGCGCGACGGTATCATCACCTGGATCGATACCGCGGCGACCGCCGTCGATTCGTGGCCGCTCGACCCGTTCGACTTTTCCGCGATCGCGGTCCAGCTCGCCGATGGCTATCGCGCCGCGCGTCGGCGCATTCCGGACGACTGGGCGACGGCCGATGCGGTCGATTTGCACACGCTGCGCCAGCGCGTCGTCGATCTGCGTTATCAGATGGAATTGATCGAGCCGCTCTGGCCGCGCTTCGGGAAAATGTGGATCGACGAAGCCGAGCGGCTGCGCGAACGCCTCGGGCGCTGCCAGGACCTCGAAGTTCTCAAGCATTTCACCGCGCCGCATCAACCGCTGGCGCATTGGCGTTCGCGACTGGCGCCAGCCTGCGCCGAACGCTCCGCCGCCCTCGTTCAGCGCGCCGCACGGATTGCCTATCGCTTGTTTTCCGACCGGCCAAAGGCGTTTCGCCAAAGGCTCGAGTCACTGTGGGAGCATGCGCGCTAGGTTGGGCGCTCATTTGATGGGTCGAGACTCATAACAATGTTGATTGCTTCGCGCCTTCGATCGCAACGGCTACTGTCGTTTCCGAACAAATTAGGGCGTCAAGGGCAAAGCCGCAGCGCGGCGCCGAAGGCGCCCTTGACATCCCGATTTGTTCGGAAAAAAGGTTAGCCGTTGCGATCGACGGCTTTCCTGAACGCTTTTATTTGACCCCAGGGGTTCCCAACCTGGCGGTCTTCCATGCCCACACTTTATTCTTGCTTCGGATTCACCATAGCCTTGGTACATGAGACAGATCTGATGACAATATTGGAGGCTTGTTGCCGTGCTTGAAATTTCGGCGCTGCGGACGTTTCGCCCGCTCATTGCGACTCCGTCCCACAATAGCGCGGTTTTTATCAATTATATGTTGAGTGCAATTCAGTTTCAGGAAGCTTGCTTCGCCGCCGGCATGCGGTTCGATTTCTTTTTCCGCCACGGCGACAGCCTGGTGACGCGGGCGCGCAACGATTGCGTCGCATATTTTTTGAGCAATCCGCAGTTCACGCATTTGTTCTGGGTCGATGCCGATATCGGCTACTCGCCGGAAGCGGCGTTCCGGCTGTTGCGCGCGGATCGCGATGTCGTCGCCGGCGTCTATCCGCTCAAGCGAGAGGATTGGCCGGCGGATGGCGTGCCACAAGGCACGACGCGCGCGCGGTTCGAAGAGTTGTACGCCCGCTACACCGTCAATACCGGCCGGCTCGGCGAAGATGTGGCGCTGGTAATCGACGCCGACGGCTTCATGAAAGTGCGCGAAGCGCCGACCGGTTTCATGTGTATCAAGCGCGGCGTGTTCGATCGCTTGATCGCTGCTTACCCGGAGCTGCGTTACGTTCCGGACTGGCCCGAGGGTAGCCTTCCAGGAGGCGCGACGCATTATCGATTCTTCGACGTGATGATTGATCCGGAGAGTGGCCGCTACCTCTCCGAAGACTACGGTTTCTGCCGGCTCTGGGAAAAAATCGGCGGCGAAGTGTACGTCGACGCCAATTCCAATTTCACCCATGCCGGCAGCCGCCTCTATACCGGGGATTTCGGCGCCACGCTTCGCCATGCGCTGCCCGTCGCCGTGGGGGCGCCGAAGGGGCAGCGCATCCACATCGCCGGTCTCGATAATCTCAAACCGAATCCGCGTTAGCGGCCGGACCGTGATTAATTATGCCGCCGGTTTTCATTGCGCGGCGTGATTACGCCCGCAGCCCCAGATAAATCTGCTGCACGTTTTGGTCGCGCTCGAGCTGTGCCGCAGGGCCTTCCAGCGCGATGCGGCCGGTCTGCAGCACATAGGCGTAATCGGCGAGGCCGAGCGCGAGCGGAATCGACTGTTCGGCGAGCAACAGCGTGAGGCCTTGGCGGTGAAGCTCGTTGAGCGTTTCGTACAGCGCCTCGACGACCGCGGGGGCCAAGCCCAGGCTCGGCTCGTCGAGCATCAGCAATTGCGGCTCGCTCATCAGCGCGCGGCCGAGCGCCAACATCTGGCGTTCGCCGCCGGAGAGCGTTCCGGCCGATTGGCGGCGGCGTTCGGCGAGCCGCGGAAATAAAGCATAGACACGTTCGAACAGCGCGTCGGCGCGGCCACGATCGGCAAGCGGCGTGGTGCCGAGCCGCAAATTCTGCTCGACCGTCTGGCCGACAAAGAGCCGCCAGCCCTCCGGCGACAGCGCGAGCCCCTTGCTCACGATCGCATAGGCCGGCTGCCCGGAAATTTGTTCGCCACCCCAGTCAATTCGTCCGCGAGACGCGCGCACGAGGCCGGCGATGGCGTTGAGCGTCGTCGTCTTGCCGGCGCCGTTCGAACCGAGCAGGGCAACGACCTGCCCGCGCGCGACGCGAAGCGAAATGTCGGCAACGCCGACGAGATCGCCGTATCGCACTTCTAGATGTTCGACCGTAAGCTCGGTCACGTCCCTCGTCGTGCCCTCAAGGTGCGTTGTTGTAAGCGGCGCCGTCTTGCCGAGGGCGATGACTGCGCCCGAGATAGGCTTCGATCACCGCCGGTTCCCGCATCACGGCGCTCGGCGTGCCGCTGGCGATGACATGCCCCTGATTGAACACCAGAACATGGCTGGTGAGCGTCATGATCACTTCCATGATGTGCTCGACGATGACGATGGTGACGCCGTTCTCATG
>JBAPZR010000940.1:0-1519 GCA_049285335.1 Xanthobacteraceae bacterium | reverse complement strand
CATAGGAGCGTCGTACAGCGGTCCGCCAGCGCCGAGCTTCAGACACCGGGCAAGCCGCGCGATCGATTAGTCGAGTCTGCGCCGCGATCTGCCGGGCCATTTGGCGCAGCCCGGCGATGTGACGGTTGTGTCGGTCACTTGTGTCGCGATCCGCTGGGAACGAGAAAAGCTAGGCAAAATTCGCGCGCTACCCCTCTGGCAGGGGTTGTGACCTCGGTTTTTGCGAGCACTGATCCCTCTCAGGCGCGCGCTCAGACGCGTTCTTGGACTCGCTGGTGAGATTTCCGGGCGGGCGAGCCTCGACTACGCGACGGGGCAGACGGCACCACGGGCGTCCCTGCGGGTCATGTGACGCGATCGAGACACGACCTGATCAATCAGCCCCGCTCAACTCACATTACGAAGCAAAATCCTTTTCATGTCGGCAAGGACGCCGTAGTCGTCCGCCAGTTGCAACAGGCTCTCCCTCTTCGATCCGGGCGGTAAGAGAGCAGCCAGTTCGTGCAGTGCTTTCGCTAGTTCGTCGCACTCGTCCACGGTCAACTGTTTCTCGACCATCGCGGGCCTCACGAACGCAATCTGTCACAGCCACTTCGCTTGCACTATGCAATTGCGGCAGGCGTTTACAAAATTCAGTGCCGTGAAGCTGGCGCGATCCAGAATACAACAACCGCGACGATGAACGCGGCGAACATCCAGCCATTAGTAACGGCGGGCAAGATGGAAAACAAATCGATGATCTTCACAGGGATCTCCACGGTTTCGCGCAACGCGCTAGTCGAGACTGCCGTGAGGTGATGAATTGTTTTTCCGAACCGGGGCGGCGACCCGGTGATACAAGGATCGGCTGACTGCCTCTGTCGATGTGCGGGGCAATGCGGTCATCCCCGGCCCGGAACTCGCGTCAACCAATTTGACATAGCCACCAATTGGCTTTGCTAAGGTTGCAATGCCTGATATGCTATCGCATGGGAAATCCCTTCACTTGTTCTGTTTGGGAGGGGCTTTTGCTGGGCGTCGTGCATATTGTTGACGACGATGCATCCTTCGCGAAAGCGATGGAACGGCATTTGAAACACGCCGGTTGCGAGGCGATGATCTATGGCTCGGCCCAGCATTTGCTGGATCGCTTACCGAGTGAAGGCGTCCCGAGCTGCATTCTCCTCGACGTCCGGATACCGGGTCTTAACGGTCTAGAGCTGCAAGAACGTTTGGTCAAACTCGGTTCAACGTTGCCCATCATATTCCTCACAGGCCATCCCGATATTCCGACCACGGTGCGGGCCATCAAGGCCGGTGCGGATGACTTTCTGGCCAAACCCGTAGCATCCGACGAACTTCTTTGTGCAATAGAACGGGCGTTCGAACACCATACGGCGTTGCGTGGTCTGAGGAACAAGCTGGACATCGTTCGCGCTCATATTGCGGCATTAACGCCGCGCGAGCGGGAAGTCTTCCAACTTGTCGTTCGGGGCAACACCAACAAGCAGATCGGCAATGTGTTGGGCGCGACCGAGCG
>JBAPZR010000939.1:0-6657 GCA_049285335.1 Xanthobacteraceae bacterium | reverse complement strand
GCTGGGACGTCATCGAGGCGCCACTCTCTGACGTCGCCAACCAGGAGAAGCTCTTGCCTCCCGGGTTCATTAGTGCTGATGGCTTCGGCATCACTGCGGCGGCCCGCCGCTATTTGGCCCCACTCATTGTTGGCGAAGCCTATCCGCCGTTTAAAGATGGTCTACCTGACTATCTAAGGCTGCAGAACGTGGCGACGCCAAAGAAGCTGGTGAAGGAGTTCGCCGTGTAAAGCGCGCAGCGCAGGGGCGGTCCGCTTTACGCCCAAAAGCGGACATGGCTCAGCACAATCGCGTGATGTCCGCTTTGTGCCAAAAGCGTACTCGTGCAGTGTAGCAAAGAATGTCGCTATTCAATCACGTCGGCGGCGCGACCAGCATCAGTGATCAGTGGCGGCACGGTGAGACCCAGCACCTTGGCGGTCTTTTGGCAAAGACAGAGCCGCAGCGTAGTTACATCAGCAGTGAAGTCGTTAGCGACCGCAAGCGCCAGAACGTCGTGCGGCCAGTCGATCAGGATGGCGCCGTAAAGTGCGACTGCGTGCGCCGAGTCGCCGTCGATCCAAGCGCGCGCAGCCACAGCGTGCCGACGCGCACGATCGCAGGCGTCGGGGCATGCTGCCTCGATCGCGGCGATGCTCGCGGTAAGTGCGCAGCGTGAGGCGGCACCTTCGGCGCGCACGATCAGTGCGGCGCGCAGACAATGACCGAACACGCTGCAGGGTCGTCGGCAAGTAGCCGCTCGACCTCGGCGCAGGCGTCGCCGCGCTGCGTCAGCAGCATGTCGAGCGCGCGTTCGCAGCGACGCTGCGAGTCCGTTTCAACCGCGGCGATCGCAGGAATTTCGTGCGGCAAAGTCTTCGCATTTGCAACCATTCTCATGATCGTCGACCTTCTCCGCTTGGTCCGCGGCTTCCGTCCGCCAACCGCCGTGCCTGCGCTTCGAGCGCTTGCATGTGTCGGCTAATATAGTCGGATGTCCAGGGCGGCCCATGACCGCACTGCCGGATTTATTGCTCGAAACCCCGAAACCTCCGATCTCGACAGGCGCGATTTCGCTATTAGGCAGGAGGCAGGGTGGAGGCAGACTGTGCTAGGGCGTGAAGTCGGACTTAGATCGAGCCTATTCGCCATTGGCTCGGCGACCGGCCGACGAATTTCTTGAAGGCCCGACTGAATGCGGCTTCGGACTCGTAGCCGACTTCATGGGCGACAGCGGCAATCTTGACACCGCGATCCGCAAGTCGCTTGGCCGCGATCTGCATGCGCCATTGAGTCAGGTACTGGATCGGCGGACAGCCCACGATTTGGGCAAACCGGTCGGCCAGCGCTGAGCGTGAGGCAGCAGCTTCCGAAGCGAGCTCCTCCAGCGTCCAGGCGTGCGCGGGCCGCGCGTGCAGCAGCGTCAGTACGCGGCCGACCAAGGGATCCCGTAATCCAGCCAGCCAACCGGTGTTGTCGCTCGCGAGCTGATTCATGTGCATGCGAATGACTTCGACGAACATCAATTCCGAAAGTCGGTTGAGAACGCTCTGGCTGCCGGCCCGTTTATTGCCACTCTCGGTGGTAGCGAATTGGATAAACTGGTCGAGCAAGTTAACTGACCTTTGCGATGCGTCACGGCTGAACCGCATGAAGCGCGGCAGCGAATCGAGCAGTGGATTGAATGGACGCGCGTCGCAACTGAAAAAGCCGCAAATCAGATTAGTGTCGCTCGGGCCGTCGCCTCCGGTTTGAATCGGAAAAGGCAATGCGTTGGCGTCCTCGGGCCGGCGGTGGGCCTCCCAATTGGGCTCGGCGCGCATGCCCGGCGCACTCGACACCACGTGCGGGTCGCCGTGCGGGATAACGGCGATGTCGCCTTCCTCGAGTTTGACTGGCTCGAATGCGATGTCGCTGACGAGCGATAGCCAGCACGTGCCGCGGGTGACAACGTGATACTCGATCACGTGCTGGGCGCCGGGCATGACCTCATCGGCAATCTGTGCCGCGGGTGGCGCCTCCGCAACCCACGGCGATTTAGCGGTGACATCGAAGAACACCGATCCCGACAGTTGCACGGCTGAAAGAACGTCCGACAGCGCGTCGCTACTCATCGGCACGACCCTTCGCAAAACGACAGCCCTATCCACGACGCATGCTGAAACGAAAGCACGCTCGCAGGACGATCGTGCAAGGACGATAGCCGGTCTGGACGTTCGAGCAAGAGGTCCGACAAGCGAAGAGGCGCAGGAAAAGGGCCGCTGGATAACACCAGCGGCTCCGATGCGTATCTTGCCCATGAGATATCGACGAGTTGGACGGTGCAAGCGTTCGCTATGTGCTGATCGCTCGCAGTTGCCTCTCTGGAGAGAGATACCAGAGCACGGCAGCGACCAACAGGAGCGCAGGCACGTCACCAACCAAGTGACCTATCTCGTGTCCGTCATACGAGGCCTGTGCTGCCATTATGCAGGCGTGCACGATGCTCGACCAGACCGTGAATGAGATTAAGCTGCGATGTTCGGACGGATTACGCGCCGCGGCAATCAAATAAGCACCGAGAACCGCGTAGATCCCGCAGATCATCTGGAAATAATATTGGCCATGGCCACCGTGCCACTGCCATCCCGATGGCCAAATGAGGCTGAGCGGGTAGATGGTGAAGAAGATTGCGCCGACTGCAACCAGAGCAATCTTGAGGAGTTTTTCGCGGGTGATCTCGACCATGTGAACCTCCTGTCCGTAAACATGCCAGGACCAGCTGGGCTCGCTGGTCGCCTGGCGAATCGATACGGTATCTAGTGGAGAAGCATTATTAGGATGAATGACCGTTCGTCCGAGTCACATGTTTATTCGTCCAAATCTGCGTAGTAGCTGTTCTTCTGCATCACAGCAAAATGAAAGTGTCTACTTCCGCTTTGTGTCATTAGTGGACATTGCAGTGCGCCGAGAGTCTGGACGGGCGAGCAAGAAGTCCGGCAGCTCAGTCATTCACCCCAGGTGCCGCCCGAGATAGGGATCACGACCCCGCTAGGATTTTCTCGGTTTTCCGGGCGATGTGTGGTGGTGGATTTGTTTTCGCGCGCGGCTGCGTACCGTCGCGTGCCCCGGAAACTGGAGGAGGCACTCAGATGCCCGAAAGACCCGTAATCATGGTGGTCGACGATGAGCCAGACGCGCTCGCTGCCATGCTCGACGCCCTGACGCGGCGTTTTGGCGGCGACTATCGTGTCGTTCCGCAGTTGTCTGCGCGTGCTGCACTTGGAGCGGTCGTCAAGATCAAAGAAGAAAAGGAGGAAATTGCGCTGGTCATTGCCGACCAGCGGATGCCGGAGATGACGGGCCGGGAATTTCTTGGGCAAGTCCGCTCGGTTGTGCCGACAGCAAAACGCGCTTTGATCGTTGACTGGGGTGACCACGAGGCATCGCCTACTATTCTGCAGGCGTGCGCGTTGGGTGAGCTCGACAACTATCTGTACAAGCCCTGGACTCCCGCCGAGGTGCATTTATATCCGCTGATCAGCGAGTTTTTGGCGGAATGGACTCGGGTTCATCGGCCGGGGATGGAGCTGATCCGCATTGTGGGCGACGAGCAAGCCCCACGTTCAAACGAGATTCGCGAACTGCTGAACCGCAATGGTATCCCCTATGGATTCCATCAGGTCGGGTCCGTGCCGGCTAATCGGTTAATCGAGGAGCGTGGCGCGGAGATTGCGGCCTTGCCGGCGATCTTTCTCCACGATGGCGCGGTTCTGGTAAATCCAACCGATGCGCAGATAATGGACGCGGTCGGCGAGAGCCCGCATGAATTGTCCTGCGAGGTCGCCGTGGTCGGCGCGGGGCCAGCTGGGCTTACGGCAGCGGTCTACGCCCGGCTCCGAGGGATTGCAGACGCTCGTAGTCGAGCGACACGTGGTCGGCGGGCAGGCCGGGGCCAGTTCGCTTATCCGAAATTATCTTGGCTTTCCGCGCGGGATCAGCGGTGCGGAGCTAACCCAGAGAGCCTACCAGCAGGCCTGGTTGTTCGGCGCGAAATTCGTATTTGCACGCGAGGTAACCGGGCTTCGCTCGCGCGGAGCAAGAAAGATCCTGATGCTGTCGGACGGCCGTGAAATTGTGGCGAAGACCATCGTCGTTGCCACCGGCGCAAAGTACAAGCGTCTCGACGTACCAAGCCTTGAGCGCTTCGTCGGCAGGAGCATCTTCTATACGACTCCTGGCGAATCTCAGCTGGTTCACGATCTCGATGTGGTAGTGGCCGGAGGAGGAAACTCAGCCGGGCAGGCTGCCGTCCACCTCGCACGTTTTGCACGCCGGGTCACGGTGGTCGTGCGGGCCACCTCGCTCGAGAAAGGAATGTCCGATTATTTGGTCCAGCAAATCCACAGCACTCCCGGTATCGATGTGCGGCTTGACTCCGAAATCGTCAATGGCGAGGGCAAAGACCGCCTCGAAACGCTGATAATCCAAAACAAGAAGCGTAATGTTGTCGAGGCTGTTCCCGCGACGCTGCTTTTCGTCCTGATCGGGGCCACGCCGCACACCGACTGGCTCGCGGGCGTCGCCCAACGCAATGCCGAGGGTTTTATCGTCACTGGGCACGATGTCGACCTAGGCTCCTGGCCGATTCAGCGGCGGCCAATGAGTTTCGAGACGAGTGTGCCAGGACTGTTCGCTATCGGAGATGTCCGTCTTGGCTCGACAAAGCGCGTGGCATCGGCCGTCGGAGAGGGTGCGGGCGCGGTGGAAAATATACACCAGTACCTGAATGAAGCTGACCAATCGATCGCGGACAAGGAAGGGCGCTTTTTTGCCGCGAGTGCCAGGGCGGCGTAATATTTGAAAAGACGTGGATTGCACTACGCGTCTGTGTACCGCCCGGTGCACGCGGCGATCACTCCGGATTCAGAAACAATCTTCTGAGCACATTAGATCCGCTCTTGGGTAAAAGCACACTGAATGTTCGCTTTGGGTCATAAGCGGGCATTTCCGAATATCCGATCGATGTCTGCTTTACCCCCAAAAGCGGACATTCATCGGCGTGAGCGTCCGCTTTGTGATCATCTAAACGGAGAAACATCATTTGGTCGAGCGCGTCTTACCCGAGTTCGAATGTGGTTACACCGTACACTCGTTCGTGTGCAACCCGCGACTATCTTCGGCTTTAATCTCACCAATCAAACGCATCCTCAGCGAGGCTTATGTCTCCTGAATGAGTCGAATAGGCTGCCCTCACTTGGTTCGTTGCTCTCCCGATGTGAGATATCATTGCGTGTGTCGTCATTCCAAATATCGGTCGCAAACTTCCAGTCTCTTCCGATCTTTTCCCACACCACAACATATTTGCCGGTGGTTTCTCGGTATCGGACCTTTTCCTCTTCAGGCTGAAAGTACCGATTTCACGCGCCGCAGAAGGCCCTAATCTCTTGACATCGAGGGTCGTGACTTTCGGATCGCTGGAGTGCTCCGCGATACCTTTCCATTTGGGCGATCGCAATTCTGCCCTTCACCATGACTGAACCAGGCGGAAACGCGGTCGCATCAAGTGCATAGAGCGAGGCGACACCGTCGAAATCGCCTTTGCTGAAAAACTCCATCCACTTGACATTTGCCGCTTCAATCTCTGCCTTCTGGGCGGCTGCCGGCGCAATTAGTACCGTCAAAAAGGCAACTGCTAGTGCACTGTTGCGCATGATTAACTCCAATTTAGCTTTCTCTCGATGCACAGTTTGGTTTTGTAATATCCCAACTGTTTTCACACGGTTTTACACGTCAGTCGTTTAATCTCCCTCATCGTTGAAAGGTCAATCCGATTGCGCCGATCACCGGTTTCAGCTCGTAAGCGCCGTGATAAATCATTTCGCCGGCCACATAGAGAATAATTGCCAACCCTACATAGGCGATCCAGCGGTGTCTCTGGAGTAAACGACTTATCCAGTTCGCGGCAACGCTCATCAACGTGATAGACAGGAGCAGACCAAAAACAAGGATGAAGGGATGCTCGCGTGCCGCGCCTGCTATGGCCAACACGTTGTCCAGCGACATCGAGATGTCTGCCATGACGATCTGCAACGCAGCTTGTCCCAAGGTTTTGCGACCGATACGCCCTGCCACTGTGCCGTCGTGTCCGAGGGCATAGTCCACGAGTATCTCGTGCCCTTGATCCTGGTCTTGCGATCCCGCTTTGATCTCGCGCCACATCTTCCAGCAAACCCAAAGAAGAAGAATGCCGCCGGCGAGCGAAAGTCCAACGACCTGGAGCAATTGCGTTGCTATGCTGGCGCACAAGATTCGAAGAGCAGTCGCGGCAAGAATGCCGATCGTGATCGCGCGTTTGCGTTGCTCGGGCGGCAGGCCGGCTGCCGCAAGGCCAATCACGACGGCATTGTCTCCGGCCAGCAACAGGTCGATCATCACGACCTGGATCAAGGTCGCGACAGCGTGGCTGGTGATGATATCGGTCATGATGGATCATTGCGGGCGAGGTCCATCGGCCAGCCAGTCTGGTCGGTGATGTTCGACCCAATCCAGAGCTCGGGAGCGGAGCGATCGCAGGAACCGGACGTCATCGGCAAGCAGCGCCAAGCCGGTTGGAAGCATCCACAACCCTGCGATCGGCAAAAACGAAAGAACGCCACCGACTGTCAGCAATAACCCCGTTGGAATCCTGAGCCAGCG
>JBAPZR010000938.1:0-1628 GCA_049285335.1 Xanthobacteraceae bacterium | reverse complement strand
GCCCAAGACCCGCTATACGCTCCGCTTCGTTAGGTCCATTTACCGTTATTGGCTTGAAACCTCCGGCGCACCAAGACTGGATAATGCTTTTTTGCTCGTGTATCGCCTCCACGCTCTCAAGTAAACGTGGAGCCAACGATGTATAGAGTGGAAAATCCGAGTGGAGCATTGTTTTTTCGTTTGCGCTTTGGCAAAAAATCAGCCTACTTAGCAGGGCCTGCCGAGGTGGCCTATGTAGCGGCCACCTCGCTTTGGTGGTCACCGCTCATTTCGTTTTACCGGTCTGCGAACAGGACATTAGTTCAGGTTAGTCGCGACGCTTTCTTTAAGATGCGTCGCCGCAACGTTCCATCAACTGTGAAGTGCTCTAACCTCCCAAGAGATCATGGTGGCGCCCTACTAGCCATTTGATTTTTGGGCTAAAGCTAACATTCAGCTGATCTCCTGCGACGTCCGTTTTAGAGGCTCGAATTCCGTCGTCAAAGGTGATGACGACCGCGCGGACTGGCGTCGAGCCGTTTTCAAGGATTGGCCAGTGTTTCCAGGCTCATCGGCGTGTAATGCCTAAGTTGAAGCTGCTCATTGAAATGTTCCGGAGTCACGCAAAGCCATTGCGGATCCCACGCAAGGGATCATACCTTGATAAAGAAGAATGGTCACACCCGGCACCGGGCCGAGGCCCCTCCTGCATCTAGCGGCCGCAGATGGGATTTGAAGAATCTCGGAGTTCCGTAACGCCGGTAAAAACGGTAATGCGAGATGTCGGGTATGAGATCGTTCACCAGCCAGAGCGGACTCATCGTCGGGTCCACTCCATAAACAAGCCCGCAAACCATGTTTTGAAACCGGGTCATCCCGGATCTGGGTGCAACCAATGTACACTCTGGCCAGATGCCGCTCCGTTTCGTTAGGTTCATTTACCCTTATTGCCTTGAAACCTCTGGCGCACTAAGATTCGATGATGCTTTTTTTGATCGCCTCAACGTTCTGCGCCCAGGGCTGGCTTATCGAGCCGTGTTCGCCTTCTTTCAGCCTCTCGGCTTGCATGTGGGGTGGCATCGTCGCTAGGCGAACGAATGAGAAATAATCAGGAAGGCACACCGCTTTGACGCCTCTTCGAATTATGTTGAAGCGTCGCTGTCGACCCGTCGAGAATCGATCGATACCAGTCAAGATACTTTTCTGCTTGCTGACGAAGATCAAATCGTCGCCGCGCCATCTCTTGCGCCGCCCCTCCCATCTTCTGTCGTACTTCGTCGTTGTGCAACAGATATTCGATGCGCACAGCCATTTCAGTTGCATCCCGCAGACTCACCAAAAACCCCATCTCTTTATCCTCGAATTGCTCAGGAATCCCACCGACGGCGCTTGCTATCACCGGTGTCCCGCAGGCAAGAGCCTCTATGACAGCATTTGGAAACGTGTCAGCTTTCGCTGAATGTACGTAGACATCTGCAGCGTTTAGATAGAGCGCGATGTTCAAAGCATCTTCATTAAATGATATAAATTTGAGTTTAACCCGACCAATCTCTTCGGATGGACCATCATCTCCGAGAGCTAAAATCAAAACCGGACAGCCTGACCACCCGGCGCTAAATTTGCCAATGGCAGCACGAAACGTATTGTAA
>JBAPZR010000937.1:0-2257 GCA_049285335.1 Xanthobacteraceae bacterium | reverse complement strand
CACCCAGACAATTCCCCGGTCGGACTGTACGTCGAGGACGGTTGGGAGCTGGTGCGTGCCAACACGAGCGCCGGATCTGGTAACTTCCACATGAGACCAAACGGCGTGTTTAACGTGACCGGAGAGGTCGCTGGCGTCATGGAAACCCGCTCGTTCATTAAGCAAAGGCCTCAGGTGGACTTCGCCACCCAGTCGGGACCGATGCTGGTCATAGACGGAGAAGTGCATGCTCGCTTCGTTCGATATGGCGGATCAAGAAAATACCGAGTCGGTGTTGACAGCCGCGACCGTAGCTTGGTCGTGTTCGCCGTATCGGAATCAGAAATTTCGCTTGGCGAGTTCGCGCGGCTCTTTCGGGATAAGCTTGGATGCAAGAACGCTCTATTTTTGGACGGCGGTAGCGCAACTAGCTTTTATTCGCCCGTGCTGGGACGGAATAGCAACTTCCTGCCACTGGGTCCTATAATCGGCGTATACGGACCAAATTGAACGTATCAAACGACGACTCAGAACCGACCAGTGACTGCCGATGCGCGGCGGAGATAGTCGCGCACAACAGCGCCGGGATCTAGAACGTTAAGCCAATCTTGAAGACCTCGATCGCATAGAACTGGAGTTCAGCGTCCAGGCAGCGTTTAATGTTGGCCGCATGGCGAAAGCCGTGTTGCTCGCCCGAAAATAGAAAATAACCAACTGGCTTGCCCTTGCGCCGCAATGCTTCGATGAGGGCCTCAGCTTGATTTGGCGGCACGATAGTGTCCTCCGCTCCTTGAAAGAAGATAACAGGCTTCGATAGTCGATCCGCGTGATAGAGCGGTGAGCGCTCGCGGTAGCGGTCCTCGAACTGCGGATACGGACCGATCAGCCAGTCGAGATATCGCGATTCGAACTTATGAGTTTCGCGCGCTAATGCGGCGACATCACTGACCCCGTAGTAACTCGCTCCACCTTGAAAGAAATCTCGAAAGGTTAGCGCCGCCAGTGTGGTGTAGCCGCCAGCACTGCCGCCCCTGATGACCACGCGCTCTCGATCGACCACCCCAGTTGCAACAAGGAATTTTGCACCGTTGATGCAGTCGTCGACATCCACAATACCCCAGTTGAGGTGCAGGCGATCACGAAACGCGCGGCCAAAGCCGGTGCTGCCGCCGTGGTTGACGTCGAGCACCGCAATCCCGCGGCTCGTCCAGAATTGCGTAGTGAGGTCGAGGGCGCTCGAAGCTGCGGCGGTTGGACCGCCATGGCATTTAACCAGGAGCGGCGGTAATTCGTTGGCAGGCCCGGCATAGTCTGGATTGTGCGGCGGATAGAAGAGGCCATACGCACTGCTTCCGTCTGTGGTGGAAAACTCAACTGATTTCACCATCGATAGGTAATCGTCGATCCGCAACTCTGATTGATCGAGAAGATCGGTTTCCTTTTTTAAGACGCGATGCGTACCCGAGGCCAGATCGAACGTCACGATACTGGCAGGGTGATTGGGAGCACCGGCGCGACAGACAGCGTTCCTGTTGTCTGCGCGCACGGAACTAAACTCTGTGAATGGCGTCTCGAACGGCCGCAGCACTCTGGTTCTCAGGTCCAGCACCGCAAGCTGGTCGATCCCGGTCGTGGAATAGGCGCAGACGATCCGATCTGACCCGACACACGCGTATGTCGATGCACCAAATTTCCATAGTGGCGCGCCAAATTCGGCTGGCATTGGCGCGAGCGGCTCAGATGTCCGCGTGGCATGATCGAAGCGGTAGAGATTGCACCAGTTGCTGCGGTCAGACACGAAAAAGATCGCCCCACCGTCAGGCGACCACTCGGGTTGGAAAATCGATTCCGACAGGCCTCCTGCGATGGTCTGCGCTTCAGTTATGTTCCCATCAGCGTCGAGTTCGGAGAGATAGAGGGTTGTACCATTCCAGGGCATGTTGGGGTGATCCCAAGCCAGCCAGAGAAGCCAGCGGCCATCCGGCGATAAACGGGGCGACGCGAAGAAATCATGTCCACCAACCAGCACTCATCCAGACTCGTTGCCCGATTGATGGAGATGAATTGCAACAACGGTGTTGATCGGCTCCCCGCCTGCGGTGTGGTCTTCGCGCACCCCGATCCAGCGTTTGCGCGGGTGATCGATGACACCGTCTGCAAACCTCCACTGCCGCTCGCGAACCGCCGGCGCTAGTGTCAAAGGGATCGTTGCGCCGTTGCTCTGGCAGTAAAGGCGTCCGTCAGCGAAGTTGGAGAAATAGACGTCGCCATCAGTTAC
>JBAPZR010000936.1:0-1704 GCA_049285335.1 Xanthobacteraceae bacterium | reverse complement strand
CCTCAGCAAGGGTTCTTTCCATCGGTCTTCTTCGGCGGCGACTGAACAATTAATTCCCGCAAATGTAGGCTTCTTGAGGCAAGATCAGGGTTATTGCGCGTTTGATTTCGCGTTCTGGACCAAGCGCAAGGCTTTGAGGCGGCGCTCTCAACAGCGGCGGAACGCCGCGCTTCCTCCAGCTTGAGCGCACCGCTCGGTGCCCTCTCTCGCGTCTCGTCGCGCTGAAAGACAGTCTCTGCGAGGGCACGTTCTCGCAAAAAGGTTATTGTTGTTTCTTTAGAGCGAGGCATTCACGAACGAAAAGCCCGAAGGCAATAAGCCATTCCGCTGACGACGACCGCACCAATAAGCGCCCAGATAACTATTTTGGGCCATCCGCCAGTCCCAGCCTGGTGGGTAATCAGGTAGCCGGTAGCGCCGCCAAGTACAGCCCCAATTAAAGCCGCGACTTGTAACTCTGCCCGCTCCGGATTGGTCATCGTGGTGCCAAGGGACCATTGGAAAAATTATAAATCGCGGATCACGCACGGCTTGGAGAGAAACTCATTCGCCTGGCCATCGCGCAGCCCCACGCTAGGAGCCACGCCACAAGCGGGACTTGCAGACTTGAGTCGAAAAACAAGAACCACGCAGCGAAACTACAGCAAAGAAACGTGAGGACTGTCCAAGCTTCACCGCCGGGCCCCGGTTTGGCCAGAGCGAAAGCAAACGGTGCAAGGAGGATGGCCAAGGACCCGAAAACAAGAACACTGTCGCTAAGCAGGCTTTCTACCCGACTCGCTCTGGCAATTTGAAGTTGATCAGGTGTCAGCATGACAGTAGGGATCTTCAGCGACCTGGAGAGCCTTAGTCAACATCGAAAAGCTGGCGCGGGAAATGAAGATGCTGGCGCCATGGGAGACCTGGGAAAGGCCCTCCTCCGCAACAGCTCCGGCAGCTTCGCCACGTTGGCCGCGACCTCCCTCGCCACTGCGGCTCATTGCAGAATCGAATTTCAAAATAGCGAGCGGTTCCAACGCGGCCCCATAGAATTTCTCATTTCCGTCCTCCCCCCGCTCCACTCCCGAGTTTTGTACTGGCCTAGGGAGGCGTGGCGGGCTTCCAATGACGCGACAGCGCCGAAAAAACAGCGGTAAGCGGGTTACTCGGCGGCGGTGATCCGGCGTGGGGTCGCGGTCTGACCTAATCGCGCCAATTCGTCCTGTATTTCTATGCATGCCATATGAATGCTGTGCCATTCACGGAGCAGACGCTGCGCCTTGGCCTTTAGTTGTGCCGGAACAGATACGTGACCCGTTTCTCGCCACTGCGCGATAAATTCTACGGCTTCCTTGTCAGCAGGGTCAGGTGGAATTCCTAGCAGTTTCCTGATTTGGTCAACTTTCTCTGTGCGAAGCTTGGCCGCCGCTGCATATCCCTTCTTAAGGTCTTGTCGTTTTGTCACAATTGGTCCTCTCTTTCGTTGCCTAAGATGCGAGGACCAGCTAGCGGCCTCCGTGATCGCCATCACGTTTTGGAGTTTTCTCGCAACGACATTTGAAGCCAAATGAAGCTTGCTATTCTGTAACTGCCGTCCTTTGGCCAACCGAGGCATGGATACGCGGCGGCTGCAGCACTTCCTTGGCCACGCCAGCATTACGAACACGGTACGCTATACGCGATGTCGCCTGAGCCGTTCAAAGACATCTGGCGCTAGACGGCGCC
>JBAPZR010000935.1:0-1790 GCA_049285335.1 Xanthobacteraceae bacterium | reverse complement strand
GTATGGGACTGCGTGGTGGGGCTGGGAGGACTCGAACCACCAACCAAACGATTATCAGCCGCCAGCTCTGAGCATTGAGCAACTTGTTGGGATAACGCGCGCAAACAGCCCCAAACTGAGCGCCTTGCGCGCATGAGCTCTGCAAATAGCCGATTGAATTCCAATGAAACGGTAGTGCCCTCGTCTCTGCCGCGAAGATCCTGTTTCCTAACATGGAGACCAACTACAGATAGACACTCTGTTCGAGTCTGCGTCCGATTATTGCGCGGGAAGACCGAGCATCTGGTGCTGTCGCGACCACTCCGCCGGCAAGTCGGTGAGGCGGGCAACGCCCACACCATGCGACAGCCGGCCATCGATGGCGGCTTTGACGAGATCGGGCGCGAGGAAAGCCAACGAGATTGTCATGTTGATCTTTCGCGCGCTGCAGTTTTCCCGCTTGGCGATGCTGTCCGCACTTGCTGTTGGGTCAGCGACAAGTTCATCAAGCCAACGGCGGCCGCGGGCAATCGATGCCACCAATCTCGCACGTGTCTCGGAACGGATCGGGCGCGCGTGTTCCGGGTGGATCCCCTCGGGCAGAAGAATTTCACGGTGCCGTCTTGCCGGTAACTTCCTCCACGGGATCTCGAGAGTACTTGCTCCCTCGGCGAGACCGATGAGCAACTGGTCCGGCTGGACCTCAACACGCGCGACATGGGTATTGATGAGGCTCCGGTCATCGGTGGGCTGCGAGGGTTTGAGGTGGTCCCGAACTGATTGGACGACCGCCACCTCGATGGCAGATGCCGGCACGCAGCGCACTGACCCGGCACGCGCGGCCGCATTCAGCTTGGCCTCGACGGCCTCAAACAGGGTCTCATCGACGATGGCAGGTTGTTCGCCTTTAAGGACTTCACCCTTGAAAGCGACTTTGCCGATATAGAAGCGATTGCGAAGCAGATGCGCCAGCGAGCCTCGGGTGATCGCCGGTCTTGAGCGTGCGGATCTTGGTGACAATGCCCCGCTTGCGCAGGTCAGTGATTAGCAGGTTGAGACTGCCGAGTTTGAGATAACTACGGAAGATGGTCCGGACCCGCTCCGCCTCAGCCTCATTGACACTGATCTTTCGATCCTTGGTGTCATAGCCAAGCGGGGCCATCCCGCCGACCCAGAGCCCCTTGCGCTTGGATGCCGAGATCTTGTGACCAGGTCAACAACCATGTGGCCAAATGGACCAAATCTGAGGGTCTCCTGATCGGCCGCCTCTTCGATGACCGCGGCAACCGCATGAGTCCGAGCCATGCCCGCAAAGGTCATGTCAAATACCGATACTATCTCTCTTCAGCCCTACTCCAGGGTACGAGATTTTCTCAGGCGCATACACGCGGAAATGCACCGATTGACCAAAATAGGGGCCTACACCTGAGGAAACAAAGAACATCCATGACAATAGTTCGCCACGCGCTTTGTCGGTCTTGGCAGGAAGGAATTTGCCGGTCTTTTCGGCGAGATAGAGCAGGATGGCGCTCGAATCGAACACCTTAACGTCGCCGTCGACGATTGCTGGCAGCTTCGCGTTTGGATTAATAGCCAGAAATTCTGACTTGTGCTGCTCGCCTTTGCGGGTGTCGATTGGAATGGGATCGTAGGGCGTACCCGTCTCTTCCAGGAACAGCGCGACTTTGGTGGGATTAGGCGCGCCGCTTAGTAGGATTTTAACATTGGTCGTCTCCTTATACTGAACTAAGCGGCAATCGGCCGTCTGGCCCACGCCAATTTCCGCTCTTAGCGGTTCTTGTCAACTGACG
>JBAPZR010000934.1:0-7580 GCA_049285335.1 Xanthobacteraceae bacterium | reverse complement strand
GATGAGAGAGGTGACGTAAGGCCGTCCAACCCACGGCGCATCGAATTCCGGCCGGAACGTCACGAGCAACAGCACCTTAAGTGTCCGAATTCGGTCTACGACTCGACCGAACGCTTCCAAGCTGGTTGGGTCGGCCCACTGCGCATCCTCGAAGATCATCAGCACAGGATTTTGCCGCGACAGCGTCTTCATTTGCACGGTCAGCGCCTGCAGCGTTTTTTGCCGGCGCTGCTGCGGCGTTAGCTCGAGGGCGGGATACCGACCATCGTTCGGCAGTGAGAGCATCTCGGCAATGAGTGCAACGTCCTGGATCGAGGTCGAAGACCGCGCGAGCAGAGCATCCAGCTTGTCGAGTTTCTGCTGAGGCGTATCGTCGTGTAGCAATCCCGCCGCACGCTCCATCTGCCCAATGATCGGATAAAACGCGCTGTCAGTGTGCTGGGGCGAGCAGAAATAGCGCAAACGTGTATGCGGTTCAGGAGCAAGGCTTTCCAGTAGAGCAGCTGTGAGCCGCGATTTACCGATGCCTGCCTCGCCCGACAGCAGCACCACTTGGCCCTCCCCGGTCTTGGTCTTTGACCAGCGCCGCCGCAGCAATT
The DNA here is from genome assembly GCA_049285335.1 of Xanthobacteraceae bacterium. GTDB lineage: Bacteria > Pseudomonadota > Alphaproteobacteria > Rhizobiales > Xanthobacteraceae > BOG-931. The sequence continues at coordinate 6,981 of JBAPZR010000934.1, read as the reverse complement.
CGATTTCTTCCTCCCGGCCGACAAGCGCGGTCAGACCAGCCGCGTGCAGAGCCTCGAAGCGGCTTTCGACCGTGCTCGCCCGCAGGGCCACCCAGGCGCGCAGCGGTTCGGCAACGCCCTTAAGGTCTCTAGCGCCAAGGTCCGTCAGCTCGAAGAGATCGCCGAGAAGCCTGCGCGTCGCTTCTGCGATCACCACCGCGTTTGGCTCGGCAATCCCCTGCAGGCGCGCTGCAAGGTTTGGTGTCTCGCCGACGATGCCGCGTTCCTGTGATTCGCCTGATCCGGTCAGATCACCCACAACGACCAGCCCAGTCGCGATGCCAACGCGGGTTTGCAGTAAAGCCGGCGTCTTGAGTGCGATCACCGCCGCGACCAACTCCAGCCCGGCACGCACCGCCCGCTCGGCGTCGTCTTCATGGGCCTCGGGGTAGCCAAAGTAGACGAGCACGCCGTCGCCCAGATATTGAGCTACGAAACCGCCGAAACGGCGCACGGTTTCAGCGACGCATTTCTGATAAGCCGAAATAAGCTCTTGCAGGTCTTCAGGATCCATCCGAGCGGAGAGTGCGGTCGAACCAACGAGGTCCGAGAACATCACCGTGACCTGGCGGCGCTCGGCAGTCTCCCCCGCTCGTGGTGTGGCAAGTGGCGAAGCCGCAACGGCAACTGCGGGTGTGATCTCCTCGTCCCCTTTGAGATTGGCAATCGCACGCAATAGCTTTCGACGATGCCCGACCGACGTTACGCCAATCTTTTCGAGATCTTGATCGGTCAGGTCACTCAGAATATTGAAGTCAATATCATTCTCGGCAAAGCGCTGAGCGTATTGCCCGAGACCGAGCTTTTCGAGCCAGTCCGCAATTTGCTTCATCGGCGGCCACTACGGATTTGACGCTATCCGTTCTGGACCGGCGTGAGTAGGGTCCGCATCGACGCGCCCTATACCGACAAGGCATTGTAGCGCGGTTATGCGGCGGGAAGTAGCTGGTTTGGGATAGGATCCGAATCGCTGAACAACCGATTTGGTGCAATCAAACGGCACCACCAGCGCTCCCTCGGATCAAGTCGTCTGCCGTGCGTCCATCGCCGTTTTGCATGCAGCGACTGCCTTTTGCGCAGCATCGGCTAGCGTGTCGGCACTGATGATCGGTATGCCGCTCTCCTCAATGATCCTACGACCGGCTTCGACATTGGTCCCGGCAAGACGCACCACGAGGGGAACGTCAATTGAAATTTCTCGACAAGCTTGCACTATGCCCTGAGCCACCCAATCGCACCTATTGATTCCGGCGAAGATGTTGACAAGGACCGCGCGCACGTTCCGGTCGGACAGCACAAGCCTGAAGGCGGTCGCAACGCGGTCAGGCGAAGCACCACCGCCGACGTCGAGAAAGTTAGCGGGGCTACCGCCGGCGTGTTTGATCATGTCCATGGTTGCCATCGCCAGCCCCGCTCCGTTGACAATGCAGCCGATTTCGCCGTCGAGGCCGATGTAGTTCAAATTGTGCGCGGCGGCTTGTGCCTCGCGCGGGTCTTGTTGGGACGGATCGTGCAGGTCTGCAACGTTGTGCCGCCGGAACAATGCGTTGTCATCAAATGACATCTTGGCGTCGAGTGCGATGATGCGGTCATCCCTGGTGAGCACGAGTGGATTAATCTCGAGCATCGTCGCGTCGCAGTCGCGGAAGGCCCGATAAGCGCTCATGATCGTCGCCACTGCGCTGGCCACCTGCTTAATGTTGAGGCCAAGCTGAAACGCCAGTTCGCGCGCCTGAAACGCCTGCATTCCGACCGCGGGTTCGACAATAACCTGAAGGATGGCTTGCGGATCGGTCCTGGCGATCTCCTCTATTTCCATTCCACCGTGCCGTGACGCGATCACACGGATCCGTTCTATCTTTCGGTCAAGAACATACCCCAGATAAAGCTCGCTCTCGTAGGAATTGGCCACCTCGACATAGATGCGCTGAACAGGTTTTCCTTCGGGACCGGTCTGAGCCGTTACAAGACGTTTTCCGAGCAGAGCTCGCGCGGCCTCCTGGACTTCGTGATATGTCCTACAAAGTTTGATCCCACCAGCTTTGCCGCGCCCGCCGGCATGAATTTGCGCCTTCACTGCCCAATGCCAGCCGCCTAGTTCTGTCGCAGCGTAGACAGCTTGATCTGGGCTGAACGCGATAGCGCCACGTGGAATCGTTACGCCAAAATTGGCCAGTAGTTCCTTCGCCTGATATTCGTGGACGTCCATTTCGTTCTCCTTCCACGGCCGGAAAGGCTCATGATCCAAGCTTCGCCTTCACCACCTGATAAGATGGGCAGTCGCAGCCTCTGACAAAAGCTGCGATCCCTTCGCCTACGGTAAGACCTACAAGAATTCCTCTAAGGAAATCGCGTCGCCGCGTTGCCGGCTCGCTGCCTCGGACTATGCCGACGATGGCTTCCAACAATCCCATTACAGCAGGGATTTGTGAGGGGCGAAATGGGTTTCAGAGGGTAACGTTGCACAGCAGCAATCCTGAGCCCCCCACGTCCGCTTTGGGTCATTAGCGGACATCGAAGGCCGTCCGCGTCATGTCCGCTTTACCCCCAAAAGCGGACATCGGGTGAGCGCTCTACAATGTCTGCTTTGTGCCAGAAGCGGACTCATGCACTGCAGCAAACCGGCGGAGTTAGCTTCCGTATTGTTCGCGGGCGATTCATCTTTTGTTTGGGGTACTACCATGAAGAGACGCGGTTCGCTGTTGGTCGCCGTAACATTGCGTTCAACTGCAGGGCGCGGATGCGGAGTGTGACCCATTCTTTCCGGCGTCGAAAAGTTGGCGATCGATTAGCGGGGGCTGTTATCCTGTCCGCCAAAATGGCCCACTCGTCGTCCTTAGGCGCGGTTTCGCGAGGCCGCGCGTTTACGGTGCTGATCGAGGCAATACCTTGCAGGGGGAACCACTAAATTGGCGGAATGTGGAACTCACTGAATTTGCGGAACTCGCGATTGCGCGTTGAGTCGGGGAACAAACTTTAAGTTCCATCATTCGCGTAGTGTGAGGGCGCGCCAAATGCGGAGGAGCATACGATGATGAAAGAAGACACCGAGAGCAAAACAGCCCGCAAAAACTTTGACGAAACGCTGAAGACGGGTGCGGAGATCGGCCGAGGGGTTCAGCAGAAGTTTGGGTCGGCTCTTGAAAATGTGCGCGATCTAAACGTCAGGTTAATTGATATGGCGTGGGAGAACACCGACGCTGCGTTCGACTTTGCTCGCGATGTCGCAGAAGCCCAAGCGCCATCGGATTTGGTCCAGGCTTGGACAACTCACGCGACCAAACAGTTTGGCACGCTGACCAAACAGGCGAGCGAACTGGCAATGCTGGTAAGATGACAATACTCTCGTGCCCCTTATAAATGGAGCTAAAAGCCGATGAATATAAACAGCGTCAAATGCGGTCAACGCATTAACTTCAACGGTGTGAACGGCACCGTTATCGACAAGCGAAGCACTCGCAATCAGCGCCTTGTGTTGGCTAAAATGGATAACGGCTTTACTCTTAAACTCAACGCGGACACGCTGGCTAGATCACCGGAGACGTCGCAGACTTCCAGATCACCGGAGACATCGCAGACTTCGCACCAAATGCTATAGATCAGACGGTATACCGCTGAAGCCCCGGTCCGGTTGCCGGCGCTTTCTTTTGCTTCCCATGCTGTGGTACGCCTGCGGCTACACGCTGGCCAATGCGGGGCATGATACGCGGGCAATTCAGGATTGACTCGGACATCGCGCGATACAGCATACGGCCCGCTACACCGAATTGAGCCAGGAACGGTTCAAAGACTTTTGGCGCGCCTGAATGTGAGTGCCTCACTCCAAAAAGACCACATTATGATAAATGCCGCACAAGCAAATAAAGCGAATATAGCCACCGTTACTAATGTCCGTTTTGTTTCCTCCGTCATTTATAATTCAAACCTTGCGCAACCAGCAGCTCCGGCAGGCCACGTGATCAGTCTGCGGGATCGGTCTCTGCATAGGCCGGTCCCGTGTCTTTCTTATCGGTTAAGCACGGGGCAGTCTGGAAACTGGGGCATTCTCTAAAGCGTCTCGCAGAACTATTCGATGACGCCGTTCGACAACATCAGCGAGGCTTTCGAGAACAGACAGTGCGTCGTCTACGTGGTCTGGCATTTGCTTTGCTAATGCTTCATCACGTCGCTTATGCCACTTTTTGATTGCCGTTTTCATGAAAACCCTCCCGTTGCGACGAGACTAATAAACAAGCAAAAACTTGGCATCGTATTCGTATTTATTGTGACGTCCGTCACACGGTCAATTTGCCACGCCGCTAGCCAAAGCATACGCAGGGCTTACGGGTTCTATGCGAGCGTGGCGGCGGAGCAACGTGATGCCCATCACGAAAATTCGCTTTTTCAGATCAAGTGTCAACGATCACATTCTTCGCCCAAGGACCGTCTTATGGTTTTGTTAACTTCCTGGGAGAAGCGCTATGTCGAGTAACACGAGAAAATTCGGACGACTTTCGATCCCCGCACTGCCTCTGGTGGCGTTCTTTGCAATAGGTTCGATGGTCGCAAACGCTCAGACCATTGGGACAGCCAACTCGGTAAAGCCTGAAGCGTCAGGCAGCATCGCCGGTACACTTTCGGCGGGTAGCGGTGTTCACGCAAACGAAACGGTTAAGACCGGAAGCAGTGGCCAGGCGGGCATACAGTTTAATGACCACAGCAACCTTACTGTTGGACCGTCGTCATCGGCCAGGCTCGACAAGTTTGTTTATGACCCGAGCAAAGGTAGTGGCAGCGTTGCAATTGAGGCCGCGCGTGGCGCGTTCCGTTTCGCCTCGCAAAACAAGGGCGAAGTTAAAATCAAGACGCCTTCTGGCATCCTTGGCATTCGCGGCTGAACTAACAAACCAGGCGGCATATAGAGTCCTTTGGCGCCGGCGGGACACGCTTGCCGTCAATAACCCAAGGAGGAGCTGATGACGGAGGAGCTAATGACCGATTTCTATGGGGCCGTTGGCCCGCGACTGCGCCAAGCAAGAGTGGGGCTCGGTATCACCGAGCAACAAGCTGCCGATGTCTTTGGTGTGACGCTCCGGACCTATCGCAAGTACGAGGCCGGCGGGCGACAACGCTCAGCCAAGCCCGTAGTTCGTTTCGCCGACAAGTACAACGTGAGCCCGGATTGGATATTCATGGGCCAGCAGCCGATGATGGACGCGGTATATGTTGGGCGAATCTCGTCAGGGAGATTAAACGCCCCCACTGACGCGGATCGGACTTGAAGCCCCGGTCATTTCTGGGGCTTGGCCAAAAGCTCCGGCAGCTTCGCCACGTTGGCCGCGATCCGCCTAAGCAAATGGGACGGGAGAACGGCTACGAAATGCGTAAGTTGCCCAGTGCCGTCCTTCGCAAGCAGCCGAGCTTTCACGATCACCTCCATAGATACGCTCAGGCTGTGTTGATCCCCTGTGGGAGGCTTCATCAGAAATGGCAGGCGAGGTAGGATCGCTGCGCGATCACTTCGTTAACGCGATTGTTACAGCCTGGGACGGCGGCTTGCTGCCCTCGCGATCAATCCTTCCACAAGAGCTCCGGCAGCTTGGCGACGTTCGCCGGCGTTCCGCCGCGCCTCGTCGCACCCCAACGAATGTAGGCATTTGCGCTGACGCCCGCGGAACTGCTGTATGTTTTTTGCGTTGGCGTGCAGGAGATCTGCACATGAGACGGTTTGCCTTTTCGATTGCAATTTTGGGAGTGATATCCGCGAACCTTTGCGGGACCACGCAAGCCACGCCCATCGCACCGGTTCCATCCGCGGGCGCTAGCGTCGCTAACACCACTCCAGTGTATTATCGTCACTGGCATCATCATTACTGGCACCATGGTGGTTATCCCATCGCGGGCTACTGGAACTACTACCGCACCTTTGGGCCCGGGCGAGGTAATAGCGTCGAGTCGACTCGATAGGCGCGGAAGCCAAGACGGTCGGTGGACCATTTACTAGCGTCCCCGGTCCGATCGTCGGCTCAGGCCTGCCCGGCGATCTTCGCGAGCGGTGGTCTTCTCGCTTGGTGGCGCAGGAAGCGGACGGCGCAGGCAGTCTGATCTTTAGGTTATTTGCTGGTCCGTCACCCGCCAGTGGGGCGTGCACAGTCCCCGTCGGGGCTTCTTTGTTCGCGCTGACTATTCGTGCCTGGGACGGGCGTCGTTTGGGGGGACGAAGGCAAAGCCGCCGGTTTCCAATTGGCCGGCGGCTTTGCTGTCTGAGTTTCCAACCGAACAGGAATAGATTTCTGTGTTCTCTCTCACATGCACGGGGCAGACTAGGCATAGCGTTTGTTAGGTGATTCTTTGCTCCCAATAGTCGAGTCAGCAGAAAAAAGTTCTCGCGCTCCTTATCCCGACACGTTCCCGTTGGGGTTTTTTCTTGCGAGAGCATGCGGTATGGCGCTAATGTCCGGCTATCGGACTGAGTGTCGGTGAACGCGCGACTTCACCGCCGGTTCGATGACCCTTGTTATTAGTGCGGCAATGACAACGTTCTGTGGCGACAAGGCAAAGCCGTCGGCTTAGTTGCCTCTTCGTCGGCGGCTTTGCTGTGTGAGCTGCAACCGAAAATTTGTTCGCACCAAGCGACAGAGCAGAGAAGCCCTGACGAGTGAAGCGATGCGTCAGGGCTCCCATCTGCAACGGGCCGTACTCGTTACTGGATCGGCCGAAGCCAGTTTGCCGTCGAGCCGTAAGGATCCGGTTAAGCGCCTTTCCGTAGTGCGTTGCCCCTGTTTTGTAGGACCGTAGAATCGCGAGCATGACAAATGACTCGCGTCTTGAGGTTCGCGTCCCTGCGCAGCAGCGTCAGGTGCTCGTACAGCTCGCCCGTGACACTGGGCTGTCTGTGTGGCCGGGCCTCGTTCGATTGGCCACTCAGCGACTCTTGGAAGACCGGCAATCGCTGCTTGGTTC
>JBAPZR010000933.1:0-2217 GCA_049285335.1 Xanthobacteraceae bacterium | reverse complement strand
CGTCAGTTGATCATCGTTAGCGTGTATACTTTTGTGGCTCATTTCCGAAGTCAATCGAATTCTATGACGAAACTGCCGGACGCGCTTTCCCAGTTCTTCGTCCGAAAGCTCTTTTCCAGGTTCGAATATATTCTGATACATGGTGTCGCCCCCTTGGTCGGCATTTGATACTTAGTACAACATTAATGCAGGAGTTTATGGCGGTGAACTATCTGAAAGTCACCAACAAGAACACACTTGTACTCCGTCTTGAAAAGACGGCCGGGTCTACATGCGTTCGGCGGCTCGGCTGGCGACGCGCGCGCTCCTGCCATCACCGGCCACCCTGTTGCTGAAACAACACCGTCCGTCAATTCGCGACGGCACCACTCTTGCCTATCCGCATCTTGCCGGTATGATTCGAGCACTGCTTCGTTGCAACGTCGCAGCCGTGATCCGGCCGTAACATACCGGAGAGGGGCGCCGCAGGTGTGAGTTGCTGGGCAATCGCACGCAATAGCTTTCGGCGATGCCCGAGCCGACCGCCGAGCGGCCTGTCAATGTCCGCTTTGGGTCATTAGCGGACATTGCAGCGCGCTACAGCGCCATGTCCGCTTTACCCCCAAAAGCAGACATCGGTTGGGACCTTTCGGATTTCCGCTTTGTGCCAAAAGGGGACATGCGGCGAACTCAGCTTTGCGGCTCGGCTGCTGGGAATCTCCAGGTGCCATCCAGTATTTCGGGGCGGGGGCGATAAAGCCGCACGAGGTAATTCCACCCCTTCATGATGGGCAGGCAATTGGCAACTTTGCCACCACAACCGCCGAACTGCACGGTAACTGAGCCATTGTCCTTCTTCGCGGTGATGTTGTTCAGCGAGTAAGCGTTGTACGGATTGGCCTGGAGATAACCGTCGGCATTGTACACTGTGATCGACCAGAAGGCGTCGACGGGCACGTCCTTGACTGTGAGCTTGTGCACAGTGGCGCCGTCGTTTTTGGCCGGCGTGATGGGAAGGTAGAGCGCATCCTTCTCGGGATTTCCGCCCCAGGCCGCCGCAGTCCCGATCAAATGCCGCACCGGATCAACCTCATCCTTGGCGCCGAACATCCGGTGTGTGTCAGTTAAAGTCGTGTTGAGAACGAGTAAGGCATCACGCACCCTCTTTTGGCTGGCCTGATCCCAGTTCGGCAGTTCGAGCTTGCCTGGACCCGTCTGGTCGATCCGGATGGCGTCTTGGAGTGCGTGGACCTGTTCAACGTCAGCCGGATTGTTGGGATCGACCAGCGTGCGGATCCCAACCAGCATATAACGCGTGCCGACCGTCGCTTTGTCGTAGCTATAAGCTGCCGGCTCATAGAAAACCTTGCCGACGACGTAGTGGTCCTCGTTGAACGCTTGAAGCGACATGAACCGCTTGCCAGCTTCCGGCATGGTAATCGTTATCGGGCCGTCATTGAGGTCGAACACCCCCGATGAGTACAGCGTGTCGCGGTTCGCGCGGACGACCGGCTGCCTATCGACTTGGACCACGTCGCGGCGATGGAACAGCTTCCCGAGGCCGCCCGCTTCCTTTGCGGACGAAGCAAAATACATGTCGCTTTCGGCGCGGTTGAAGTTGTCCGGCGTGACCGAAATCGGTGGGCTCGCAGATTGCGCCTGGGCCGTTCCCAGGGTGACGCTGAGTGCGATCAAGGCAACGTAAAATTGCTTCATCGTCGACCTCCTAATTTGTACGCACGAGCGGCGGCTGCTTCCACTCGCGGTTCAGCACTTCCGGCTTGGGCCAATAAAGCCGCATGGCTACGAAGAATGACCCGTTCGCTGCCGGCAGCCAGTTCGATTCATTGCGGCGCGCCACCGGGCGATCACGACGGCAAAATAATGAGGCGGCCACCACTTCTCCGCGGAAGCATCGACGATAGTTTGTGCTCTCAGGCGTTGATTTGATTTACGTCAAAGTCCCGAGATCGAGAACTTGACGAGGCCACCATCCGCACAGCAAAGCAGCATCATGTTGTGCGCCTCAGGTGCGTGATCGCTGAGCGTGATTGTCATGTCCGCTTTGTGCCAAACGGCGACATATGCGCCGCACAAAAAATTCAATCCGGCAACTGACCCGGACGCGGCTGCTTTCCAACGCAAGCTACGACCTAAGTCGAAAATCGGACATAGGAACGCCTCAGCCCGGCACCGGCCGACAGGGCGGAACGCGGCAAGCCATTCTCTCGTTTATTC
>JBAPZR010000932.1:0-3038 GCA_049285335.1 Xanthobacteraceae bacterium | reverse complement strand
GCATAGATCCAATCGGTGCGATCCAACGGACTGAGTACGGCGCTGAATATGAGCAACCGCCCTGGCAGGCCACGTGGATAGCCCCTGAAATCAAATCTCGGCTTGTTTTTGCCGTCAGCTCGTATATATTTCGTCATGGTAGCTACTTATCTAAAGCGGTCCTTCGTGGATCGAGGCGGGCCGGACCTAATGACAGGGGGTCCGGCCTTGCTGTTTTTGCGTGCGCTTAGTGAGTCAGGAGCGAAGCGCTCCGACCACCGAGCGGACGACCGAGGGATGCGCGACCGCCGGCAGCTCGCCCTGCACCATAGGCGGCCATGTCGCCGGGCCCGCACGAACCGCCACCACACGTGAGCTTGATATTGTTGGCGGCCATGCATTCCTGTATCGCCGCCTGCTTGGTGACGACCAAGGCGCGGCTGTTGCTCGATTGCATCTGCTTCGGCTTTGCGAGTTCTGCGAGCCGACCGCTAATGCGCTCAATGCAACCCATGACAAAGCTACGCTTGGCGGACTGTTCTTCGCGACCAGTGCCGGCGAAGCTCATCAGGAACGCAGCCAGCTCGGATTGAACGAATAGCGTCAGCGAGTCGATCAGCCATTCGGCAAAATCCACATCCGCCGGAAGGCCGCAGATCGTGCGGGTGTAATGGCCGCGCGAAATGCTCTGATACCACGCCTCAGTGTTGGTGAACCTTTCGACGGCGAACATCAGCCCGCGGCGGATGAAAAGCGGATCGCGGACCTCCAGCTTCCGTAGGATCGCCTTTTCTTCCTTGGTCAGCGCCAGCTCTTCGTCGGTGACTTCATAAGCGTCGATCATGGCTTGCGCCTTGGTCAACGCCGCCATGGCTTCCGATTTGGTGCATCCGGCTACTGTCGTCTTCGACAGGAGAGCGCGGATCTTGCCTAATAAGTTCTCTCGGTCGGTTGTCATCGCGCAGCCTCCCCGCCTTCGCGGCGACGATCAAGCCATTCCTTCAGATCAGCTACGCGATAGCCGATGCGGTTACTTGAAAGCCGCGTCTTGGCCGGCACGTCGCCGAGGGATTCCAAACGCTGGAATGTTCGGTCTGATAGGCCCAGCGCCGTGACCGCCTGGGCACGAGTCAAAACTTTAATTGAGTCGAGTTCTTCCATTTGCTTCTCCTGCGTCAATGTCACGACAGGAAATAGCGAATGGCGAACGGAAAACAATTCCACAAATTACATCTAAAATGTCCGCGGACAATTTAACTATGAAATGTCCGCACCCCGCTTCTTCAGTAAGCGGCGGAGCTGTCGATCCAATGCGCCTGGGGTAGTCCCGTACGGTTTGGCGCGACTCTCAGCGAATTTCCGAATACTCAATCCGCTCTTTTCGTGCGCGATAACCAATCGCGCGTTTTTCATCCTTTGCACATGGCGGTCGGTTCCAGCAAAGACAAGAAACAGTTGTTGTGTAAACCGCGCACCGTGGGCCCCGTTGGTGCGAGTGGCTAACATACCGGCCGCATTGAAGCAGTCTTCCGCATCGTCCGGCTCGAAGGTTATCGTGAATTCCTTTCCACGCTGCCACTTCATGACACCAGCTCCGCGATGTGCTTATCCCAGAGCGCTAGTGCACTTTCCTTTTCGACTTTATAGGCGCTGCGATTATAAATCCCAGCAACGCCTCCCTTGTGGCCGCTGATGTGGTTCAGCGCCGCTTCAATGATGTGCGGCTGAATTCCTAAATCAGCCAGTCGAGTTGCGAACGTGCGCCGCAGATCATGAGTGACCCAGCCGGGTAACGCTTTGCCGAGCTTCTTCTCAATCGCTTTGTCGAGGCGCACTTTGCATTTTCCCCAGCCCTTGAATCCCACGCCGCGACCGAACACAAAATCGCGGCCGTTGTTGCGGGCGGCGAGAATGTCGCGGATCGTCTGCGATATTGGTATTTCATGCGGCCTGGCGTTTTTAGTTCGCTCGGGCGGCAGGGAGATAACGCCCCGATCGTAATCTATTTCACTCCAGCGCAGCTCAGATATTTCCCGCGCTCGGCACCCAGTGAGCATCAGCAATCGAATGATGTCGGCATAATCGTCGCCGACAACAGTATTCCAGATCGTCGCCAGCTCTTTGTCAGTCAGAACGCGATCGCGGCTGTCCTCCCTCCTGACTTCCGTTCCGATTACCGGATTGGCTTCGCACAGTCCCCGCTTGATGCCCCAAGAAAATAATGCAGAAAGGGAAGCGTGACACCTGTTGCTAGTAACATTGCCGCGCTCGATGGCGACGGTATCCAGTAGGTCCGCAATTCGTCTGCGGTCTATTGCTTTAACCGGCAAGCCATGAAGTGGCCGCGCATATCTGTCGAGGTAACGCTCCGCCTCGGTATAACTGTTTGCTCGCAGCTCGTTGTGTCGTTGCTGGAGATATCGCGCAACCAAGTGGCCGAAGTTAAACTTGGCTTCGCTTCGATTTGTCTTCTTATCGGCCGCGGGATGCTGACCCAGCCGAACCTTTGCGTATAGATCCTCGGCAGTCGAGCGTGCCTTGGCCGGCGGCAATGCCGGATATTCGCCAAGCGTCAATCTGCCGTTGACGCGCTCGGCGCCACTGCCGAATGCGTATTGATAGACCCAAACGCGCTTGCCACCCCGGTAGCGCAGACCAAATCCCGCAAGGTCGTCGTCGAATACAATATGATCGGCCTTGTCTGCTGGCGGTTGATAGCGAGCAATCTCCTGCGAAGTGAGTTTCATCGCCCATTCCCCTGTCGGAAACTCAGATTAGCTTTGGGGAAGACCAATGGGAAGATTCGGGAAGACGGTTCCCTGGCACCCCGGTGCTGAGTTCAGACAGATGATATGGGGTCGAAGCTTAGGAAAAGCAAGCTAATGGAACTTCCCTGACGTATGCGTGGCGGCATCCTGACGCAGCCTGGAAATGTTCCTAACGCAGATGAGCAAAGGCTCGTAAGCCAGTTCAGCGATCGGTGTTAAGTCGATCAGGAGATCGAAATCCAATTTATAAAGGCCGCCGATGAGCACGTGCGTCGTCAAGGTGCCGACACT
>JBAPZR010000931.1:0-2839 GCA_049285335.1 Xanthobacteraceae bacterium | reverse complement strand
GCCCAAGACTGAGCCGGTACAAATCGCGTCGGTGGATTAAGGGACGCACATAGGCCTCTCCCAAGGTAGGCCGGAACAACGGCCCGTTGTATCTAAAGTGGAAGCGCGGCAGGGCGTGACCGGGCACAATGTTCGTTATGTGCTTTGGTTCGGGCTTGCCGCTATCGTCATAGCCTTTGCCGCGATTTATCTGTTCTATTTTTATTGAAGGGCCGCCTCTATCCTTCGCGGGGAGCGGCTGTTTTCTGTCGCGGTCACCGCGCCATCCTCACGTTGGCCTGCAACGAAGCAGGGAACAACATTGTGGAAGGACTAGGGCGGCGGGAAGCGGCGGGGCGTCATAGTGGGAACGAATAAAATGCGGGACCGGAACTCAACAAAGCCGGCCCCGCATTGCATGAAAGCTTATGCTGAGGCGACCGCGAGGTTTCAGGATGCAAAGGCGAACCTGAACCTCACGAAAAACAAGGTCCGCGACATGCTGCGAAAGCATAGCCCCGCGTTGTCACAAATCGAGAACCTCGAGTTCACCGTTGCGCCTAACCGAAAGGAAATTGCGGTTTTCGAAAAACTCCAAACCGCTGTATCGGCGCGTCGTGGTGAGAATAAGAAGTTGGATTTCGACTGAAACGACGACGCATAACTTTCAAACTGAACTAAAAAATAAGGAGTTCAAACGATGTGATCGTTCTCGAAGCTTCAACAGTTTTGTCCCTGGCATCTAGTGCATGGTTGGCGTCCACATAACTCGCTTGTCGCCAAACCACACAGCTCCATCCTGGTATTGGAGCTTGTCAGCAAACTCCCCGAGTACTTCTGCACCGCCCTCATCAAGCCTATCCATGAAATTGCAAATGTCCTCGAAGGTCAAATTCGACAACTTCGTATCGTGCGCTTTGGCACACATATACGCCGCGGCACAATAAATACGCATCTGGTCTGGATCATCCTTTATTATGTCGAGGATGATCCTGTCGCTACAAGCTGCTAACTGCGCCGCGTGGCAAGCCGAGTCAGAAGCCGCTCGGTAAAGATGCGCAGCTTGCCGCCCCCTTGGTCGATCGAGGACATCGGCGCGCCTGTTCATCGTGGAGAACGGAGAGCTGGCGTATGTGTACTATGAGGAGCCGGCGGCGACGGCCAAGTTTGCTCACGCAGTCCCCCTTGACTCGATGGTTGGCTCGGTCAATTTTGATTTTATGGGACCGCTCCATCGCGCGATAAACCTGATCGTGGCGCTGATACTGGTCGCCATAGGTGGCGGCGGATTTGTCTACTTTAACTTCATTGACGCCACTTGGCCCCGCTGGATTACGATCGTGGCAATCATAGTCGGAGCCGCCGGAGTGTATTGGCTTTGGGAAGAACACGTTAACCTCGGTCAGCAACCAAGGGATTGATACGCCGATCGGCCAAGCTTGCTGTGCCAATCGGGCGCCCGCCTTAATTGCGTATCCTTCCGTCCGAATAAGGCCTAGACTTCTGTCATCACTGGCAACGGCTCTGCCCAGGCGTCGGTGACTGAGAGACCGATTGCGCTCCCGCCTGTAAAGGCTAGGAGCGTGCCATGCCGAGCGAAGAGCATATCGTCCACATACACGACCTGCCCCGCACGATTACGATCTCCCAGAGATCGAAGATCGCTTGGGTTGCCGTTGGCGAATACACGGGCACATACATCGAGGCCATGGGACCAAGCGCCGCCGGGGCCGCCAGACGCTGGGTCGCTGCAGCGCGCTGCAAGGGTACTGGAACTCGCTCAAAATAGTTAGTTAGGCGTAGCCGCCCACAATACATCCTACCCAGGGCGGACCTGCCAGACATTGCAAATGGAGCTAGCCATGAAAGTAGACTTGTTCGAACCCTGCGGCAGCGTTTCCTGAGGTGCAAGGCCTGCGTCGCCGATGATGCCGGCCGGCTGCACTGCCGTGACTGCGGCGTCGATCGTGGCCAGCTCGATGAGCACGGCCTAGTGCACCAGGGCAGCAGCGTGCAGCGACCGGTCCGCATCCGGCGCTACTGAACGCGTAGAAATTAAACTGCGGGGCCGCCACTGCATACATCCGGCATGCGGCGACCCCACTGGTGCACGAGATTACGGCCGCGGCCCATTGACGAGGGGTTGTCAAAGGATGGGCAGGATCCTTGGGACCACAAAGTATCCGCACAGTGGACCGGCGCGATGCGCGGTCCCGCGTTCTTTGGTTATGCCGACAATTAATTTAATCGACGTGAACTCCGGCATCATCATGGATGTCGAGGTGTCGCGTGTGCGCTCCACCAGGCCGAAGTCGGCGCGGCGAAGATCATGATCGAACGTACTGAGCAGCGCTTCGACGTCTCACGCCGTCTCGGCTTTTAAGGGGAACGCGGAAATGATGGGGGGTGCGCCGCCTGGCGTTATGACATCACGCGTGGAGGGTGATTACGCACTCAAGCCCTGTTGTGCGCCAATCGAAAGATGCTTTGCCCTTGAGTTGGCCAATCATGCTTTTGATAACCCGCGTACCAAAGCCGTGACGCTCAGGTTCCTTCACTGGTGGGGCACCTGTCTCTGTCCAGCGGAGAATGACCCAAATTCGGCAGGCGAGTCTGCGTTATTCGTCCATCCGGCGTAAGCGCCATTAGGTCGCCCTCGCGCCACCGGCACGAGCAGCGTACATGTAGAGCGGCCCTGCTGTGCCCTCCACGACCTCGTGAGAGATTATGACCTCCTCAACGCCCCAGTCTTGCGGTCGATGCTTCCTCCACCACGGTCAGATCAACTCCCTCCATCTCGAACAGCTGCTGATATTGCTTCACCAGCGCGTTCTTGGGCTGTGTCAGGATGCGCTTGAGC
>JBAPZR010000930.1:0-7170 GCA_049285335.1 Xanthobacteraceae bacterium | reverse complement strand
TCGCAAAAAATCCAGAACCGTCGGCATCGCTGCTGCCTGCTCCAGAAGTCCGACAGTCCGGTGGACATGAGTGGTAGCACAAACCCGCATTAATTTGATCAAAACAACAACGAATTCCAAGGCTACTACGGGCGCAGCGGCTTTTGGATTCGTATAATGACAGATTACGGAACATGGGCGGCGCGGAGGGTGAACTGTTCCTAGTGGAAAAAATCCGAAAATTGTTCAAGCCTTGTAACAAACACCGGCAAACTGAAATCATGATTCGCATCGCATCTGAATTCGGTCGGAACGTCTATTGCAGCACTGTTGAGAAAATCGTTAGCGACCACGCTCCGATCGGCCATGCCCGGCGACGAGCGCTGCAAGCCGCGCAGCCGACGGTACGATCAACTGCCGCGGAAAGCCGCTGAACCCCAGCATGAGGCCTGGGCGCGGGCGCGCTGCGCGATAAAAGCGGCTGATTGCGCGCGTGACGATGCCGGCCCGTTGGGCTGCGGCCTCGATCGCGATGTCGGACGATCCTTCGGACAAGTAGGCGACGAGGTGCATGCCCTGATCGGGAACCGCGACGTCGAGTCGATCCCCTGCTTGCCGCATGAGCGTCTCCGCCAGCGCATCGCGCTGTTCGCGATATAGCTGGCGCATACGACGAATGTGCGCTGCGAAATGGCCCTCTTGCATGAACTCGCAAACAACGGCCTGTTGCAGCGTCGCAGGCTGACGGTCGATGAGATAGCGCGCCCCTACAAAAGTCTGCAGTAACGCGCGCGGCACTACGGCGTAGCCGATGCGCAGACCCGGGAATAGCGCCTTGTTGAGTGTGCCGATATAGATCACCTGCTCGGTGTCATCGAGCCCCTGCAGCGATTCGAGCGGCGGTCCCGCATAGCGGAACTCACTGGTGTAATCATCCTCGACGATGAAGGCGCCGTACCGTCGCGCCCACGCTATCAGCTCCAGCCGTCGCGCCATAGACAGAGCGACGCCGGTCGGAAATTGATGCGAGGGCGTGACGAACGCTGCGCGAGCACGCGGCGCTTTCCGCAGGCCGACGGCGACGATTAGACCTTGGTCATCGACGGGAATAGCATGCGGCCTTGCCTTAGCGAGTAGCAACTGCGCGTGGGTTAGCGGATAACCGGGATCCTCGACCCATACCTCGTCGCCGGGTGCGAGCAGAACACGGATCGCGATGTCGATTGCTTGCTGGGTGCCAGCAGTGATGACGATCTGCTCGGGGTCGCAACGCACTGCGCGCGCCACTCGTAGGTAGTCACAGATGTTCGCGCGCAGCTCGGCCAGGCCGGCTGGATCGGTATAGCCGAGGTCATTCGCGCCGAGCCGACGCACGACTCGATGCGTCAGGCGGCGCCACGTCTCCGCGGTGCGCGCATCGATCAGGGTACGGCCGGTGTTGAACGGGCGGGCATCGCTCTGCGCTGCCGATCGCTCGAAGTCGGAAAAGATCTGCGCGGAGGTCCGCACGAGACGCTTTATCGCGCGCGAAGCGTCTCGCCGTCGTGGCACAGGGAAGGTCAGATTGCGCGCGATAAACGTACCGGAGCCGTGGCAGCTCTCGACGTAGCCTTCGGCCAACAGATGCTCATACGCCAATACCACGGACGCGCGCGCCACACCTAGCTTTGATGCCATGGTCCGGGAGGACGGCATGCGCGTGCCCGGACGCAGCGCGCCGGACAGCACTGCGGACCGGACCTGCATGTAGATCTGCCGCGTGAGCGGCGTGCGGCTCATCCGATCGAGCTGCCAAACGTAGAGGTCGGCCAATGTCATCGGAAAAATCGCGTACAAGTGGTCTGCTGCGATGAATGAAAGTGGACCATCACGCCGATCCAATAAAGAGCTAGGTTCTGCACGCGCGCCGCGGATTTTGCAAGGATCGAGCTAATGACGTCGTCTGAACTACTGGACCTCGCCTGGAAATATCCATTGTTCGAGGCCCTCTATGGCCGGCGCTCCCGGCGATTTGGCCTCGGCTTCGAGATGCCAGAGGGACCCTTCCGCTATAAGTCCGCGCATGCGCCGGTTCCCCTGAGTGAAATCGAGGAAGCGCTGTTGGTCGGCGCGGGCGCCGGATTCTCCGGACTAGCGCTCTGGGATCTACCGACGCCGGTGCCTTACCGTTGTCGCAGCGGCCGCACATTCCCGACGACGCGGCCCGGCGGCCACACAGCGCTGTTCTTCACTAACGATGAAGGGCTCTACGCCGTCGATGCCGACGTCGCGGCAACCAAGCTGCGCGAGATCGAAACACCAGACGAGCGCTCCAAGCTTCTCGACGCGTACCGCGCGCAGCGTCGGGAGCTTCGCCGCGGCCGGCTCGACATTCCGCGCCGCATACCGCCGATGAGCGGTCACGACCTCTGGGACTCGAACCGGCCGGGCTCGACGCTGTTTCTGCCGGTATGCGATGTGAGCGCTTCACTGATCTCATTGATTGCGCATTTCGTCGATCCCGCGCTGCGTCGCTACGTGCCTGCGGGCGGCGGTATGAACATTGTTGATGACCGCCACGGCTGTCGGCCGGCCGGAACGGAACGCTGGCTGAAGGACGGCTTCCTCAATGCCGAGCGGATACTACCTCTATCGATCGTCGAGCGGCAGGCGTGCTACTACGTTTTCAGCGAACCGGCCGCGATCTGCCAGAACATGTCGCTGGCAACCGAAGCGCTGGGGCTGGGGGGGTGGAAGCACTGCGGATTTCTCTCGCTTGAGATTCTTGAGCGCATCGGCTTCCGCGTCGTCACGGCGAACGGTGTAGCGACATTCGGCAATCCGGTCGGGCTCGACAGCGTGTTCGAGGCAAGCTGCCCGCCCTATCACCCGACCATGGATGCAGCAGTTGACGCCGTGCTTGCTCCGCCTCCACCCCATCGCGAGGAAACCCAGCCGGTGCCGCACCGCATGTCGGAAGCCGAGCATCGCGCCGGCACAATCCGAATCAGCGCGGAGGGGCTCGCCTGTACCAAGGCAGTCTGCAGCTACATTCACGACACTTACGGCCGCTTTCCCGGCGGCACCGATGCGATGCATCTGATGTGGGTGATGCAGGCACATCACATCGACACCGACTACTACGACCGATTCTTCGGTCCCGACGCTTATGGGCCAGCGCAAGCGACGCACATGGCGGAGTGGCATCGTTGAAAGATGGACAGACCAGCGGCGCCCCGGACAAAAGGAGTCACGTCGGACTGCCTATTTTGCCGCTCAGGATCTTGATCGTTCGTTGACGATTGTGTGTTTCGGGTTCGAGCAGCAACACGGCGTCTTCGATGGGCAAATTTCGGGCGTAAGCGTGACCGGCTGATGCCACCCTTAGCGCAACACCAGTTCAGTAATCAGCCTCAGTTCATTCCGCCGCTTGTGCCGGCATCAAATTTTCCTGCTCCCTGACGAGGTCACCAAAGATCTTTCGCGCTCGTCGCAGAGCAAGATCAGGCTTTAAAAATACTTCAGTGTAACCCTCATCGGGATATTCAAACATTCTTTGCTGCTGGTCGAGCGCCCACTCGTCTTCAGCGGCCACCTTGGGGAACATTTCTGCGATCCGCTTGGCTGCCGACTTATTCGAATCACCGTGAGACATGTGATGCGCGGGGGAATTCACAATCACGCGCCAAACATGATTTTTCTCATCGACCGGCGTATGGGTGTGAACGAGCACATACCCGCGTTCGTTCTGCTCGATTTCGAGCCAGCCGGGGTATTCGCGTTCGCCTTTGCGTTCGTCAAGTTTGTCCGGCGGTTGATTTCGCATTACGACGCGTGTAACCGCAGGACTCATCATGCAGTGCGTATGATGGCGATCGACGATCGGATAGTGAAACCAGTCCACATAATACGGCGGTTGTTTGTAGTTTTGAGTCTTTCGGATGGTCATGACGTACTGATTTCCGTCCACCTCGCCTTCTTCGAGCTCGATCGGAATCGAACTGTTTGCGAGATCGCCAATATTGCCGTCATGGAGTGGGTAAAAATGCGTGATATCAAGTAGATTCTCGATGAGCAGTAGGTAATTGGCTGGCACCTTCATCGGGCCGACCAATATGCTCTCCCACTTCGGGTCGTTACATTCGGGAAGCCGAGGCGGCTTGCGGGTTTTAGAAATCGCGGGGTCGCCCGGCCAAATCCAGACAAAGCCGTCCTGCTCGATAACTGGAAATCCGATGACTTGCGCTTTTGGAGAAATCGGGCCTGTCGGGTGCGACGGTATCATGACGCATTTCCCGGAGGTATCGTAGCGCAGCCCATGATAGGCGCATTCGAGCGTCCCGTCGGGCATGAGCCGCCCCTTCGAGAGTGGGAAGCGCTTGTGCGAGCAGCGGTCGTCATAAGCAACAACCTCGCCATCTCTGGTGCGCCAAATGACAATCGGACGTTTCGCGATGACTTGCCCCGTCAATTTTTCTTTGGGGAAATCGGCGGAGAGTCCGGCTACATACCAAGCATTACGGACCACAGGGGTTGGTATCATGTTTCTTCTCCCATTTATGTAATCAAGAATCCTCTCGGCTCGCTTATGCGTCAGGGGTCCAGCACGAGAATCGGAGACCTCGACCGCGCGCAACAGATCATGATGTATTTCTCGCGTTCGCCTGCACTCAAAACCGTATCGCGATGTTCAGGTTCGCCTTCGACATAACGCGTGATGCAGGTGCCACAGTAGCCTTCCTCGCAATCGGTTTCGATATGGAAGTTATTCTCGCGTAGGATCGAGACGATGCTTTTGTCTGCGGGGACATCGAAAACCTGACCGCTTTTCGATATTTTAATCTGGAACGGCGTATTGATAGTAGACGCTTGTTCGATGGGCGCCGTGAAATATTCGCGGTGTACGTTATGCGGCGGCCAAGCACCTACGGCATCCTTGACCGCGCGCATAAACCCGGGTGGACCACAAAAGTACAAGTGGGTCCCAATTTCAAATTGGCTAAGCATGCGACCGATATTCAGACCTCTTTCCGGATTGCCGCCGTCGTGATGCAATTGAACTTTATTATCAAGAATGAAAGGCTGCAATTGATCAACAAAAGCTGCGCAGTCTCGGCTCTTGGTACAGTAGTGCAAACGCCATCGACATTGCCTGGCCTCAAGCTCGGGGATCATAGCCATCATTGGTGTCACACCAATCCCACCAGCCAGCAGCAAATGAAACCGTGCTTCTTTTCCGGCAAGGGGAAAACGATTGAGCGGAGCGGAAACAACCAACGTCGCACCTTCCGCGAGCGCATGCATCGCCGCGGAGCCGCCGCGACCGCCAGCCTCCCTAAGAACAGCGATGACGTATCGGTTGCGCTCGGCAGGATCATTGCAGAGCGAATATTGCCGCTGAATTTCGTCTGAGACGCGAACGTTGATGTGTGCGCCAGCAGTAAAACCCGGGAGATCGTGGCCCTCCGGATCCGCAAGCTCGAAAGACGCGATGTCCGCTGTCTCACGCTTGATGGCCCGAAGTCTCAATACCAGGCTCTTCTGATCCTCCGCTTGCTTCTCTAGCAGGATATTCGGAGTACCCATTGACCAAATATCATTCCGTGCTGACATCAATACAAGCGAATTTTTTTAGCTATTCTAATTCAAGAAAACTGATATATAATTGGGCATTCAGGGACACTGTGCGTGAATTTACGGCAGGTCGAGACTTTTTATTGGGCTGCCAAGCTCGGGAGCTTTTCGGCTGCCGCAGAACGGATGAACGCAACGCAATCAACCGTCTCGATGCGTATTCGAGAGATCGAACGAGGCTTTGGTGTTGCTTTGTTCGATCGTGCCCAGCGGACCGCGCGACTAACGTTTAAGGGTAGGGAGTTGCTGCGGTATGCGGAGGAGATCATGCGCATTTCGGCCGAGATGCGCGTGCGCGTCGGCGACGAAAGTGCCAGTCAAGGCATCATTCGAATTGGCGTCGTAGAGATGATATCGCTTACATGGCTGCCGCGCCTCGTGAAAACTGTGCATGAACGCTACCCAAAAATTGCCTTGGAACTCGATGAAGCGCTTACGCAAGATCTTGTCGACCGCTTGAATCAAGGAACGCTCGATCTCATCCTAACAGCGGGGCGAGCATCGGGCTATAATACCAGTCCAATATCATTAGGAACCGTGCAGTTCTCCTGGATGGCCAGTCCACGGTTTCGATTGCCGAAAAAAGTACTCAAGCCCCGCGATCTCCAGAATTTTCCGATCATCGGCCTGTCGCAAGAATCTTATCACTATAAGTCGATCGAGGACTGGTTTCATGCCGACAATGCAAAATTCCGCCGTATGGACACATGCAAAAGCCTTGGCGTAGCGGCTTCGCTTGCTGCGGGCGGCCTTGGTATCACTCTGTTGCCGCGACGTTTGTACGAGCGGGAAATCAAGGCGAAGCAACTCTCCGTCATCGAAACAGAGCCGCGTTTCAGCCCCGTAGAATTTACGGCGACCTCGTCCACGCAAAATGTTCATCCAATCGCCAGAAAAATCGTAATACTCGCCGCTGCGGTCAGTAGTTTCGATAAGCGCTCTGTGAAGCTGTCAAGGCGAACGGACGCCCGAGAGGTTCCTGGCTGAGACCGTACCTACGTATGTTACTGATCTTCTGGGGAAGTAACTCAACGGAAGGCGAAGAGCAGTCAAACAAACGTCGGAACCGTAGGGGCATAAGGCATTGTGCGGCATCAATCGTTCACCAGCGCCGATGGACTCCCATCAAGATTTATTGTTTGTGAAAGGGCCTGCCGCATGGGAACCTTGCCAATTAACAATTCGCCTGACTTCCGGTCCGGCAAATGGGGAGGAACAATGATCACAAATCAAGCAGCATTTCTTGCAATCTGTGGAGCACGGGTGCGGCGGAAAGCCCCCTCGAGAAATGCATGGGGTCTGAAGACTGCGTATCGCTCGGTAATCTGCGCATGCCTGATCGGTTCTCTCATATGTGCCCGGTCTTCGTCGTCCTACGCTGCGGCCCCCGGCGATACGGTAGACGGCGACACCATCGTGATTGGTCAGACGGCCGCCCAATCGGGCCCCAATGCACCGGCCGGTGAAAGCAAATGGGGGCTTGAGGCTTTTATCGCTTCCATCAACGCCAACGGCGGCGTGCATGGCAAGAAGCTGCAGCTCATCAGCTACGATGATTCCTATCAGCCCACCCAGACC
>JBAPZR010000929.1:0-2634 GCA_049285335.1 Xanthobacteraceae bacterium | reverse complement strand
GACCGTGGGAAATAAACTCCCCCTTGGTCGTGCCAGTGGCCCCGGACCCTCCCCTGTTTCCCCAAAAACTTCGGTCGGCCGGGGCCACACAATTCAGCGCACTCCAGCGCATCTTTGACGCAGATCAAATGCGTCTATCGCGAATCGGGTAGTTGGGATACTAGGACATTCGATCAGGAAAGCTGTCTCGGGAGGCGGGACATGACTGACGCCTACGTAGTCCCAGAGGACAGAATTGCACTCGACACGATCGTTGCCCGTCTCAATGTCGAGCGTTTTAGCAAGATGTATTCTAAGGAGGCCGACGAAACAAAGCGGCAGATCCTCGCGCACTTGATTACTGAAGAAAAAGCCAAGCTGAACGCGTTATTCTCCCGCACGTTTGCCTAAGAACGAAGAGTTGCAACGATCCGTCGATTGAAAATTGAAAACGTCAACAACGCCTGCTTCGTCGTCAGCGACAAAAGCTGCCTGACCGGTATTGACTGAAAGATGGCCAGCACCGGGAACTTTAGTGTTGGCCAGTTATCCCGACTCGGGAGCAATGCGAGCGATCGCTGTACCAACCGAACTTGTGATGAAGAGGCAGAACTTGAATCAAAGCCGCCGGTTTCTCACTGACCGCATTCGAAAGAGCGGCATTTGGATTGACGCCCGCTAATGGAGCGAACATCGAGATCTGCGTCGCGCGTGGCCCGACACTTTCCCATCGCGGGGTAGTGTGCGTACTGGATTGGTCGCAGCCGCAGTGAGTGTTTGTGCAGGCGCGATTGTGGGTCAGTCGACTTTCGATACAGCAGGTTCGAATAGATCAGCTATCCGTCCGGCGGCGGATGCGGGCGCGGACAATCATTCCGCGCAGCCGGCGCCGCAGCAAAAGCCGCAGCCTGGTTCCACGCCGTTGCCACAGTCGATTTTTGCCGCGAAGCCGCTAGGCACGACATCGCAATTTCAGCCGCCGAGCGCCCCGCCGGCGCAGTGGCAGCCTCCCGATTCGCACAGCAGGTCGGCGCCCGGCAACAGAGCAATCAGCCGCCAAGCAACC
The DNA here is from genome assembly GCA_049285335.1 of Xanthobacteraceae bacterium. Taxonomy (GTDB): domain Bacteria; phylum Pseudomonadota; class Alphaproteobacteria; order Rhizobiales; family Xanthobacteraceae; genus BOG-931. Next base: position 1,589 of record JBAPZR010000929.1, on the reverse strand, counting down.
AGGCCCGGGACAATCAGGCGCCGGGGAACCAACAACAAGTAGCTACGCCGGCGCAGCAGCAAACAGCGCCGCAAGTAAGCGCCACGCCTGCGCCATACGCTGCCATTGCCAATGATGATAATCACCCCGCCTCTCCGCTGTCGTGCCATTGGCTCGAACTCGTCCGAGAGCTTCGACGCGCGACGCACGCTGGTTAGCATTGATGAACTTACCTACCTCAATAGCATTCCATGACGATCGACTTGGTAGGGAGATATCTGGGTCTTACGTGGTTGAAAACGGCATAATGACCGTCACTTCCGACTGGGGCACCAAAAGCTGTTCGATCGGCCGAATTTGCACCCGCGAAGGTTTAGACAGTTTGGCGCGCATACTCCTGAGAGAGCTGGCCTGGGATGCGGCTAGTTGAGGAACGAGGCGCGGCGCATCGCGGCCAACGTGGCGAAGCTGCCGGGGCTGTTGCGCAAGGCTTAATAGCGCATTGCGGTGAATATCGCGAAGTTGGCGGTGTTCATCCGTGATTACACGGATTTTGGTACGGGCGAACGTGCATGCGCCAAGAAACTGGGACCGCAAACGAAATCAAATATCCCCACATCGTGGAGTTCGTTGTCCGCGGCAGCAAATTAGATTTGGAAATAAACCGCCGGATAATGGACTTTCACAGGTCGCGTAAAATTCAGGCGCGGCATGGACGGCAAATTGTTAAACGAGGCCAAATCTGTTTTCGGTGGTGTTTTTCCGATTTGGCCACTGCCCGCGCGTTCACGGAACTGTTCGGCGGAGAAGTCACGCAACCCGAACCGCCACGACGCCCACGACGCGGCGTATCGGATTGAACTTCGCGCGGCTGCCGGAGCTGTTGGGAAAGAATTGAGCGCGCCGCGATCAAACAGCAAAGCCGCCGGTGGTCCTTCAAACCGACGGCTTTGCCTTGTCGCCCCTGGACGGTGCGTTACAGGCGCCAAACCCGAAAACACACCGTCAGAGGCTGTCGAACCGGCGGGTGATGAAGCGAAGTGTTCACTCTCGCGTCCCCAAAGGGCCGTACCGGGTCCGCCAGAGGAATGATAGCACATCGGCTACCAAGAGGCACGATGATACAGCAAAGCCGTCGGCACCGTGTAAGCCGGCGGCTTTGCCTCATATCGAACCGGCGGTGAGAAATTCACCCTGGCGTCTCACCCGGAAGGTCGCGTTTTTCCTCGCAGGGGACGCCCAGTCCGACCGAGGAAGGATAGCGGATTTAACGGAAGTTGGCGAGCTGCTTCGATAACTCGTAGCTGAGTTTCAACCAACACGCTGTTATGATCAAAAGGTCCTGGCGAAGTTTGGGGTCGGTCTGTGATACTGCTTGCTGCACACAATCTTCTGCATGTCGTGAACGAGCGAGGCGAGCCGTTTGGCCGCATGGGGATTGCGCGCATGATCGAGCGAGCCGGTGAAGCCGCCAAGTTGCCGTTTCCGGTTCACGTCCACATGGTCCGCCATTCGACCGGCTACGCCTTGGCCAACCGAGGCATGGATACGCGGCGGCTGCAGCACTTCCTTGGCCACGCCAGCATCACGAACACCGTACGCTATACCGC
>JBAPZR010000928.1:0-3032 GCA_049285335.1 Xanthobacteraceae bacterium | reverse complement strand
TCCGTGTTGTAATCTTAGCTTGCGCGGCAACCCTTCCGCTCCAGCCGAACCAAATGCCAGTTTTGTCCTTAAGCGCGGCCTTAATGGCAACTTCAAGCCCTCCGGGGCGCACCTTCGCGATTTTGTCTGGAATGGCGACTCTATTCGAGACTATGACGAGCTGTCCCAATAACGGTCCTCTCCGCAACTTAAATGAGCGCGCTCCGGCAACCCGTCAACCCTCTGACGCTTGCGTTCAGGGCTTTTCGCGGGAAGTCGGCGCTACTTGCAGCCGGCATCTCGATCTGCGGCGTCTCCGATCGCGATCGGTGCCATCATCCGCGCCCGGCCGATTGTCCCGGCACTGGTGTCGTCGCTCGTTTTGATCTTCGCCGTTGTCGAAGTTCCGATGCTGCCGTTCTTGCCGGCGATGGGCGCTCTAAATTGAGCATAACTTAAGCCACTGACTTGGTGGATCGCCGACAAATCCGTTCGAGTTTTCCAGCCTCATAATCCCGTATCAGTTGGCCCAGTGAAGCGCGATCCAATTTGTGCAACACGTCGCACAGCTTTTCATCATCGGCACAATGTGGGGCGAAGCTGCCATAAAACTTACGCAGCGGGCCGACCAACGCATTCCCGTACTTTCGGCTAAGTTCTGCGCAGTCATCAAGTCCGATCCGATTCATGGCGACAACCTAGTACTCCTTCGGGGCGACAGCTCGTCCTGTTCAGCCGTCGGCACTCTCAAAGGCACGAGATGATAGCGCATGCAATAGGCGTAGAAAATACTCCTATTATCAGCTAATGGTTTTGCGACGGAGAACTTCCGCGCGTTGTTGGCTTCCTCCGAGCGCTCTCGACCAGCTCACGCAGCCCCGGTGACGGGCTTGAAGCGACGCATCAGGTCTTCCTTGATCCACTTCGCCGCGGCGGCATCAGCCTCAGCCTTCGCCTTCAGTTCGAGGGCGGCCTTCTTGATAGCCTCGACCTCCGCGCGTTCACGTGCCATCGCCGATTCATGTTCAGCACGTTCCCGGTCAAGCGTGGCCTTCTGCTTCGCGCGTTCGCTTTCCAGATCCCTCCTTAGTTCGGCGAGATCACGCACCGCAGCTTTGGCCCGTTCGGCGGCCGCCCTGCCGTCGTTCACTGCCTTATCGAGCCCCGCAATGACGTCTTGCACATCGGAGTTAACGACAAGCAACTCCGCAAGCTGCACAAGTCCCTTGATGCTATCGACACTCGCGGGCGATAGCGGCGGGCTGCATGTATTCATCATTGGTTTTCCATTGCCTCGACCATTAGTCGGTTGCTCGCGCCGGGCGTTTCCTTCTCCGCTCTTCACAGGCGAGCTTAATTTTTGGACGTCAGACAAATCGCTCGTGACTTTCGATTTAGTCGACCGCATCAGCCAGCCGACGGACAGGCCGTATCATCAGTAAGCCATTCAGCACCACCGCCGATGCGCCCTTCGAGTTGCATCGTCGGTGTCTACGCTGATCGGTACTTAGTTTCCGAACCTGTGTGGCACATCGATGACGCGTCAGTGGCGTTCCAGATGAAACATTCCAGATGCAGCCACAAGTCCGCCACCTTACCGCGCGTGGGGCTTGGGTAGTCTACTCACAAATTGGGTTCGATGGACCACAGTTGGTCAATGTCCACTTTTCACCCAATGCGTAGATGTTGGGCGATGGGTGGAGTCACCCGTGGCTGTAGTGCGGGTGAACATGACGATAGGAATGTCTCAGGCGATGTGCGCGTAGGATACCGGAGCGGCCGCCTCGACCGGATAAGCTACGTTGCCGCCCACTCTTTGCTTGAATTTCGTTTGCGCGCTATGGGAAGGCTGACAGACTTATCGAGGCCGTAGATGAGCGCGCGGCGCTCTGCCGTCCCAGATAAAAAAGGAACCTCGAATATGGAAGACCACGAGACGCGCCGAAAAATTATTCGCGAATGGATGTCGCTTCCGAAGGATAGCGACATACCGAAGAACAGGTTGCGGCATTCGCCAAAAAGGCGACCCAACAAAACCAGTTCCATCGCAGTCGACGCGATCCGGACCACAAATTTCGGCGCGATCCGTACCACAAAGTCATGGGATGGATCTTACCTCGCGCTGGCAAGTCGTGATGAGCCGGCATCGCTTCTGCGTGATTGAAAAAGATGCTGGGGTTAGCAATCGGCCCCAACTGGCATAGTTGTTGCTGGCCACCAAGCAAAAACAGGAGTTTCTTCATGAAGATGATGCTGGTCGTTGCCGGCTTAGTAACCTCCGCCATGCCCGGATATGCGCAGGATCAGCCAACCGTTGTTGAAGGCGGACGCAGAAAAACTGGTCAAAATGACCAGCGGTGACAAGCAGAAGACCCAGACGTACTGCGAATTTGCTGATCTCAGTGATCAAATCGGCCAAGCGAACGAGGAGCAAGACACTGAGAAAGCTGACGAGTTGGGAAACCGGCGAGCCGATCACGCTCAAGCGCCTCGAAGCGCGGCCGATCGCGACCTTGTCGATTGAGGCCCAGAAGCGCCACGAAAGCCGCGAGCGGGCCTACCGTGACGACTAAGGCCGCTTAGCGCGAACGCCTGTCTCGCGGCGGCGCCCCGTCTATGCCACCTATGCGCCTTTGATCCGCCAATGGGACATCAATCGGCTGCCCTATGAGAAGCGAGGCCGACAGGTGGTTGGATTCCACCTGCTGGCGACTTCACCGTTCCCTGCGCTGACCTTCATGTCGGCAAGGGCCGGGTATCCGCGCTTCTTCAAGACTAGCTCGACGCGCCCATAAGTGACTCGCGTGTTCAAGCGGTACCTTAGATCAATCCCCTATCCCAACCCCGAGACAGTGCTGTGATTAGTCCAACCGTCCTCGCGAGGCTTTAGCGGCTTTTAAAAGCCTCGATAATCGAAAAGCCGCCGGGGGCGGTCGCCCGATGAGGGACCCGCGTGTTCACGTGTGCGCAGCCCCACCAGAACTAACAGAATTACATCTGCAGTTTGGATCAGTCGCGCTCCGCTTCGGCGAGTGCATCTTGGACCTTTGCAA
>JBAPZR010000927.1:0-8398 GCA_049285335.1 Xanthobacteraceae bacterium | reverse complement strand
TGCCTACGGCGCCTTCGTCAACGCCGCCGACAACCTTGCCAAAGCGAATATCGCCTCGGGCTTTCGCTTCTGGAACAACACCGCGGGTTTCGATATCAGCCAGACGCTGATCGACTATTCGCCGAGTACGTCCACGTTCGGCCGCGCATTCTGGGTCGGCCTTCTCAACACGCTGTTGGTCGCCGCGCTCGGCATCGTGCTGGCGACCGCGCTTGGTTTCACCATCGGCATTGCGCGGCTGTCGCGCAATTGGCTGGTGTCACATCTTGCCGGCGGCTATGTCGAATTGATCCGCAACATTCCGCTCTTGCTGCAGATTCTGTTCTGGTACAACGCCGTTCTCAAGGCGCTGCCGGACCTGCGGAGCAGCTTTGCGCTTTCGGGTGGCGTGTTTCTCAACAATCGCGGACTCTTCCTGCCGCGGCCGCAATTCGGCGCTGGGTTTAGCTACGTTCTTGCCGCTTTTGTGCTTGGCTTGATCGCCACGACCGCATTGCGCGTCTGGGCTCGCCGCCGCCAAGATCGCACCGGCGAACCGCCGCGCATTCTGCTCTACGTGCTGGCGCTGATGGTCGGTGTTCCGCTCGCGGTGTTCTTTCTCGCGGGCGCGCCGCTGCATTTCAGCTTTCCGGAGATGGGGCGTTTCAACGTCCTGGGCGGCACCGAAATCCTCCCCGAATTCGCAGCGCTCTTGCTGGCGCTTGCCATCTATACCGCAGCCTTCATCGCCGAGGTCGTACGCGCGGGCATCCTTTCCGTGCCTCAAGGTCAGACCGAAGCCGCTCAGGCGCTTGGATTGCGGTCGGGCAGCACGCTTCGTTTGGTGGTCGTTCCGCAAGCCATGCGCGTGATCGTGCCGCCGCTCACCAGCCAATATCTGAATCTCATTAAAAACTCATCGTTGGCGGTCGCGATCGGCTATCCGGATCTTGTGCAGGTTTTTGCCGGAAGCGTGCTGAACATTACCGGGCAAGCGGTCGAGGTGATCGCCATTACGATGGCCGTGTATCTTTTCATCAGCCTTGTCACGTCGCTGCTCATGAATCTTTATGGGCATGCGGTTCGCATCGTGGAGCGCTGAGCGGATGGCTCAAGCCGACAGAATTTATCTGCGGCAAACCTCGGCAGAACCGCTGCCGGCGCCGACGATGCGCGCGGGCATTCTGGGTTGGATGCGAGCCAATCTGTTCTCTTCGCCGCCAAACATTGCGCTGACGATCGTTTGCGCCGCTTTCATCCTATGGGTGGTGCCGCAAATGCTGCGCTTCTTCATCTTCGACGCCGTTTGGTCGGGGGCCGATCGTCAAGCGTGCCTCGCTTCCCCGGGACATCCGGACGTGGGCGCCTGCTGGGCCTTCATTCGGGTGTGGTCATCCTATTTCGTCTACGGCTTCTATCCGGCGGCCGATCGCTGGCGTGTGGATCTGTTCTTTTTTGCACTCGCCTTCGGCATTGTTTGGGTGGGCTGGCTTGGCGCGCCTCGCCGCGGTCTTGGCGCCATCTATCTGTTCGTCGTGCTGCCGGTTTTGTCTTACGTTCTCCTCAGCGGCTTTCCGCTTCTCGGTCTGGAGAACGTTCCGACGACGCAATGGGGCGGAATCCTTGTGACGATCGTCGTAGCCACGGTCGGAATTGCCGCATCGCTGCCGCTGGGCATTTTGTTGGCGCTCGGGCGGCGCTCGGCAATGCCGGCGGTAAAATTCTTCTCGGTCGTCTTCATCGAATTTGTCCGCGGTGTGCCCCTGATCACAGTTCTTTTCATGGCAAGCGTCATGTTGCCATTATTTGTTCCGGATCGCTTCTCGCCGGACAAGCTCGTGCGCGCGCTCATCGGGGTGGCGCTGTTTGCGTCGGCCTATATGGCGGAAGTCGTGCGCGGCGGGCTGGTGTCGATCCCGCGCGGACAATATGAGGCGGCGCAGGCGCTGGGCCTCCCGTATTGGCGCATGATGGGGCTCGTCATTCTGCCGCAGGCATTGCAGGTGACGCTGCCGAATATCGTCAATACCTTTATCGGGCTGTTCAAGGACACGACGCTGGTTTTCATCGTCGGCATTTTCGATTTTTTGCGTACGGTCGAAGCCGCACGAGGCGATCCGCATTGGATCACGCCGGTGACCAGCGTCACCGGCTATGCCTTTGCAGCTTTATTCTATTTTGTCTGCTGTTACGGCATGTCGCGCTATGCACGAAATGTCGAAGTGCGGCTTGCGCGCGCGCATCGGCGGTGAAGGACGGACCATGGCCGTGTCAATGGAGCAAGCGGGCGCCGAGCGGCAATGGGCGGTCGAAATTATCGCTTTGAACAAATGGTACGGCGACTTTCACGTGCTTCGCGATGTCAACCTCACAGTTGCAAAGGGGGAGCGCATCGTCATTTGTGGCCCCTCGGGCGGCGGCAAATCCACGATGCTTCGCTGCATCAATCGGCTGGAAGATTGGCAGCGCGGCCGGGTGATCGTCGACGGCAAGGAACTGACCGACGACCCCAAGCAGATCGTCGCCGTGCGGCGCGACGTCGGAATGGTATTTCAGCAATTCAATCTCTTCCCGCATCTGACGGTTCTCGAAAACTGCACCCTGGCGCCGATCTGGGTGCGGCACATGCCCAAGAAAGAAGCCGAAGAACTCGCGATGCGCTATCTCACGCGTGTCAAAATACCGGATCAGGCGCTGAAATATCCGGCCCGGCTTTCCGGCGGACAACAGCAGCGCGTCGCGATCGCGCGGGCGTTATGCATGAGCCCGAACATCATGTTGTTCGATGAGCCAACTTCTGCGCTTGACCCCGAAATGGTGAAGGAGGTTCTCGACACCATGGTGGAACTCGCTGGCAGCGGCATCACGATGCTCGTGGTGACCCATGAAATGGGGTTTGCGCGGCAGGTCGCGGACCGGATAATTTTCATGGCCGACGGCCAGATTGTCGAAATCAACGAACCGAAAGGGTTCTTCGATCATCCGCAGCACCAGCGAACGCGGCTTTTTCTGCAGCAAATCTTACATTGATCGAAAAAGATTATTGGCGCGCCAATAGGGCAGGGGCGCGGTGGAACCGCGCTGTCACAGATATGAGGTGACTTCAAAGATTACGCCGCTGTAATCTTCAAACGCACATTTCCAAACTTTAACTTGAATGCGTTCCCGCGCGGCCATTTATTTCATTCAGGGTCGAAATCAATCGAAGTCCAAGGAGAGGTTCATGATTAAGCCAGTGATCGCCGCGACAGCGTTGATTGCGCTTGCCGGCTCCTCGTTTGCATATGCGCAATATGGCTATGGTGGAGAACGCGGGTCCGGCGGCGGTCCGCAGGTCGTGCAGCACCACCGGCTGAGCGCCGCGGATGTTTCTGCCTTTGCCGACGCGCGTATCGCTGCGCTCAAGGCCGGCCTTGAATTGACTCCGGATCAGACGAAAAATTGGCCGCCATTCGAGCAGGCTGTTCGGGATCTCGTTCAATTGCGTATCCAACGCATTCAGGCCATGCAGAATAGCGCCGATCAGAATCAGCCTGCGCCGACACCGTTCGATCGGCTGTCCCGGCGGGCCGACGCCATGGCCAAGCGAAGCGCCGCATTGAAGAAGATCGCCGACGCGGGTGCGCCGCTTTATCAGAGCCTCAACGACGAGCAGAAGAGCCGTTTCGTGGTGCTCGCCCGGATGCTGCGGCCGCACCATCACATGCAGCGGTTCGGCCAAGGTTATGGCCGAGGCGGCGATGGCTGGCGCCAGCATGACGGCATGCAAGACAACGAAGGGAACGACTCGAAGCTTTGAAGGATGGTCGGCCGCGGGTTTGACGTCCCGCCGGCATGACCCGCGCTCGCTGATCCCCCTCCCTGCGGCGAGCATTTTTATCTCGTACCGCTGTCATCCCGAATGGCGCTCGACGACGAAGCCGACGACGCCCAAAACGCGTCACTGCGCGAGCGGTCCGTTGGCTTTCTTCCAGGCATCAATGCCGCCGGCGATGTGGCATGCGGTTTTGATTCCGGCGTCTTGCGCCGCCTGAACCGCCATGGCCGAACGTTCGCCGAACGCGCAATAGAACACGATCCGTTTGTGAGGTTCCGCCGCCAATTCATGAAGAACGCCGTCGGGGCCGATTCCCTGCGGCAGGCTGGGATAGGGCAAATGCAACGAACCGGGTATGACGCCGTGTTTTTCGCGTTCGCTTTTCTCGCGCAAATCGACGAGCGCGATGTCGGATCGGTCGCGCAAAGCGATGGCTTCGGCGGCGGATAAGGCCCAGCCCCTGCGCGCCACTTCTTCCTGATGGAGCCCGACCCGCATATTGGCCGGCACCGCCACGTCCATCATCTTCGGGTTGGGCAATTTCAAATTGTTCATCAGCGCAACATATTCATCGATCGACTTCACCCTGAGCCGCGGATTGAACAGTTTTTCCTCGCCGATAGTGGAGACCGTATCGCCTTTGTAGTCGTGCGCGGGAAATACGAACGTGCTTTCGGGAAGTTTCAAGAGTTTGTTGAAGATCGAGTCATATTGAGCGCGCGGATCCCCGTTCTGGAAGTCGGTGCGGCCGGTGCCGCGGATCAAGAGCGTGTCGCCGGTAAACACCCGATCAGGGAGCAGGAACGAATACGAATCGTCGGTGTGCCCGGGCGTATAGAGAACGTCGAGACGCACGCCATCGATCTCGATCCGGTCGCCCTCCGCCACGCGCATCGAGACGACATCGGCATGCGTCTGCTCGCCCATCACGGTGATGCAATGAAGGCGGTCGCGCAATGCGCCGAGGCCGGTGATGTGGTCGGCGTGCAAGTGGGTGTCGACGGCCTTGACGAGCTTGAGATCGAGCTCGTTCACGAGCTGCAAATAGCGATCCACTTTCTCAAGGACGGGGTCGATGATGAGCGCTTCGCCGCCAGGCCGGCTGGCGAGAAGATAGGTGTACGTTCCGGACGCACTGTCGAAGAGCTGGCGGAAGATCATGTGTTCAACGCTTCGTCTCCAAGATAGGCAGAGTATATTAAAATGCTCGCGGCAACGAAACGACGAACGAAATCAACTTAGAGGAGAAGTTCGCGCTTGTCGGCGATTGTTGGCGCCCGGAGTCGGGTAATTTCGTCGACGTGCAACCTCATTCCGGTTCGTAGATCATCTTGCGCGTCATGCCGCCGTCGATCACGAAATTGGCGCCGGTGACAAAGCCGGAGCGTTCGCCATCGAGCAGCCACGCGACCATTTCCGCGACGTCCTGCGGCCGGCCGACGCGGCCGGCGGGATGCTGCCCATGATCCTTGCGGCGTAAGCCGGCATAGTCTTTGGTCTCGATCCAGCCGGGACTGACGCAATTCACCCGCACATCGGGCGCGAGGCTGATTGCGAGAGCGTGGGTCAGCGCAAGAAGGCCGCCTTTGCTGGCGGAATAGGATTCGGTTTCGGCTTCCGACATCAGCGCGCGTGTCGACGCGATCGTCACTATGGCGCCGCGCGCCTGGCGCAACGCCTTTTCGGCGGCTCGCGCCAAAAGAAAGGCGGCGGTCAGATTCGTGTCGATGACGCGATGCCATTCGGCAAGCGTCAACCTGCGCAGAGGCTTGCGGATCATGATAACGCCGTCTGATGTTGAAATCGCTGGCGTTTCCGCCGTCATGTCGCGTCTGTGTCGCGCCCAGCTAGGTGGCAAACAACGCCCGCTCTGCCGCCGCCAACTCCGCGCCGTCATCGTGGCTTGGAAAAAGGTGGCCGTATATGTCGAGCGTCATGACGATGCTGGCGTGTCCCAGGCGCGCCTGGACAGACTTCGGCGGCAGTTCCAGGCCACCATCCGCTTTCCGATTAATGCACCAGGACGCATAGAAATGGCGAAGAGCGTGCATCCCGTATTTCGGCTTGCCCCTGGCATCGACTACCCCGGCGCCGAGCAGAGCAGGCCACAGTATCCTTTGCACCACGTTGGGGTGGTACTCGATGGTTCCGGCGCGGGTAGGGAAGACCAGGTTTGCAAGACCCTTGGGGCACTGTATTCGCCATTCGCGCAACGTATTTACAACCATGTCGCCGATCGGGATGGTCCGCGTACCGGCGACTGATTTGGGCTGGCCGATCTTGCGGTAACGGTCGGCGCGTTGCCGCACGTTGATTTGACGCTTGGCCAGATCCACATCGGACCAGCGCAAGCCGCGGAGCTCGGAAGCCCGCATTCCCGTCAGCGCCGCAGTGAGGAGTTGGGCTCTGGCTTTACCGGGTGCAGCCGCCTCAATGATGCGCTGGATTTCATCGCGGGTCGGGATGTCTTTGCCGATCTCGAGCTTCGCCTTTGTCCTTGGCGGCATTCTGTGCAACGTTGCCGCGCCGCTTGGCATCCTTGAGGATGGCCTTGAGGGCAACAAGCGCCTTCTTCGCCGTTGCTCGGGACATGCTCTTAAGCAGATCATCGCGAAAGGCATTGATGCGCGGCGTTGTCAGCTTCGCCAGCTTCTCGTGGCCGATGCGCGGAATGACATGCAGCCGCACTAGCTGCTGATACCGCTCGAGTATTGACCGTTCCCGGTTCTCGCCACCGACATAGGCAAGCCAATTCTCTGCCGCTTGCGCGACGGTGATGCTCTTGCTGGCAGCGGTATGTGTACCCTCGCGAACCTCCTGCCTGACCGTGGTCAGATAGTCGTCGGCTTCCTTCTTGAGCTTGAATGTCTTGATGTGGCGTTTTCCATGCTGGTCAACGTAATCGACCAACCAGGCTTCCCGGTCTTTGTTCGGGCCGAAGTATCGCTTGCGAACGATCGCCATGTTCATTTCCCCGTTTTTGACGATTTCGGTTCCTCTATTCCCAAAGCCGATCGAGTACGCGACATCAAACGGTCGTCGCGCAGCATTTCGTCCTCCACCTCGACATAAAACATTGGAGCCCGTTCGGGCGGCAGTGATTTCATCCGATGCATGAGGTCTCTTATCACGCCGCCGGCAGCACCAGCACCGACGCTTTCCGCGGTAGCACTCTCGTCCACAGACCTGACAATTGACTCTGCTGTTCTACCTTCCGCCTTGACAGGTTCTCGGAGTGCGCCACCGGGTTCGAGCATATCCAGCAACTTCGCTACGCCCGTCTTGAATGCCCTAAATGTCCAGGGATCGAGGTGCCATCCCGAGTCGCCCTCCAAGTGCACCTCGTCTGCAACCCTAGTTATCATTTCGATCAAGGCGCGCATGCCAGGATCGTGCCGGTCCTGTTCCTCCCTGATAAACGACCTCCGCAGGCGGCCTATTACCTCGGCGGAGAACGTCCATCCCGGTCGGCGCCTACGCACCGCCGATGCCAGATCCGCCCGCAAATCATCCGGCATTCGCACCGCCACCGTTCGGGCAGCAACCGCGCCCTTCGGCTTTCGGCCACCACCGGGGGCTCGCTTGCGCGCCGCCATCGTTCTGTCCCCTTATTTCGTATTGCAACTGTGTGACGTTAGCATTGCGAATGTATGTAGGCAATCATAAAATATGTGCTGTGAACGGAGATAAATCAAATGGCCGATAGCGACCTGGCAAATGACATGATCGACGGCATGACCGCCATCGCCGCGTTCCTGGGGATACCGGAACGGCGCGCTTACGACTGGGCGGAGAAGGGCAAGATTCCAGCTTTCAAGATTGGCGCTCGGAAGTGGCAAGCGCGCAAGTCGACGCTGCGCCGGCATATCGAGAGCCTGGAGCAAGCAACAGCCTAAGCATGACCAGAAAAGAGAAGGCCCGCTTCCGTGAGGGCGGAGCGGGCCGGATTACTGCGACGACAACTAAAACAGGGGACAGGCACCAAAGGAAGGGCCGACCCCGATGCATGTCCGAATAGATGATTTGTTTCGAGAAAGCAACGTTGATCCGACGCACTGCTGGCGAATTTGGAGCCGGCGATGACGAAGCGTCTCAACTGGGACAGGGCCAAGCCCTATCGTCAAAGAGAAAGCAAAGTCGCGTCTGGAACGATATTGCCCAATGGCGAGCGAGTAACGCATCCGCCGCGGGACGATCTGCAACGGCGCGCAGATCAAGCAATGCGGGAGTGGCGCAAGACATTAAGCGACCGCGACCGAGCGAGGCTTGAGCCATGAAAGACCGTCGCAGCAAGGGCAGGCTGGCGCCATTCGTGCCTATGACCAAGAGTCTATTGAAAGAGCCCGCATGGATCGCGCTCTCGCATGGAGCGTGGTGCCTCTACATGATCTTGAAGGCGCACTACAACAGCAAGCTTCAGAACGGCGTCTATCTGTCGACGCGAATTGCAGAGAAAGAACTCGGAGCCAACAAGCGATCTGTTGGGCGATGGTTTCGCGAACTGCAGTATTACCGCTTCATCGTTATGGTCAGCCCCGGTTGCCTTGGCGTCGAAGGTCGTGGGAAGGCGCCGCACTATCGGTTGACCGAGGAATGGTATCT
>JBAPZR010000926.1:0-1965 GCA_049285335.1 Xanthobacteraceae bacterium | reverse complement strand
CCGCTGGTATGCATCACATTTGGAGCGGCTGTATGAGGACGCCAAAACCCGTGAAGCCGATCTCGTTCAATTGGCGCAGATTGCCTCGACCTACCCAAATCGAGAGCGGTCTTAGCGAAGTGACACTCGACCCCCCGACCGCCAGCAGCGGTGAGGCTGGGGTGCCGCAGCTTGATGAGGATTACTTCTATCGAAGATTCACTCAGCCAAGGGCCAAGAGTGGACCTCTGTGTTTGTCCTAAACTGTATTGATGGCTGTATACCGTCGGATTTAGCGACGAAAAGCACTCCTGAGTTTGAGGAGGAGCGTCGTCTGCTTTATGTCGCGATGACGAGGGCGAAGGACCATCTTCATTTGATTGTCCCACAACGCTTCTGCGTGGCCGCCCCCAAGCAGCGATAGCAATTCTCCAATGGTCGCCCCTCTAAAGACTGTCCCTATCGGGTTTGAGATCGAGGATCTTCGGGATGTCGGCGGAGGTGAACGCAGAGAACCCGTGGCTTCTCGCGTCGTGCTCTTGGCGGGCGAACCACGTAGCCAGAGACGCCGACGATGCGAGATTCCTCGCCGAGAAGATAAAGGGTCTCGACCGTCTCCTCGGTTAAGCAAATGATCCGCTCCCGGCGGAAACATCCGTCAGAGCAGGCTCGTTTATCTCGCTTCACCTTGCTAAGATCGATCCCTTCAATGCGGATGAGACGCGTCTCGGCTTCGCGCCCCGGCGAATGCAGATCTCCCTCGCCATACAGATGCGCCATGCCGGGAGTCATTTTGTACGTTCGCACCTTTGCGACCTTGCCCGGCCTTCCATCGGTTGGCTTTTCGACAAACCGCCAATCCGTCATCTCGGTTTCGCCGGCGGCTTGGCCGTAGATAGCCCAGCTCGGCCCGTGATCGTGAGGAGCGCTGGTTTTGGCGCCCTTATAGACGTGGCCTAGTATGCAGAAATGGAGGTCGGCATCCTGGTAAAGAATCGTGCGTTCCGCATCCACGTCGGGTCCGAGGTGCCTAGCCACAAAGTCCCGATCGGCGCACGCCCTCTCGGTAAACTGGCGAACGCGCTCGCGACCGGCCCGACCAGCATCCTTGAGCAGCGCGGCCCGGCAATCGGCGGCAAATTGATCCAGCGTGTAGGCCATGTTCACTCTCCTCCTATTTCGCGAAAAGCATATCTGTTGATCGATAGTAGTTTACTACCGATAACAAATGACCGCTAATCACCACGTGGACCACGCAGACGATGCGTAATTCGGCTGCAGTAATTGAAAAAAGAGGAAAGAACCATGTCGGGGGAGTTCTCGAACAAAGTAGCTGTCGTTACAGGTGGTAGTCGCGGCATCGGCCGCGAGATCGCGCTTGAATTTGCGCGTTCCGGTGCACAGACCGGACGCTGTCAAGACGATCGCCTCGGCTGAGCTCGCACCCCTCACCATCGCCGCCGATTTGCGGACGCTGGAAGGGTGTCAGCAGGCTTTCGACAGTGTGAGAGACAAATTCAACCGATGTGACATTTTGGTCTGCTCGGCCGGGGCCACGCGCGCTGGGAACTTCACCGAACTGCCAGACCAGGCTTGGATCGACGGTTACGCACTGAAGTTTTTCGGCTGCGTCCGCATGTGCCGGCTGTTTTGGCCGCTGCTCAAGGCGGCGCGGGGTTCAATCGTCAATATCGGAGGTGGCGCTGCACGCTCACCAGGCGCTGACTTTTCGATTGGCGCCTCCGTCAATGCTGCAATGGGCAATTTTTCCAAAGCGCTGTCTCAGCTCGGCAAGCGTGATAGCGTGAATGTTAATGTCATCCACCCAGGCGCGACCGAGACCGAACGTTTCTATCAGCTGCTGGAGCAACGATCGAAAGCATCGGGAAAATCGGTAGAACAACTAAAGCAAGAGGCCACCGCCAAGGACGGCCTGCGCCGACTGGGGAAACCCACCGACATTGCTGCACTCGCGCTGTTTCTCTG
>JBAPZR010000925.1:0-11519 GCA_049285335.1 Xanthobacteraceae bacterium | reverse complement strand
CGCTTTCGTCAATGCGGCGGGATTATTCGTGCTCATGGGGGCCGAGTTTTTGGCGATGATCCTAATCGTCGTCTATGTTGGCGCGGTGGCCGTGCTGTTTCTATTCGTCGTGATGATGCTTGACGTCGATTTTTCCGAATTGCGCCGCGGCGTTTTCACCTATTTGCCGGTCGGCGGCCTTGTCGGCGCGGTGCTGTTGGCGGAGCTCCTGATCATTGTCGGGGCCTGGGCCATCGGACCGGAGGTCGGCAAAGCGATCACCGCGCCGATACCGCCGTCGACCGACATTCCCAACACGCAGGCGCTCGGGCTCGTGCTTTACACGCGTTACGTCTATTTCTTCCAGGCGGCGGGGATCATTCTTCTGGTGGCGATGATCGGCGCCATTGTGCTCACGCTCCAGCACAAGCCGAATGTACGTCGCCAAATCATCGCCGATCAGGTCGCGCGCACCAAGGCGAGCGCGATCGAGATCGTGAAAGTGAAAGCGGGGCAGGGGCTGTCATGATCATCGGGCTCGGCCATTATCTTTCGGTTGCCGCGATCGTGTTCACGCTCGGCGTGCTCGGCATCTTTCTCAACCGCAAGAACGTGATCATCATTCTAATGTCGATCGAGTTGATCCTGCTTTCCGTCAATATCAACCTCGTCGCATTTTCGACTTTCCTGGGCGACATCGTCGGACAGGTCTACGCCTTGATCGTGCTGACGGTTGCGGCCGCCGAAGCCGCCATCGGCTTGGCGATCCTGGTCGCTTATTTCCGCAACCGCGGATCAATCGCGGTCGAAGACATCAATCTGATGAAGGGCTAACCCAGAAGCGTTTCGGGCGCATGACTGAGCAGGAACGGGGCAAGTTCTAGAAATGTACCAGGCGATTGTCGTTCTACCGCTCCTTGGCGCGATCGTGGCGGGCCTGATCTCGCTCGTCGGCGCGTGCGCCCGCTATCCGGGCGAAGATCCGCCGCCGCCCGGCGATCATCCCTCTGTGCCTCACAGCGAAGGCCATGGCGCGACGATCGCGGCTGCCGCACACGGCGATCCTCACAGTTCCGATGCGCATGGCGGGGATGAGGATCGCGAACCCTCAGCCGCCGGGTCACTGCTTGCGGAACTGGTGACCTGCACTTTCCTGGTGATCGCGTGCGTGCTGTCGTGGATCGGATTTTTCGATGTCGGCTTCGCCGGACACGACGCCCACATTCCATTATTCACGTTTATCACGTTCGGCGATCTGCATTCGGAATGGACGCTCCGGATCGACTCTCTGACCGCGGTGATGCTGGTCGTGGTGACGACCATCTCGTCGCTCGTGCACATCTACTCCATCGGCTATATGGAGGAAGATCCATACAAGCCGCGCTTCTTCTCCTATCTGTCGTTCTTCACCTTCGCCATGCTGATGCTGGTGACGGCGGATAATCTGCTGCAGCTGTTTTTCGGATGGGAAGGCGTCGGGCTTGCAAGCTATCTCTTGATCGGGTTCTGGTACCACAAGCCGGAAGCCAATGCGGCGGCGATCAAGGCTTTCATCGTCAATCGTATCGGCGATTTCGGCTTTTCGCTCGGCATTTTCGCCATCTTCTACCTCACCGGCGCGATCGACTTCGACACGATCTTCGCGCAGGCGCCGAGCCTGGTCGGCGAGAGCTTTCATTTCCTCAGCTGGAATGTCGACGCGCTGACGACGGTTTGTCTGCTTCTGTTCATGGGCGCGATGGGCAAATCGGCGCAGTTTCTGCTGCACACCTGGTTGCCAGACGCCATGGAAGGACCGACCCCGGTCTCGGCCTTGATCCATGCTGCGACCATGGTGACCGCCGGCGTCTTCATGGTGGCGCGCCTGTCGCCGCTATTCTCCCTGTCGCCGGATGCGTCGGGCTTTGTGACCGTTATCGGCGGCACGACTGCGATATTCGCCGCAAGCGTGGCGCTCGTACAAAACGACATCAAACGCATCATCGCCTATTCGACGTGTTCACAACTCGGCTACATGTTCGTTGCGATGGGTGTGGGCGCGTACTCTGTCGGGATGTTTCATCTCTTCACGCACGCCTTCTTCAAGGCGCTGTTGTTCCTCGGCTCCGGGTCCGTGATCCTGGCGATGCACCACGAGCAGGACATTCGCCGCATGGGCGGGCTGTGGAACAAGATTCCGTTCACGTTCGCTGTGATGGTGATCGGCACCTTGGCGCTGACCGGCTTTCCGTTGACAGCCGGTTTCTTCTCCAAGGACGCGATCATCGAGGCCGACGTGACCGCGCAGGGTGCGGCTGCGAGCTATGCCTTTGTCATGACCACGTTGGCTGCCGCACTGACCTCGTTTTACTCCTGGCGGTTGATCTTCAAGACCTTCTTCGGGGAGCCGCACGATCGTCACCATTACGAGGCGGCGCGTGAGAGCCCAAAAGTCATGCTCATTCCGCTCGCCTTGCTGGCGATCGGCTCGTTCGCCGCGGGCTGGCCGTTCGTCCAGATTTTCATGGGTCACGGCGCCGACGTGTTTTTCGGCACGTCCCTGAAATTGGTGGAGGCCGATACGATTTTCGAGGAAACGGAAAAGCTTCCACTTGCGATTAAGCTCGCGCCCACGATCATGATGCTCGGCGGCCTCGTGATCGCCTGGCTGTTCTACATCCGCCGGCCCGATCTTCCCGAAGCGCTGGCGCGCGATCAAAAGCCGCTCTATGAATTTCTACTCAACAAATGGTATTTCGACGAAATCTACGATTTTCTTTTTGTGCGTCCGACGCTCTGGCTCGGCCGACTGTTCTGGAAGGGCGGCGACGGCTTTTTGATCGACGGATTCGGGCCCGACGGCGTTTCGGCGCGTGTGCTCGATGTGACGCGCAACGTGATCCGCCTGCAGACCGGCTACCTTTATCACTACGCCTTCGCGATGCTCATTGGCGTCGCCGCGGCGATCACATGGTTCATGTTCGCGGGTCTGCACTGATGACGAGCTGGCCGATCCTTACAGTTGTTACGTTCCTGCCGCTCGTCGGCGCGCTGTTCATCGCCTTCTTGAACGAGGACGAAGCCGGCGTACGCAACGCGCGATGGGTGGCGCTATGGACGACGCTCATCACCTTCATCATTTCGCTGATACTGGTCTGGCGTTTCGATCCGAGCTCGTCCGATTTCCAATTCACCGAACGGCGGCCGTGGCTCGGCGGTGCCATCACCTACGCCATGGGCGTCGACGGCATTTCGCTGCCGTTCGTCGTGCTGACCACCGCGCTGTTGCCAATCTGCATTTTGGCGAGCTGGACCTCTATTCAGCGCCGCGTGCGCGAATACATGATCGCTTTCCTCGTTCTCGAAACGCTGATGGTCGGAACGTTCTGCGCGCTCGACCTCGTGCTGTTTTATCTGTTCTTCGAGGGCGGCCTGATCCCGATGTTCCTGATCATTGGCGTGTGGGGCGGTCCGCGCCGCGTCTATGCGAGCTTCAAGTTCTTTCTCTACACGTTCTCAGGCTCCGTGCTGATGCTGCTTGCCATCATGGCGATGTATTGGCAGGCGGGCACCACCGACATTCCGACGCTGCTCCACCATCCGTTCCCGATGACGTTGCAGACCTGGGCCTGGTTTGCCTTCCTCGCCTCGTTCGCCGTCAAGCTGCCAATGTGGCCGGTTCATACATGGCTACCCGATGCGCATGTCGAGGCGCCCACGGCCGGTTCGGTCATCTTGGCCGCGATCTTGTTGAAGATGGGCGGTTACGGATTCTTGCGCTTTTCGCTGCCGATGTTTCCGGAAGCTTCCGCGCATCTGGCGCCGCTCGTTTATGCCCTTTCGGTGGTGGCGATCATCTACACCTCGCTCGTGGCGCTCGTGCAGGAGGACGTGAAAAAGCTCATCGCCTATTCGTCCGTCGCGCATATGGGTTTCGTGACGATGGGTATTTTCGCGGTGACGGCGCAGGGCGTCGCCGGCGGCATTTTCCAGATGATTTCACACGGCATTGTCTCGGCCGCCTTGTTCCTCTGCGTCGGCATCATCTACGACCGCATGCACACGCGTGAGATCGCGGCCTATGGCGGCCTCGTCAATCGCATGCCGCTTTACGCCTTCGTGTTCATGGTCTTCAGCCTGGCGAATATCGGCTTGCCCGGCACTTCGGGCTTCGTCGGCGAATTCCTGACGATGATCGGCACCTTCCGAGTCAATACTTGGGTGGCGAGCCTCGCGGCGATCGGCACCATCCTTTCGTCGGCCTACGCGCTATGGCTCTATCGCAAAGTGATTTTCGGAAAGCTTGAAAAGCCTAGCCTTTTCAATATCAAGGACATGGGGTGGCGGGAAGTCGTGATCATGACGCCGCTCATCGTCCTGACCATAATTCTCGGCGTCTACCCGAAGCCCGTTCTCGACATTTCGTCAGCGTCGGTGACGCAATTGATCGACAACTACCAACATGCGGTCGGCGCCGTGCACGCGGCGGCGCTCGGAAGGTAAGGCGATGACGGCTGCACAGCTCCAAACGCTGGTTACACTCCTGCCGGAATTCGTGCTCGCCATCGGCGCGATGGCGCTCTTGATGATTGGGGTATACCACCCGACGCGGAGCAGCCGCGCTACCGACGTCGCGGCCATCGCGCTTCTCGTCATTGCCGGGGTGATTGTCGCGCTGTTACCGGCGGGCAAGTTGACCGCGTTCGGCGGTAGCTTCATCGTCGACGACTTTGCGCGCTTTCTGAAAATCCTGGCGCTGTTCGGCTCGGCCGCCGCAATCACTATGTCGCTTGACTATCTCGCTCACGAGAAGCAGCAGAAATTTGAATATTCCGTCCTTATCCTACTCTCAACGCTCGGCATGCTGATGCTGATCTCGGCGGCCGATCTCATTGCGCTTTATCTCGGCCTCGAATTGATGAGCCTGCCGCTCTATGTCGTGGCGGCAAGCCATCGCGATTCGCTCCGGTCGACGGAGGCGGGGCTGAAATATTTCGTTCTCGGCGCGCTGTCCTCGGGCATGCTGCTTTACGGCGCTTCGTTGATTTACGGCTTTACCGGCACCGTGAGCTTCACCGGCATCGCGCACGCGGCTGCGGCGGGCGGAATCGGATTGATTTTCGGCATCGTCTTTCTGTTCGCCGGCTTCTGCTTCAAGGTTTCGGCGGTACCGTTCCATATGTGGACGCCGGACGTCTATGAAGGCGCGCCGACGCCGGTGACGGCGTTCTTTGCCGCCGCCCCCAAAGTCGCCGGTCTTGCGATGTTCGTGCGTGTGGCCGTCACGGCGTTTCCGGGCATCACGCCGCAATGGCAGCAGATCGTCGTGTTCGTGTCGCTGGCGTCGATGGCACTGGGCTCGTTCGCCGCGATCGGCCAGCGTAATATCAAGCGTCTGATGGCCTATTCGTCGATCGCACATATGGGCTTCGCGCTCATCGGGCTCGCCGCGGGCACCAACGAAGGCGTGCAGGGCGTGCTGGTCTATGTCGCCATCTACGTTACCATGACGCTCGGCGTTTTCGCCGTGATCCTGTCGATGCGGCGCTCGACCGGCATGGTCGAGTCGATCGATCAGCTTGCCGGACTGGCGCGTACTCATCCGACCATGGCGTTCTTTTTGGCGATGCTGCTCTTCTCCATGGCCGGCGTTCCGCCGCTGGCCGGCTTCTTTGCCAAGTTTTATGTTTTCCTCGCCGCGATCAAAGCCGGCCTCTATGTGCTGGCCGTGCTCGGCGTGCTCGCCAGCGTCGTCGGCGCCTATTATTACCTGGCCATCGTCAAAGTGATGTATTTCGAGGAGCCTGCGGGGAGTTTCGAGCGGATGCCGAATGAGCTCCGCGTGGTCCTCGCAATCTGCGGCCTCTTTAACATTTTCTTTTTCATCTATCCTGCGCCGCTGATTGGGGTAGCGAGCGCCGCCGCGCATTCTCTTTTCTGATGCAGCTCGACCCCATTGCGGTCGAAGCCGGGATGCGGCTTGACGCTCTTGCCGCAACGGATTCAACCAACGCCGAGGCGCGGCATCGGGCGCGGCACGGCGAAACCGGGCCGCTTTGGATCACCGCAGTGGAACAGACGCAGGGTCGCGGCCGCCAAGGCCGGTCTTGGATTTCCCCGCCCGGCAATCTCTATGCGAGCCTGCTTCTCACCGATCCGTCGCCGTTCGATCGGGCGCCGGAACTGGCCTTCGTCGCCGTTCTGGCGCTGCGCGATGCGATCGTGGCGCAAGCACCGGCGCTTGCGCCGGAGCTGCGGTTCAAATGGCCGAACGATTTGTTGCTGTTCGCCAGAAAGTGTGCCGGCATTTTGATCGAAGGCGAAGTCGCCACATTAGGCGGCGCGTCGGGCGGCCCAAACAAACGGGCAAAGGTCATCATCGGCATCGGCGTGAACTGCGTGACGCATCCGGCGATGACACCGGACGCTGCCGCGGGGACCGAAACCGCGCATGCGACCGGCGAGGAAACGATTGCCTTTCCCGCCACGGATCTTCTCGCCCACGGTGCCGACATAAAGCCGGAGCAATTGTTTCGGCGGTTGTCGGCGACGATGTGCCGGCGCCTGTCGCAGTGGGATCGCGGCCGCGGCTTCCCGGCAATTTTGGGTGATTGGCTCACCTGGGCGCGCGGCATCGGCGAAGAGATAACCGTGCGCGACGGCGTTACCGAGACGCGCGGCCGCTTTGTCGGCCTCGATCAGTCCGGCCGCCTGCTGCTCGGCCTGCCCAACGGCGGCACGAAAAAGATATCGGCGGGCGACGTGTTTCCCTTCGAAGTCTGGGGTGGGCGACGCATTTCGGACGCCCGGACTTAAAAAGATGGCGGACAACGAACTGGTATTTGCGCCGCTTGGCGGCATCGGCGAGATCGGGATGAACCTCTCGATCTACGGCTTCGGCGACGATCGGCGGCGGCAGTGGATCATCGTCGATTGCGGCGTGTCGTTTGCCTCGGAGGAACATCTGCCGGGCGTCGATCTCATCCTGCCGGACATCCGCTATCTTATTGAGGAGCGTAAAAACATACTCGGGCTCGTGCTCACGCACGGCCACGAGGACCATATGGGCGCGCTGCTCGATCTGTGGCCGCGGCTCAAACTGCCGATCTATGCCACGCCGTTTACGGCCGCTTTGTTCGAGGCGCGCCGCGCTTCGGAACCGGGCGCGCCCGAGATTCCGATGCAAGTCATTCCGGTCGGTGGCCATTTGGCGCTCGGACCTTTTGCCATCGATTTCATCAATGTCGCCCATTCGATTCCGGAATCAAATGCACTTGCGATCCGCACTGCCGCCGGAACGGTGCTGCATACCGGCGACTGGAAAATCGATCCCGCGCCTTTGATCGGGGCGCCGACCGATGCAGCCAGGCTCACTGCGCTCGGCGACGAAGGGGTGCTTGCGCTCGTTGGGGATTCCACCAACGCGATCCGCGAAGGCCGCTCGCCTTCGGAATCCGAAGTGGCAAAGACCCTTGCCGAACTCATCCGCACCGCGCCGCGCCGTGTCGCCGTGACAACCTTTGCCTCCCATGTCGGCCGCATCCGTGCCGTCGCGCAGGCCGCGCGCGTGGCGGATCGTGAGGTTGTCGTGGTCGGCCGGGCGATGGAGCGCGTCGTGCAGGTCGCGCGCGAGACCGGTTATTTGGACGGGATCGGGGATTTTCGCGGCGTCGAAAGCTACGGCTATCTGCCGCCGGACAAAGTGCTTGCCCTTTGCACCGGCAGCCAGGGCGAGCCGCGCGCGGCGCTGGCGCGCATCGCCGAGGATGAGCACCCCGACGTCACATTGTCGCGCGGCGATCGCGTGATCTTCTCGGCGCGCCCGATACCGGGCAATGAAAAGGCGATTGCCCGCGTCATCAACGGCTTGATCGGGCAAGGTGTCGAGGTCATCACCGACCGGACACATCTGGTTCACGTCTCCGGCCATCCCCGGCGCGACGAATTGCGCGATATGATCGGCTGGGTGCGGCCCCGCATCCTTATCCCGGCGCATGGCGAAGCTTTGCATCTCGCCGAGCACGCTGCGCTCGCCCGCCGCGCCGGCGTGCCGCAGGTGCTCGTCTGCCGCAATGGCGATCTGGTGCGCCTGGCGCCCGGAGCGGCCCAAATCATCGACGCGCTTCCGTCCGGCCGCCTCTACAAGGACGGCGCGCTAATCATCGATGCCGAGGCGCGCACCATCGCGGCGCGACGCCGCTTGAGCTTTTCCGGAATCGTCAGCGTTGCGCTGGCGATGAACGACAAAGGCGCGCTTGTGGCGGATCCCGAGGTTGAGTTGATCGGCCTACCCGAGGTCGATGCCAGCGGCGCTTCTATGACGGAGGTGGCGCTACGCGCGGTCGAGAAGGCATTCGAGGCGCTACCGAAGCCGCGGCGCCGCGATCCCGACGAGGTCGCTGAATCG
This sequence comes from Xanthobacteraceae bacterium, assembly GCA_049285335.1. Taxonomy (GTDB): domain Bacteria; phylum Pseudomonadota; class Alphaproteobacteria; order Rhizobiales; family Xanthobacteraceae; genus BOG-931. The sequence continues at coordinate 3,154 of JBAPZR010000925.1, read as the reverse complement.
TTGCGGCGGGCGGTGCGCGGCGCCGTTGCCGAGCGCTGGAACAAGAAGCCGGTCTGCCATGTGCACGTGCTCGTGGTTTGACCTTGCCGGTGCCGTCATCTAAGGCCGGCATTGCGTGTTGAAAGGCGAAACCATGATCGGCAGGCTCAATCACGTGGCTATCGCCGTGCGCGATCTTAAAAAGGCGACTGCGATCTATCGCGATGTGTTGCGAGCGGACGTTTCGGCCGAGACGCCGCAGCCGGCGCATGGGGTAACCACGGTCTTCGTCGAACTGCCGAACACTAAAATCGAACTTCTTGAACCGCTCGGGGAAGACTCGCCGATCGCCCGCTTCCTCGAGCGCAATCCCGAGGGCGGCATTCACCACATTTGCTATGAGGTGGACGATATCGGTGCCGCCCGGCAAGCGCTCAAGGCGGCCGGCGCGCGCGTGCTCGGCGATGGCGAGCCGAAGATCGGCGCGCACGGCAAACCGGTACTGTTTCTTCACCCCAAGGATTTCTCGGGTGCCTTGATCGAACTAGAGCAGAGCTGACATGCCCGTCGCGACGGCGCTGGCGATCTTTTTCTTGATCTGGTGGGTGGTACTCTTCGCCGTCCTGCCGTGGGGAATACGCAGCCAACACGAGGGCGAGGATATGGTTGCTGGGACCGATCCCGGCGCGCCGGTTAGCGTCAAAATTGGGCGCAAGCTCCTTTGGACGACGCTTGTGGCCATTGCGATCTACGCGGTTTGCTATTTCGTTTATTCGAAACATTGGGTCACGATCGACGGCTTGATGACATTCTTCCAATAATCCTAAAAAATCAATACGTTACGGATGATCCTGGGGTTCGAAGCGGAACAAGCGGGAGTGCTTGACTTTACGCATAACTGTAGGGTTATATGTCTACCAATAACCAGCAAGTTATCGATCTCGCATGCCGCGCGCTCACGATGTGCTTTTTAGGACGTTGGCCGATCCGACCCGGCGCGCCATTTTCGAGCGATTGTGCCGCGAGGGCGAGCAGACGGTCGGCGCCTTGACGGCTCGCGCCGGTGTGTCACAACCGGCCGTCTCAAAGCATCTCGGGGTCCTCAAAGAAGCCGGACTGGTGCGTGACCGCCAGGAAGGTCGTCAGACGCATTACAGCGCGCAGCTCGGCGCGTTGGCCCCGCTGATCGACTGGACCAGCCAAATGGCCGGCTTCTGGCAAAGCCGGTTCGACGACCTCGAAAATCTTCTCAAAAGGATGGACCAATGAGCAAAGACGCGGCCGAAGCGCTTTCCGTGGTTGTCGAAAGAGACATCCCGTTTCCGCCGGAAAAGATCTGGCGCGCGCTCACGCAACCGCACCTGATCGAGGAGTGGCTCATGAAGAATGACTTTAGAGCCGTGGTCGACCATCGTTTTAGCTTTCGCGCCGATTGGGGCGCCGTCGACTGTCAGGTTCTCGAAGTCGAGCCGAACAAAACGCTGGCTTACACCTGGGCGGCCTATGGCCTCGAAAGCGTGGTCAGCTGGACGCTCACCCCATCGGGCGCAGGAACCCACCTGCGCATGGAACAGTCGGGCTTTCGGCCCGATCAGCAGCAGGCCTACCAGGGCGCCAAATACGGCTGGCAGAAGTTCTTTGCCGCCCTGGAGCAGGTCGTGGCGCGGATAAACTGAGCACGCCGGAGCGGTCCAAAGCCAAGCTTGCTCAAAGGTTAGGGCGAAAAAAGAAAAAGCAGGGCCGAGGGCCCTGCCATGAATTTCTTTCACACCTGCCGCACCTCTTTATTGAGAAATTTGCACGGGCGGCAGGGGCACTTAACGGTCGCGGTCATCCTCCCGAGACTTGGACCGCCTGGTCCGAAATCGCCGCCATCTGCGGCAATCTCGGTCCGGCGGCAGCATTTCTAATTGATCTTCGAGCGGTTGTCATCAGAGGTCCGGGCCGGCGGAGCAAAAAATTTTGAATCCCGGTTGTTTGATCGCGATAGAACTGGGAACTCTTGTGTTTTTGGTCCGCATGCGGCTTCACTGCATGAGACCACCGTACTGAAGCGAGAATTCATGCGCCTTTCCCGTTACTTCCTGCCGATCTTGCGTGAAACGCCTAAAGAGGCGGAAATCGCCTCACACCGATTGATGTTGCGAGCCGGCATGATCCGTCAGGAAGCCGCCGGCATCTATGCTTTCCTGCCGCTCGGCTTGCGTGTTCTGCAGAAGATCTGCGAGATCGTCCGCGAGGAGCAGAATCGTTCCGGGGCCATCGAACTGTTGATGCCGACGATCCAGTCCGCCGATCTCTGGCGCGAGAGCGGCCGCTACGAGGCCTATGGCAAGGAGATGCTGCGCATCCAGGACCGCCATGAGCGCGATATGCTCTATGGACCAACCAACGAGGAAATGATCACCGAGATCTTTCGCAGCTATGTGAAGTCCTACAAGGACCTGCCGCTCAACCTCTATCACATTCAGTGGAAATTCCGCGACGAGGTGCGGCCGCGTTTCGGGCTCATGCGCGGGCGCGAATTTCTTATGAAGGACGCCTATTCCTTCGACCTCGATTTTGCCGGCGCGAAGCACGCCTACAATCGCATGTTCGTCGCTTACCTGCGCACCTTCGCGCGCATGGGGTTGCGCTCTATCCCGATGGTCGCCGAAAGCGGACCGATCGGCGGCAACCTTTCCCACGAATTTATCATCCTGGCGGACACGGGCGAGAGCGAGGTGTTCTGCCATAGCGATTATCTCAACTTCGAAGCTCCGAGCCCCGACGTGGATTTCAATAACGTGCCCGGCCTCCAGGCGATCGTGGACAAATGGACGTCGCTCTACGCGGCGACCTCGGAGAAACACGATGCAGACGCCTTCGCCAAGCTCGGCGCGGGAAAGGGCATTTCCGCGCGCGGCATCGAAGTCGGCCATATCTTTTATTTCGGCACCAAATATTCGGAGCCTATGAAAGCCGTGGTCACTGGCCCGGACGGCGTGGAACGACCGGTCCATATGGGCTCCTACGGCATCGGTCCGAGCCGGCTGGTGGCGGCCATCATCGAAGCCTTCCATGACGAGGCGGGCATCAAATGGCCAGAGCCGGTCGCACCATTTAAGGCCACCATCCTCAATCTCAAGCAGGGCGGCAGCGACACTGATCCGACGTGTGAACAGCTCTATGCCGC